>JAUYSY010000102.1 GCA_030696155.1 Alphaproteobacteria bacterium | reverse complement strand
CATCTAAAACAACATGAATCACAGAATCATCAGATTCAAATGCCTCAATACCCCCATCCTTATCCAAGCTTATACCATTATCTTCCACCTTATTCGGCATAATAAGTGGATGAAGGTTTTTATTAGAATTTGAAACATCATTTACTTCAATAAAATGTGATATTTCTTCATCTGTAATTTCTAATTCAGCACTTTCTTTCGATGCATTTTTACACATTTCAAGATAAGCAGCTGCATCCTTACTCCCTAAAGAATTAGCTTTTTGAAACCAAAAAAGCGCGTCAGATAAATTTTGATTATTTTCGAAAAAATCACAAGAGTAAAAAATTAAATCTCCAAGCATTACCATAGAATCAACATGCCCATTTTCTGCAGCACGTTTAAACCATTTAAACGCTTTTTTATAATTAGGCTTTTGTTCTTCGGTCTCTTGCAAAAACAATCTCCCGATACAATTCATTGCTTCTACATGATTATTTTTTGCAATTGGTAAAAGCAATTCAAATGCCTTTTTTATATTTCTTTTGCCATCAACATATCCATAAAAATATAGTTGCGCAAGATTTACAATTGCAATAACTTTATCTTTTAGATTCAATGGAAGTGAACATCTAATTAATTCTTCTTGTATCGTTTTATTATAAATAATTTTTTCATTTTTTAATAATTGATCCAAAGAAACTATATGTTTTGATTTTAAACCAACTTGAGGCTCAACAGCAATTTCCACTTCTTTATTTTGTTGAGATACTTCGCTTTCAACCAACAATAGATCAGTATTTAATTTTTTTTCTAACGAAGCATTAATTTTAGAATCAAACAACCCACTAAAATAATTAAAATCGTTAGCAACAGAGAGCAATTTAGCTATTTCTTTAAATAGTTTTTCTTTATCCTCAACAGAAACATCTTCCTCAAAGGTTTCAATCATTAAATCCCGCGACAAGAATATTGCTGCATCAAGATATCCAGCACTTGATGCTTGACGCAACCATTCTTTAGCAGCTTTACGATTTTGCTTTACACCCTTATCTCCAAACCATAATATTTCACCCACAACACACATTGAAATATGATCGCCTGCATTAGCTGCTTTTAAAAACCATCTATAGGCAGCTTCCACATTTTTTTCTACATTATCGTCGACCCACCCCATAAGAAAACCGCCATAATGATTCATTGCAGCAGCACAACCCCCTTTTGCAGCCTTTAAAATCCACTCATTACCAACCTTCTTATTCGACTTTTGCCCGCTCAATCCCTCTTTTAGCAAAAGACCATAATAATACATTGCTTCAGCTTTATCGTTTTGTTCTGCATCATCACTTTTAATAACTTTTAGAAATAAATCTGCAGCTTCTTCAAGATTAGGCTCATGCCCTGCAAAACCATCTTTAAGCATTTGCACATATTTTCCAATTGCCTTCATATGACCTAATTGCGCTGCTGTTTTCATGAGATTAAATGTTTTTATTTGACTAATAGGACCATCAAAAAATTGACTTAATACATCTGCTGCCAAATACATAGAATTAACAAACCCTGCTTCTGAAGCTTTTAAAAACCACATCAATCCTTCTTCAACTTGATTGTTAGATGCTAAAAAACAACCAACATTATGCATTGAATGGGGATCACCCAATTTTGCCGGTTTCAAAGACCATTTATACATATTTTCGAATTCGTTTTTAAAAAAAGATTGATTTGATTGATCAATACAAGCAGAAAAACATCCTAATTCATTTGCCGCTTTAAAACATTCTTCAGCTAAAATTTTATTTGATTTTTTATTATTTTCATAAAAATGGTATAATGATACCATATCTTTATATTTTTTATAATGTGTTACAAATTTTATTATTTCATATTTATTTTTACCATTAGGAATAGGAAGTACAAATTCACTTATCAAAGAATCGCGTTCTTGATTTATTTTTTTCAAAAGATCTGACTCCATATTTGGATTATTCATCGCCTGATTTAAAAGAGTAAATTTTTTTTCTTTATTTTTCTCTGTTAACGCTTTTTGATAAAAAGCCCATGATTTTTCTTGAGCAACACCTATATCAATTAAAATGTCTAAAGAATATTTGGTTTTATCTGCTGCTAGCAATCGCACTCTATCTTTAGCAACATCAAAAAAGACAGAACGCGAAAATAAGCAAAATAATATTTCTTGAACTTTTTCATTTCCCTCAAGTGCTTCTTCCCACATAGCTAAAAACACTTCTTGTGCTTCATCATTTGTAATAGAAACGCCTTTCATAGCAATTGCAGAAAATGCTTTTTTTTCATCCAAAACAGGTTCTGAAAAAGCATATTTTTTTTGTTTAAAATATTTTTCATCTAAAACAGCCTCAGACTGATTAAATGAAAAGAAACTAAGAACACACAAAAACAATGATAATCTTTTAACAAACATATTTTTTCCTTTTTAAATTTTATTACCAATAAATTAATTCTATTACAATAGAAATAAATTCTATTATAATAGAAATATACTTTCAATAAAAAAACAACATAAACATAATGCATTAAAAAAAATTAAATAAGGGTCATTCAATAAAAAACACCCCTCATTCATTTTATTTAATAAATTTAACCTTCTGTATGACCAAAAAGCGCAAGAATTTTAAGAAGATCTCTTGCAAAGAAAGGATTCAATCCATCATAGGTTTTATTATGTTTTTTATGCGTACTTGCCGCAACATAATCAAGCGTTTTATAATTTTTAGCTGTAATCACACAACCAGATTTTGATTTAATAACAGATACTTGATTTTCAAAAAAAGGATCTTTAAACAAATTAACCAACTGTGTATAGTCAACATTTTTGAATTTTATAGTTCTATCCAAAAGCATATTAACAATTAATTGGTTCTTCGCAGAAAGTTTTAAAATTTTATGACTATAATTAACTTCTTGATTTTTTTTCAACAAACCAATTCTACGCAATTGTTCCCTTTGAAATTTCGGATTATTATTAACACTTTGAACATTTATTCGCACATCATCCAAAGGTTCCGTTACTTTACATTCATTAATGGAATCATTTGAAAAAACAACATTAATTAAAGAATCATCAGATTGAGGTATCTCGACATGATCATCCTTATCTTCATTAATTATGTCATCTTCTATCTTACTCGGCATAACAAGTGAATGAAGGCTTTTATTAGGATTTGAAACATCGTTTACTTCAATGAAACGCGATATTTCTTCATCCGTAACATCTAATTCAGCGTTTTCTTTTAATAAATTTTCACATATTTCAAGGTACGCAGCTGCATCATTACTCCCCAAAGAATCAGCTTTTTGAAACCAAAAAAGTGCGTCGGATAAACTTTGATCATTTTTGGAAAAATCAAAAGACAAAAGAATTAATGACCCAAGCCTCACCATAGAATCAACATGTCCATTTTCAGCAGCACCTCTAAACCACTTAAATGCTTTTTTATAATTTGGCTTTTGTTCTTCAGTCTCTTGCAAAAACAATCTACCAATATAATTCATTGCTTCTGGATAATTGTTTTTTGCAATTGGTAAAAGCAATTCAAAGGCTTTTTTTATATTTTTTTCGCCATCAACATATCCATGGAAATATAATTGAGCAAGATTCACAAGTGCAGTAACTTTATCTTTTGGTTGTAACTCAAATTTACTTCTGAATATTTTTTTTAGTTTTCTTTGAGAAAGATCGTGATCAATTGTTTTATTTTCTAATAAACGATCACCTTCAAGATCAACTTCTGACGCCAATTTACATTCAGGTTTATTAGAACTTTCTGTTTCATCTTTGTTTTGCAACACATCATTTTCAGTGTTTTCATCCCTCAACAATAAGCCAGTAGCAATTTTTTCTTCTGAATCAAGACGAACTTGGGATTTAACAATGACTTCATCTGTCAACAACAAATCAGATCTAATAAGACAATCAAAATAATTAGAACCGTTAGCCAAACATAACAAGGGGGCTGCTTCTTTTAATAATTTTTCTTTCTCTTCAACAGAAACGCCTTCTTCAAAAGCCTCGTGAAACAAATCTCTAGACAAAAGTATCATTGCATCAAGATATCCAGCATTTGCTGCTTTATACAACCATTTTTTAGCTTCCTTACGATTTTGCTTTACACCATTAACACCAAACCATAATATTTCTCCAACATTAGACATTGAAGCATGATCACCAGCTTTAGCTGCTTTTAAAAACCATCTATAAGCGGCTGCAGCATTTTTTTCTACATCATTATCTATCCACCCCATAAGAAAACCGCCATAATGATTCATCGCAGCAGCACAACCACTTTTTGCAGCCTTTAAAATAAAATCATTACCCATATTCTTATTTGGCCTTTGACCCATAAATCCTTCTTTTATCAAATGACCATAATAATACATTGCGCTTGCTTTATCTTTTTGTTCAGCATCATCACTTTTAATAACTTTTAAAAATAAGTGTGCAGCCTCTTCTAGATTCGGATCATTCCCTGCAAATCCATCTTTAAGCATTTTCGCAAACTTATTAATTGCTTTGATATATATTGATTTTATTTCTGTTACTAAGGCTATTGGCGCCCTATCCTGAATAAGTTCATTTATTTTTATTTGACCTAATTCAACAGCTGTTTTAATAAGATTAAATTTCTTTATTTGATTAACAGGATAATCAAAAAAATTACTTAATACATGCG
>JAUYSY010000089.1 GCA_030696155.1 Alphaproteobacteria bacterium | reverse complement strand
AAACCCTGATCAAGGCTTATCTATAACCCAAGAAACTGAACATTTTATCTTTCAGCATCTTGAAACGATGCCGATGATTGGGGAAAAATTTGGTGTATTGTTAAGCAGATTGTTGGGCGGCAATCGCGTCATTGATCTGCTTTTACATATGCCTTCCAACTATATACAACGCAACCAAATTGCCCAAATCAAAGATGCTCAACATGATCAAATGGTGACGCTTAAGGTAAAGGTTGAGCAACATTTTCCGAATAAACGTAAAGGTAGTCCCTATCAGATTGTTGTAAGCGATGATTCGGGTTTCTTAAATCTTTCCTATTTTCATTTAAAAGAACAAATTCTTCAGAATCTTTATCCAATTGGTGCTACAAAAATCATCAGTGGTAAAATTGAAAATTATCAACATAAAAAGCAAATGATTCACCCAGATTATTGCGTCAATATGGATCAACGAAATCAAATTCCTGCTATTGAATCTATCTATCCTTTGTCTCAAGGCATTACCCAAAAATATATTCAACGTTTGATTAAAAATGCACTTGCAAAATTACCTGTTGATTATTTAGGACATTGGGACAAAAGCCTGTCACGTATCCATTTATGTCAAACAAAAGAAGATTTAAATCATATCCAAGACGCGCGGCGATTGCTCGCTTATGATGAATTATACAGCAATCAATTAACTCTTCAGGCGAGTCGTCAAAAATTAAAAACCCATAAAACTGATATTATTCAACCTAAAGGCACATTATACGAAGAATTTTTTCCGACTTTGCCGTTCACATTAACACCTGATCAAGTAACGTCGTTACAGGACATTGAACGTGATTTTCTCTCTGGCATTCCTATGCGTCGACTTTTACAAGGCGATGTGGGCAGTGGCAAAACCATTATCGCTTTTTTATCTATGCTGCCTATTATACAAGCAGGATTTCAAACGGCTATTATGGCGCCCACTGAAATTTTAGCGCGTCAGCATTTTGGGCATTTCGAACAATGGGCAAATCAACTTGGCTTAAAAGCTGCTATTCTTACGGGTCAAGAAAAAGGTAAAAAACGTCAAAAATTGCTGGAAGCTTTAGAAGCTGGTGAAATTAATATCTTAATCGGCACGCATGCTATTTTCGAAGATCCCGTCATTTTCAAAAATCTGGGTTATGCCATTATTGATGAGCAACATCGGTATGGCGTTGAACAACGCGCAAGATTGCTTCAAAAAGGCATTTCGCCCCATTTGTTGCTGATGACGGCAACCCCTATCCCACGGACGCTTCAAATGGCGTTTTATGGTGATCTTGATATTTCATCTATTAAAACGAAGCCCGAGGGCAGGAAACATATCGACACAAAAGTCATCCCCCTTGAACGGATGAGCGATATTATCGATGCGCTCCACAGACGCCTTGAAAAAAAAGAACAAATCTATTGGATATGTCCCCTTATCAATGAATCAGAAGCACTTGATTTAGCAGCGGCTGAAGAAAGATTCAAGGATCTACACAAAATCTTTGGCGATAAAGTTGGTATTATTCATGGTCAAAAAGACAGCCAATCAAAAGAAGTTGTTTTGCAACAATTTCAAGAAGGTAGCATCTCGATTTTAGTATCAACGACCGTTGTTGAAGTGGGCATTAATGTGCCGCGTGCCACAACAATTATTATTGAACATGCGGAACGTTTTGGTCTGTCACAACTGCACCAATTACGTGGTCGTGTGGGACGTTCCGATTTACAATCATATTGCTTGTTATTATATGCAGAGCGATTAAGTCCCATTGCAAGACGACGTCTTGAAATCATGCGCGAAACCAATGATGGGTTTGAAATTTCAGAACAAGATTTAAAATTGCGCGGCAGTGGCGATGTATTAGGGCGCGCTCAAAGCGGTCACAAAGAATTCAAACTTGCAAGATTTCCAGAAGATTATGATTTACTAGCGCGCGCAAACCAAGATGTTAAAAACTTTTTTTTGGCCTTGACGCATTCCACTGAAGATAAAAATAGATTGAGGATATTATTAGAGATTTTTCAACTATCGGGAAGCTCAATCCGAATGCAATCGGGTTAATTTAACGTTTTTTTAATATATTTTATTTAAACTGAAATTATAAATAATTATTATTGAGTGAGGAAAAAATGAAAACATTATTTCTTTCTTTATTAGTTTTAGTTTCAGTTAATGCTTATGCAGCACCACCACAACCCACAAAATCGAACAATTTACCGACCTATGAGGGGCTTAAAAAAGGTGTGCCTGAGAAAAAATTGAATTATCAAGAATGTCTCAAAAGAGGAGGGGTAATTATAATGAACCCGCAGCATCATGAGCGTGGTACGTGCGTTAAAAAAGAAGGTGCGCCACTCCATAAGATGATGTAGTTCAAGAGGCTTTTAAAAGGGCCATCTTTAAAGATATAGTCGATAGACATTGGAAGGACAGATTTATTTGTTCATGAAGATGCTCATTGTTTCTTTTAGCAGATTCTAATATACTATTAATATGGAAGAGAAATCTATGCAATCCAGTCTTGAAGTGATGCAACGTAATGCTGCTAAGGCCGAGAGCATGCTGAAGTTGTTGGCAAATTCTAAAAGATTAATGATTCTTTGTCATTTGGTCAAGGGTAAGAAATCAGTGGGGCAGCTTGCTGATTTAGTTGGGTTGTCAAGCTCTGCTCTTTCTCAGCACTTAGCAAAAATGCGTGATTTGAAGATGGTAGAAGCCGATAAACAAGGGCAAATGGTTTATTACCACATCAACAATCCTGAGGTGGAAGCCATTTTGTCCACTTTGTATCTGATTTACTGCAAGTAACATAAAAAATTTAGCTAATGTATTAGTTTGTTCTAAAATAATACGGGAGAAATGATATGCCCATAAAAAATGTTGATGCTGCTACCCTCAAGCGCTGGATGGATTCTGGTGAAGCTGTGGTAGTGGATGTACGTGAGCCCGCCGAGCACGACGCCGAGAAAATTCAAGGCGCAACGTTGGTACCGCTTGGTACGGTGACAAAATCATCCGTTCCTTGCTGTGAGGGTAAGAAACTTGTGATCCACTGTCGTTCGGGGAAACGAGGTGCTAGTGCGTGTGAAAAACTTCTGGCTGAAGATCCAAATCTTGAGGTGTACAATCTTGAAGGTGGTATCTCTGCATGGGGTGATGCGGGTCATTCTATCGTCGCATCAGGAAAATTTTTTTTACCACTCGATCGGCAGGTGCAACTTGCTATTGGGTTGATGCTGATAGCGAGCAGCGTATTGGGTGCTATTTTTTCTCCTGCATGGTTTTTACTTACAGGTCTTATTGGTGTTGGTTTAACGTTTGCAGGGTTTACAGGGTTTTGTGGTCTTGCGATGGTGATGGCAAAAATGCCTTGGAATAAGAATGTAGCCAGCACAACAAGTTGTAACGTGAAATAATCATGGAAATTCTCGGTTATATGTTGGCGATTTTGATGGGATTCATCCTGGGTCTTATTGGTGCGGGTGGCTCTATACTTACCGTGCCGATATTAGTGTATTTGTTGGGGGTGAAGCCTATTGTAGCCACGGGCTATTCATTGCTGGTGGTGGGTAGTGCGGCATTTACCGGTGCCATACGTTACTGGCGTAATGATTTAGTGAATATGAAAGCAGTGCTATTGTTTGCTGTTCCCGCAATGCTAATGGTGCTGACCACACGTACCTTTATTGTCCCTGCCATTCCCGATCTGTTGCTAGGTGTTCCTAAAGACATTTTTATTATGCTACTATTTGCAGTGCTGATGATTCTGGCGGCTGGTTTTATGCTGCGCCCCGCTAAGGTTGTGCCTAATCGCTCCCATACGCTGACGTTTGGTCGTGCGGTTAAGCTTATCTTTGGCAGTGCAGGCGTTGGTTTGCTCACAGGCATGGTAGGTGCGGGTGGTGGTTTCCTCATCATCCCCACCTTGATTGCACTTTTTGGCTTGTCTATGAAAGAAGCGATTGGCACATCACTGGCCATTATTGCCATCAATTCTTTGGTGGGATTTAATGGTGATATTGCCGTAGGTATTCCACTCGATTGGCAGTTGATTATTACATTTCTTAGCTTGACGCTTTTGGGTATGTGGCTTGGCACTACGCTGAGTAAGCGGTTCGAAGGCCAGAAACTCAAAAAATTATTTGGTGTGTTTACGCTTCTGATTGGCCTTGCTGTGTTGACAGAAGAGATGTACGCATTATTTAACGTAAATTGAAGGAGGTTTTTGTGCATATACACCATTTTTTTGATATCGATACTGCAACCTTTACCTATGTGGTGAGTGACCCAGAAACTAGGAAATGTGCGATTATCGACCCCGTGTTGGATTATGATATGCATGCTGGTAAAACATCGACTGTCTCGTCCGACAAGGTGATTACCTATGTGAAAGAGCAAGACCTGAGTGTAGAGTGGATTTTGGAGACCCATGCCCATGCGGATCATTTAACAGGATCGCATTATTTGAAAGAAAAGCTCGGCGGTAAAATTGGTATTGGCGAGCATATTAAAGACGTGTTGAAATTCTGGGTACCATTGTTTAATACTGCGCATGATACGCCATTGGATGGTTCGCAGTTCGATTGTTTGTTCAAAGACGGAGAGGTTTTTTCCATCGGTAGCCTTGAAGTGAAGGTGATGCATACACCTGGACATACGCCTGCCTGCGTTACTTATTTGATGGGAGGCGCTGCGTTTGTTGGTGATACGATTTTCATGCCTTATGTCGGTACCGCCCGCACCGACTTTCCGGGTGGCAATGCGAGCACGCTCTATCAATCCATTCAAAAGATACTTTCATTGCCAGAAACCACCAAAATCTATACCTGTCATGATTATCCGCCGCAGGGCGAACCGGTGGGTTATGTCTCCACGGTGGCCGATCAGAAAGCTAAAAATAGTATGGTGCATGAAGGTGTCACTGAGGCCGAGTATGTGGCCGCTCGCACTGCTAAGGACAAAGGTAAAGCAGTGCCGCGTTTGTTATTACCCTCGATTCAAGTGAATTTACGTGCAGGCAATTTCGGCAAATCCGAAGCTAATGGCGTGCAGTATATCAAGATTCCACTGAATAAGCTGCGTTAATCCGCTATTGTCGCTGACATGAATGCTTGAAGTGTAACTTTTCTTACATGAGGGCGGCAGGGATGATGTAATGGGCATTTGTTGAAATGATCCTATTAGATTTATTTTAAGCGATGTCTGGGTTTTTCTAGTGAAAAAACAACACGGTTTGTCATAAGTCGTTGTAATTCTTCTCGTCCGAGCATGCCGTTTTTGGATTTAAAGGGAATGTTTGTGTAGAGTAAATTAAGCGATTCAAGAGAATTTTTTAATTTAAGCAATGATCTAGGTATCATTCTCAATTTATTATTGTCTTCGAGTGTAAGATTTTTTAATGATAATAATTTTCCTATGTTTTCAGGTAATGATTCTAGTTTGTTATGGCCAAGATTAAGATCTTGTAATTGGGGTAATAGTTCAAAATTATAGGGCAGCGATTTGATTTCATTGTGATATAAATTTATAACTTCTATTTTTATTAGGTTGTTAAAATTTTCAGGTAATATTTTGATATTGTTGTACTCAATGTATAATCCTTTTAAATTTTGTAAATTAACAACACTATTTGGTATTTCTTTAATTTTGTTATTGCTTAAATCAATTTGTATAAGTGTATTTAAATTTCCTATTTCTTCGGGTAAAGTTGTAAGTTGATTGTTTTCAACACAAAGATATTCAAGTTTAGGTAATGTCGTAATATTATTAGGAAAAACAGAGATTTTATTATTGCTTAGATTAAGATTAATTAGGCTTTTCAACCCTTCAATTTCTTCAGGTAACGTATCAATATTATTGGAAGAGAGATAAAGATATTGTAATCCGCCTAATTCATAAAAGCTAATAGGTAAATTTTGTAATTTGTTATTTGACAAATCAAGTATTGTTAAATTTGTAAGATTACAAATTTCAGGGGGTAATGATTCAATGTTACAATTGTATAATTCTAATTTCTCAATCCAATTTAAGGAATTGCATAATGCAGGGAAGTGATCTTTTATGTATTCTTTTTCATTTTGTGTTAAATTGATTAATTCACCAGATATTATTTTTGCTTCAAGACCAGTTCTGATCGTAATAGATGCATATTTTAAATAATCTTTTGTAATTTCGGTTTTTTTACTGTTTTCATCAGGAAAAGATTCTAGTTTATTATTTGCAAGATCAATAAATTTAATCTGTGGCAATGTATGAAGATTCATAGGTAAAGTTGTGAATTGATTATTTGAAAGATTAAGATAATTGAGTTTATTTAATGTAACGATATTTTCAGGTAAAGTTGAAATTTTATTATTCGATAAATTAAGTACTCTTAATTCTTTGAGTTTAGATATTTCATCTGGTAATGATTCAATCATACAATTTTGTAAATCTAGTTCTTTAATCCAGGTCAATGAATTACATAAAGCTGAAAGGTGATCTTTCATATATTCTTTTTGATCTGGTGTTAAATTGGTTATTTGTCCAGATACTATTTTTGCTTCAAGATCAGCGCTGATCGTAATAGATGCATATTTTGTAAATTCTTTTGTGATTTCTGTTTTTTGAGCTTCATTTAATGTTGCATTGGTTTGAAATGTAAATAGGTTTGATATCACAATGATTGATAAAAAAAATTTGGTTAGCTTTGCACTTTTGAAGAGATTGTTTTTCAATTTATCATCCTTAACATTGTGTTAGAAATTAACTGCGAACTAACGTTTTGATGTTCCTAACATATTGAAGAGATGTTAACAAGAATTTATTTTTGAACATTAATATTCCTCTTCAGACGATTCTGATTCTTGATATCCATTTAATTCAAAATCAGAGATATCCTCATCATCGTACATCCCAGTATGTGTGTCATTTAGATTTGTAATATATGGTGCTGGTGAATTCGAAAAATCTTCTTCAGAAGGTGCTTCTTCGTCATATTCGTAAATATGCTCATCATCTTCCATCATGTGTTCATCATGTAAGCCAGTGTCATAGGATAATTCTGTATTTGATAAATCATCTTCTTCGAATTCAATTTCTTCGTCAGATTGCATTTCGATAGAGTTATAGCAATCTTTAAAATCAAAATGGACTTTTCTTCCAAAAAATTCTCGTAAAGCTTGCCGTCCCAATGTGCCATCATTTGTTATTTCTGGGATGCTCGTACCTATTAGTCTAAGTAAAACAATAGATGATAATTCTTTTATAGAAGTTGGTGCGAACTTTATATCTATATTGTCCTTAAGACAAATATATTCTATTTTGGTTAGATTTCTTATATTTTCAGGGATGTATTTAATCTTATTACTATCAAGATCAAGAGTTGTTAATTCTGGTAATAGAAAAATGCTGTCAGGTAAAATTTCAATGTTATTTTTGCAGAGATTGAGGCATCGAAGCTTTTTTAATGCGCCAATATTTAAAGGCAAGTCTGTAAGTTTGTTATCATTAATGTTGAGAATTTCTAAATTTGTTAAATAGGCAATATTTTCGGGCAGTTTTGTGATTTGATTATAGCTAAGATGTAGATCTTTTAATGCAGTTAATTCTTGTATGTTTTTAGGCAATTTTTGGAGTGGGTTGTAGTTAAGGTTAAGCCCCGTTAAGTTTTTTAGAAATGAAAACGCATCAGGTAATTCTTCTATTTTATTTTTTCTTATAGAAAAATATTTTAATTTTATTAAGTTTTTTATTTCTTCTGGAATTGTTTTGATTTTATTTTCATTTAAATATAGATTTTCTAAGTTAGTTAAAGACAATATGCTGCTAGGAAAAAGTTTAAAGTGATTATCATCAAGGAAAAGTGTTGATAACGCATTTAACATTTTGAAGCTATCTGGCAATGTGTGAAGGTGGTTCTTGCTAATGTCTAATTCTTTTAAACAAATAAGTTTACCAAAATTTAGTGGTAATGATTTAATGCCACAATTATTTAAATCCAATTCTGTGATCCATGTGATAGAATTACAAAATGAATGAAAATTATTTCTTATATATTTTCTTTCTTTGTAAGACGTTTTTGTAATTGTGCCGGCTAATATTTTTTGTGTGAGTATTTTTTTAATTTTGGGTGGGGCATTTCTTAAAAATGTATATGTAAGTTCATTAATTACTTCTGGTGATGGGCGTGCATTTACTTCAAATGTGAATATATTAAAAACGATAAAGAAAATTAATATAAGTTTGTTCATTATGCTTTTCCTAAAATTATTATGATAATTTAATATGTTATTAACAAATATGATAAGAAAAGTCTATATGAATACGTAATAAAATGTCTGCATAATCTGAAACTACCATTTTTAGTCTATGTGCTTTGGTCGCTTTTTGAACCAAAAATTTCTAAGGTAAAACAATTATCTGTCGTTATTTTTGGCATCAAAAATCACCTCAAATTTCATGCCTAAAAATTGGCATTTCCAAATCATTTGGGTATAACAACAAGTTTTTTATTTTTGTAACGTAAAAAAAAATAATTTTAATAATTTTTTTACTTATTTAAATTAACCTAATAATTAGGTGTCGTTTCATTAAATGAGGAGTTAAAAATGAAAACATTCTTGTTTCTATCTTTAGTATTAATGTGTGCAAATACAAATAATTCACATGCTCACATAAGTATATTTGTAAAAAATAATTCCAAACAAGCGTTAAGTGTAGAGCTACCTAATCAACTTCCGAGTTTTGTAACAGTAAATAGAAATGTCACACCCACTACTCATCCATATGGGGTAGAAGTTATTTCTATTAAAGATGGTATTGTCAATAACTTAAGTGAGCTTGTAAAAGCACCTATTCTTTTAAATGTAGGTAAATGCAAAATGGCCGTTAAGCCAGCAATAGAAGTTTTTGAAATAGATAATAAAGGAAAAGAAGTTCGTGTTACTTTGACCCATAGATCTACTAATTCACAACCAAAATATAAAATAGTCTATTCTATAGGAGAAAACTCTAGCTCATGTAACGTTATAACTCATAGTAGGCACGATATTGCATTTGAAGCGAATTAGTAACTATCTAGCCCCTTGCTACGCCCCGCGACTTGATCGCGGGGTCCATGCTAAAAAATTAAGATGATAAATATATATCGCTACTTTTCAATAAGTTTTATGGATCCTGCGATCAAGTCGCGGGAAGTAGGAGATGAGATATTTAAAATTCGTTCATGCTCTGAAAAGTCAAATGAATGACTATATACTAGAAAAAGCAGAGATTGTCACAAATAGCCTTGCGCAAATGCTCGGCTATTTTGGCAATGACGAACTTGTTAGTTGGTTGTTTAGCTTATTAACGCCAAACGCCAACAGTCCCTTATCTAAACTATTTTTCTATTGGATAATTATGCTCTTCCCATCCTTTGAACCCGCCTTCAACTTCTTTTACAGGATAACCCAAGGAAGCAAATTTTTTAGCTGCTTTTTGAGACAAATTGCAAAGTAACTCATAACAGTATAAATAGTTGATTTTATTTTTTGATAATTCAGGGAATTCAGTTTGTGTACCTTCAAAACCATCGTACTTATCAAACGGTATATTTATGGCACCAGGAATGTGTCCTTTATCAAAATGCTCTTTTTTTCTCAAATCGATAATGATGCCGTCTAATTGCTTTTCAGAAACTTTTTTCACACTCCCAGGGCCGGCAGTAAAATTTAGTTTATCCTCAAAGTATTTAGCGGCTGCTGAAGTATCTTGAATTTTTTGTTGATCATTGCTTTCTGCATGAGCAAAAGAAATGATACTCATAAGTATTAACAAAGTTCTAAAACTATATTTTTTCATGAAACTACCTCATAAGTTTGAAATTAAAATTATAATGGATTATAACTTATACTTAAGTTCTTTAGCCATATCTTCATGTGTAATATATATTTAATGTATCGTCAATAATAAAAGGTTCTTATGTTATGCTCTTGAACTCCTGTCTACCATCCTCTATAGTCATCAAAGTTACATTTTTACCAGTAAGTTGATCAATGCAATCAAATCTACCTTATATAGAAGAATTACGTCTTAGTCAGTTTCGAAATATTGAATCTTTAACCTTAAAATTATCCCCTAAACCCATTGTTTTTACAGGTTTAAATGGGGCAGGGAAGACGAATATTTTAGAAGCATTATCGTTCTTTAGTCCAGGTAAGGGCATGCATGGTGAAGTTTATAAAGTGTTGAGTCGTCAAACGGGTGATCAGGTTTTTCCCTGGGCGGCGCATTTACGTTTGAATAAACAGGGTTATGTGAATGAAATTGGGATGGGTTTGGATCCTGAGTCTGAAAAAGATAGACGTATTATTAAGATCGATGGCTCTAAAAGTGTCAGTCAGAAAAAACTGACGGATCTTATTAATGTGATTTGGATTACGCCGTCTATGGATCGACTGCTTACGGAAAGTTTGGGGGATCGACGCAAGTTTTTAGATCGTTGTGTGTATGGCTTGGATGCGGAGCATGCTGATCGATTAAGCTCTTATGAAAAAAAATTAAAAGAACGTATCCAACTATTACAAAATGACGCACCTGACCAGCAATGGTTGGCGCAATTGGAAAACGATATTGTGATTTTAGGGGTGTCAATTCATGAAGCACGTCAAAACTATCTTCACGTGCTTGTGCCTTATATAAAGAAGGACACACTCTTTCCGGCACCGATTTGTCATTTGACAGGAAAGTTTGAAGATTTTTATGCGCAATATGGCCGTGATCAGGCAATCGCATTTTATAAAGCACAGCTAAAAACACTCCGACCTGTTGATAAAGAGGTTGGCGGTAGTCGAATAGGGCCTCATCGCGTTGATTTGAAGGTTGCTGAAGCGCGAAACCAAAGACCTGCCTCTTTTTCGTCAACAGGCGAGTTAAAAGGGCTTCTTATCGCATTCGTGCTCGCACATTGTCGGTTATTAGTGTATAAAGGAAAGGCACCTATTGTGTTACTCGATGAAGTGGTGGCACATCTAGATCCTTTAAGACGTGAAGTTTTATGTCAAGAAATACTCGCATTAAATCTTCAGGCGTGGATGACGGGCACTGAAAAACAATTTTTTGATGCTTTTAGTCAAAAAGCACAGTATTTTAATATGCATGATGGCAAAATTTTGGAAGAAGAAAAGGTATGACAAGCGCAATGACTCAACAGATTAATCCTCCTCTGGAAAACGAAGAAGAATATGGCGCGCATTCGATTAAGGTTTTAAGAGGCCTTGATGCTGTCCGTAAAAGACCAGGGATGTATATTGGCGATACAGATGATGGCAGTGGGTTACACCATATGGTCTATGAAGTCGTTGATAATGCTGTTGATGAGGCTTTAGCCGGTATTTGTAATCGCATTGAAGTCAATATCAATTTTGATGGTTCTGTGACTGTTATTGATAATGGTCGTGGCATACCAACTGATATCCATCATGAAGAAGGTATATCTGCCGCCGAAGTTATTATGACGCAATTGCATGCGGGTGGTAAATTCGATCAGAATTCCTATAAGGTTTCTGGAGGTCTCCATGGTGTGGGTGTATCGGTTGTTAATGCGTTATCCGAATATTTAGATTTACGTATTTGGCGTAAGGGTACTGAACATTTTATGCGTTTTCAACATGGTGTGGCTGTGTCACCCCTTATTGAAGTCGCGAAATCGGGTACACGTACAGGCACATCCATTACGTTTAAGCCAAGCGCTGAAACATTTACAATGCTTGAATTTAATTTTGAAACGCTTGAGCATCGCTTGCGCGAACTCGCTTTCTTGAATTCAGGTTTAACAATTGTATTAGCTGATCACCGTGAAAAAACACCACGTATTGTGGAATTATTCTATGAGGGCGGATTGCGTGAATTCGTGGCTTATTTAGGGCGTAATAAAAATGCAATTCATAAACCGGCTATCGTTGTTGAAGGTGGTAAAGATGGAATGCAATTGCAGGTAGCTTTGCAATGGACGGATTCCTATCATGAATCCATGTTGTGCTTTACCAATAATATTCCACAACGTGATGGTGGAACGCACTTAGCTGGGTTCAGGGGCGCGTTGACACGTACCATTAATAATTATGCAACCGAAAGCGGTATTGCGAAAAAAGAAAAAGTAACCTTAACGGGTGATGATGCGCGTGAAGGTCTTGTGTGCGTTTTATCGGTTAAAGTACCTGATCCTAAATTTTCATCACAAACAAAAGATAAACTTGTTTCATCTGAAGTGCGTCCTGTTGTTGAAGGGCTTGTGAATGAAAAATTAACCGAATGGTTTGAAGAAAATCCAGCCGAAGCTAAAAAAGTAATCGCGAAAGTTGTTGAAGCGGCAGCAGCGCGAGAAGCTGCCAAACGTGCGCGTGAACTCACACGTCGTAAAGGTGTGCTAGAGCTTTCAACCTTGCCAGGGAAGCTTTCGGATTGTCAAGAACGTGATGCCTCAAAATCTGAAGTCTATCTTGTCGAAGGGGCCAGTGCCGGTGGTACTGCAAAACAAGGACGTGATCGTCAATTCCAAGCTATTTTGCCTTTACGTGGTAAAATTTTAAACGTTGAGCGTGCACGTTTTGATAAAATGTTGGGCTCGGCTGAAATTGGCACATTGATTGCTGCTTTGGGCACAAGCATTGGACCTGATGATTTTAATGTCGAGAAATTACGCTATCATAAAATCGTTATTATGGCCGATGCTGACGTCGACGGTAGTCATATCCGTACCTTGCTTTTAACTTTCTTTTTCAGACAAATGTTGCCGATTATTGAGCGTGGTTATTTATATATTGCGCAACCACCTTTATATTTGGTTGAAAAAGGCAAATCCAAAGTTTATCTGAAAGATGAAGCCGCTTTAGAAGAATATTTGGTTGATGTTGGGTTAAGTCATATTACTTTTGCAACGGAAACCGAGCAAGTCGGTAGTACAGAATTGCGCCATTTGATTCTTAAATCATGTTTTGCCTCTAAACTTATTGATCGCATGGGATTACAAGTCGGTAACGTGACATTGGTTGAGCAAGCAGCGATAGCTGGGCTTTTCCATGCAGAGCAGCAAACCCCAGAATCATTACCAGACACCATTCAATTGATCGTGCAACGCCTTGATAAATTGGCTTCAGATCTTGAAAAAGGCTGGAAAGCTGAAATATTGTCCAATGGCGATATTGAATTTTCGCGTATTTTACGTGGGATCAAGCAAGTCAGTACATTTGAAATGTCACTCATTAAAACAAGTGACGCGCGTAAAATCGATCATCAGCTTAATGATATTCGTCATTATTTCTTAGAGCCATCAACGCTTTCGATTAAAGACGAACCTTTCCAAATCTCAGGTCCATCAGATATGGCGGCGCGTGTAACTGAATTTGGTCGCAAGGGCTTGAATATTCAGCGTTATAAAGGGCTTGGTGAAATGAACGCGGATCAATTGTGGGAAACGACACTCGATCCTAATGCACGTACATTGCTTCAAGTAAAGATTGAACATATTGATGCTGCAGAAGAAATATTTTCGACCTTGATGGGTGATGTTGTTGAACCGCGTCGTGAGTTCATCCAGACTAATGCACTAAAAGTCGAGAATCTAGACGTATAACTGAGATTCCAGATTATGGACAAATTCGTCGTCAACTATGCGCTTCCGGTGCTCATGTACTTTAGTACACTCCGCGCCGGTTCTCTAGTTTTCTAGACTTTGCCTCATACTCTGAAATCTCGTCGCGCGACATGCCTTTGTCTGCGCATAAAGTTAAACAATTATATGGTGAGATCTCAGATTATGGACAAATTCGTCGTCAGGTAGAAGCAAAGGTATGAATACTACCCCTTCCTACTTCCCGCGACTTGTTCGCGGGATCCAGCTTATTTTTTCTAAAGTAAACATTGTATAAATTGAACAATGATTATCTTCTTTATTTACTTTCTGGATCCCGCGGACAAGCCGCGGGACGTAGGAGGTAGGGTGGTGCTCGTTCACTTGTAGCGTTTTCAAGTCATTTGACTATATAATGATATTTCAGATTATGGACAAATTTTTAGCATCAAAATAAAATTGTTTTGTAGATTGGTTAATATAAACAAGTTCTATGGCTGAGCTAATATTTCATCCATTTTTTGAATGAGATTTTTTAATTCTTGAAGCTCTTTTTCCGAATCAGTATAGTTTAAAAGACCTTTTGCTGCTTTATACGATTGTTGGACTTTTTTTTCAGTTATTAATGTCTTAGCAATTTCTTTAGGCGCATTCATAAGAATCCAAAGTGCCAATCGATAATTCAGTACATTTATTGAATTAAATAACATGTTTGGTAACAGATTGAAGAAAATATCAGTTTGTGCATCATGAAATTGTCTTAGAATATACTCTAAAACACTAAGACCATAATCATTATTCATGTTTTTATTTTTAATCAAATTCAATATTGGTTGGTCAATTTCGTTAGGGCCTATAATAAAATTTATGAGATTTGGCACTTGATTTGTATTTATAAAAAGTTGAAAAATGTTGCCGATAATATGCGCTGATTGGGTGCTTAATATTGTAGAAAGAATATTACCACGGTAAGGAATATAAGTATTAAAAAGAAAATCGATTAAATTTTCTTGCCTTTTATTGATAGAAGTATAATTAATTAAATAGTTTATTTCATCTTCAATAAAAAAATTACCATTTTCTAATTTGTAGATTATTTCTTGTTTTGTTATGTCATCTGGTTGGTATTTTAAATATCCCCATGTTTTTTTGCTATATTCTGGATGACGGGTTTTAAAGTCTTTAAAAAGATCGGCGAGGGTATTTTTGATGGATTGTTCAAATTTTAGAAAATCTTGCCAAGTATCTTCTTGGGTTACTGGGATTTTAGGCAATTGGATGCCCTGTATTTTATTAAGTAAAAAGTGGATATCTTTAAGGTCTAAAATATACTGCCCATGATATCGTTCAGGGATTATGTCTAAAATTCCTTCATAGCGTCTTGGTCTATCCGTGAAAATATTGCTTTTATTAACAAAAGATTTAAAACCATATGCATTTTCTGGTTGAGTTCTATTAAAAGTGAGTTCATGGCTTAAAAGAAAAAGCATGATAAGATCTTTTAGTTTCGTAACTTCATCTTCTTTTGTGATTCTTTCGTAAACATTTTTAAAATTGTTATTTTGATAAACAATATTTCCAGACATTGATGCTGCTAATGAATCGATGTGATTGTAATCATGTTTGATAAAACCAATGGGCACTTGAGCATACATACCTATATGCGGAAATTTGGATGGATTTAAGAAAAAGCCGACGGGCATTAATTCATGTGCTATTGCATAAGACATTGTTTCAATGCCGATTGCGCCATCTTTTGAAAAAAAGGGTGCAATTTCAAGATTGGTATTATTTTGAGTGTTTGCAGATTTCATTTTTTCATAAGCATACAGTTCTATTTGTCCAAAATCTGTATTTTGGGGTTGGTAATTCTTAAAAAATTCACTTATGTCATCTTTAAAAAAATGAGTCGGATTACTTCTTACATTTAGATTATGTATTGCGTAATCTTGAAATGCACCACTTGTATAATTGATAAAGATAGTTTTAACATCAGATGGCCTTTCAAGAGACAAAAAAGTAAGAGCAAAAGCAAATTTTTCTAAATCTTGAAGTGATGTTTTTGTGGGATTTTGATTTAATTCGGCTTGTCTGTCAAGTAACATATTATAAAATTGAATATCATTTGTTAATGTTACTGTATTTTCGTTATAATTTCCTAAATTAGGATCAGTATTTTTTGCCCGTTCATTTAAATAGGCATCATTAAAAGTATCAACCATGTTGTTAAGAAGCCCAACCATTTCTATTTGTGCTTGTTCCTTTTCTTGCGCATTACCTTCTTTGAATTTTACAAAAATTTTGGCTTGATCCATACCTGCTTGAAACAGATTTGTTTGAGATTGAGATTTTGCGGCACTCTGAACGTTTTCAGACACAGAGGGTTTAATCGTAAAAACGTTTTGTATGGGTAATATTGTTAAAAATAAAATAAATATTATTTTTATAAATCTCATTATAAATACCCATATAATTATTGATGTATATAATGATATTAGTTAAAAAAAATTAAAAATTAGTTAATATTTCTTTTTAAGGATTGTGTTTTTGTGATAGAAATTAAATTGAATATCATGCAAATTAAGTGATTTGGTTATTTGGAGGTATAGTGGAATAATTTGAAAACACTACAAACTTCCTACGTCCTGCGGCAAGTCCCTTGTGGTGTGTATAAAATTGTTTATTGAGACATTTTGAACGCTTTCTGGATCCCGCGAACAAGTCGCGGGACGTAGGAAGGGGGTAGGTGTTTATACCTATGGGTAATGATATGGACGCTGGGGAGTAGGAAGGAGGGATAGATAGCTTCTACTCGTAGCGTTTTCATGTCATTTTACTATATTTACCAGAACATAGTTTTGAAAAAAGGCCACATGTAAGTTTACATGTTGATATAAAATGATTTGCAAATAAATATTATAACTACAAATTACATTAAGACAACGCGGTTACGTCCAGCATTTTTAGCGGCATAAAGGGCTTCATCAGCACGATCGATAAAATCAACCATAGATTCTCCAAACCTAAAAGCTGTTGTGCCAATCGAAACAGTAATTTTGCCTAAACTATCACCTGTTTTTTTATTTTGAAGTAATTTAGAGGCCATGGAAAGACGAATATCATTGGCTAATTTTTGAGCTTCAAGTGACGTTAGGTTAGGTAAAACAATTGTAAATTCTTCGCCGCCGTAACGAGAAGGTAGACCATTTGGTGGGGTGTGTTTGGAAATTGTTTGTGCTACAAGTCGAATGACTTGATCGCCTACAAGATGTCCATGTGCGTCATTGAAATTTTTGAAGTGATCTATGTCGATCATTAAAAGAGATAAAGGTTTTCCATCTTCTACGCTTGCTGTCATATCTTTAAGTAATGTTGCTTCAAATAATTTTCGATTGGCAATACCTGTTAAATTATCTGTGGTCGCTTCTACTTTTAAATTGTCTAAATTATGTTTAAGGCTATCTATTTCTTGTTGAGAAGTGTCTAATTTGTTTTGAAGCGTCGTGTTTTGTAGTTGAATTATTTTGGTCGATTTTATCATTATTTCAAGAAGTTCTTGAATATTTTCTTGTGATGAATCGGCGTTAATTTTTTCAGAGACACCTTTTAATTGGGAATCGTATTCATTTGTTTGTTGAGAGTAATCAATTAAATAATTTTTAATTTCATGAAGTGCAGAATCAGTTTTTTGTGCAGTTTTAAGGTATTGCTCACCTTCAATTTCGAATGTATAGAATTTTTTATAAAGTTGTCTTGTTATTTCTTCGTCAATAGGCTTGTTGTTCGTAAATAATATGTCAATAGTTTTTGTTAAGTCTGGATTTGTATCCGCAAAATAACTAAACCACACCACATAATTTTCTGGGAGTGGTTTAATATTTAATTCTTTCAGCTTGGATATAGTTTTGGTGGCTATAGAATGAGAATTGTTTAATCGGTCGCTGATAACGGTCATTCCATAATCCCATATTTTAATTTATTTACT
Organism: Alphaproteobacteria bacterium; assembly: GCA_030696155.1. Taxonomy (GTDB): domain Bacteria; phylum Pseudomonadota; class Alphaproteobacteria; order JAUXUR01; family JAUXUR01; genus JAUXUR01. Next base: position 36,717 of record JAUYSY010000089.1, on the reverse strand, counting down.
AAGGCTAGAATAGCGCTTGTGGAACTATTTGTGAACCTAAAAAAAATATAAAATATAAAAAACAATTTAAGAGATTGGGGTTTTTTATAACTCAAACAGAGGTTGTTTTCTGCCAAAGCTCAAAATCAGCTTTCGCACGTTCTGTGTACATTTTTTTACGATTTACTTTTTTTGTTTTTTGCGCAAGTTCTGGCAACAAACCAAAATTAATATTCATGGGTTGGAATGTGTCTTTGTTAGCTGCTTTTGTAATGTGATTGAGTAATCCTCCTAAAGCTGTTGTTGGCGGCGGTAGCAAAGATTGCTTTTCGTTACGTTCATTTGCGATGAAAAGTGCGGATAAAAGTCCTATGGATGTGCTTTCTACATATCCTTCAACGCCCGTAATTTGACCCGCAAACCGCAGGTTTGGCTTATTTTTAAGACGCAATGTTTCATCAAGCAAAACAGGGCTTTTGATAAAGCTATTGCGATGAATGCCACCCAGACGTGCAAATTCTGCATTTTCAAGACCAGGAATCATTTGAATAATTTCTTTTTGAGCGCCATATTTTAGTTTGGTTTGAAAACCGACCAAATTATAAATAGTGCCTAAGGAATTATCTTGACGTAATTGAACAACTGCATAAGGACGCTCTTCTGATCTAGGATTGGTTAAGCCAACAGGTTTCATGGGTCCAAACCGTAGCGTTTCAATACCGCGTTCAGCCATCACTTCAATGGGTAGACAGCCTTCAAAATAAGGTGTGTTTTTTTCCCATTCTTTAAATTCAGTTTTGTCGCCATTAATAAGCGCTTGAACAAAATTTTCATATTGTTGTTGGTTCATCGGACAATTAATGTAATCAGCACCAGATCCACCTGGACCCGTTTTGTCGTAACGCGATTGAAACCAAGCAATATCAAAGTTAATGCTTTCTTTGAAAACGATAGGGGCAATCGCGTCGAAAAAAGCTAAATGCTCGTGCCCCGTTAGTTTTTTAATTGATTCAGATAATTTGGTGGAGGTGAGGGGACCAGTGGCAACAATAATATGCTCGCTATTAATGGATTCAAGATCTTCGATTTCTTGACGCTCAAGGGTGAATAAAGGATGTTTCATTAATGTTTCTTGAACGTAGGATGAGAAGCCTTCACGATCAACGGCAAGTGCGCTACCAGCAGGCACTTGATGTGCGTCGGCTGCTTTCATGATGAGCGAATCAAGGGCGCGTAATTCGTGGTGTAAAAGCCCAACAGCATTTTCTGCGTGGTCATCTGATCTGAATGAGTTTGAACAAACGAGTTCAGCTAAATTGTTTGTAACATGCGCGAAAGTTTTTTCTGTCGGACGCATTTCATGCATAATGACGGGAATATCACGTTTTAAAAGTTGCCAAGCTGCTTCAGAACCTGCAAGTCCACCACCGATAATATGTACAGGTGTGTTAATTGATTTTGGCATTTTTAAAAAACTCCGATTTAAAAAACAAGTTGCTTGATTTTACGCTATTCAGGGGGTTACATTAGCACATAATCTAATGAAACAGGATAAAAAATGCAAGCAATTCTCCCCTACGCGGTCATTATTGGGCTCATTGTCACTGCCTTGATATTAGCAATTGGTATCGTCGTTATGAATATCGGCGGGGAGCTTAATAAAAAATATGGTAATATGCTCATGCGTTTAAGAATTCTTTCGCAAGGTATAACAATAATACTTTTTATTCTGTCAGCTCTTATTAAATAGGTTGAAAAAATGGTTAAATTAAATAAAATTTATACAAGAACGGGTGATTTAGGTGAAACGGGATTAGGTGATGCTAGTCGTATTTCAAAAGATAATATAAGGATTGAAGCAATTGGTGCTGTTGATGAAGCCAATGCAGCGATTGGTCTTGCAACTTTAAATGCTTCACCTGCTATTCAAAAATTACTTTTTCGCATTCAAAATGATCTTTTTGATTTGGGCGCTGATTTATGTGTACCACTCAAAAAAAATGAATCAAATGTTTTGCGGATTGTTGCTTCTCAAGTGCAAAAATTAGAAGATGATATAGATCGTTATAATGGATTTTTGACACCGCTTACATCTTTTATTTTGCCTGGGGGTTCTGATGCCTCAACACATCTTCATTTAGCGCGTACAATCGTAAGACGTGCTGAACGTGATTTGGTGACATTGATGAAAGTTGAAGAAATCAACCAAGAAGTGTTACGCTATTTAAATAGATTATCGGATTTACTTTTTGTTTTAGGTCGTTATGAAAACGATAAAGGACAAAAAGATGTATTGTGGGTGCCTGGCGCCCATCGTTAGTATAGTAAAGTGACTTGGATTGATACATCGTCGTTGCCGCTCTCATGTAGGAAGAACTACACTTCGAGCGTGTCTCCTTGTCTGAATCTCAAGTCATTTTACTATAAGATATTAGGGCTAAATTAAGGAGTCAGTATGAAGGTACTCGTCGCGGTAAAAAGGGTCATCGATTATAACGTACGTATTCGTGTGAAAGCGGATCAAACAGGTGTCGAAACATCCAACGTTAAAATGTCAATGAATCCATTTGATGAAATTGCTGTTGAAGAAGCGTTAAGGTTGCGTGAAAAAGGCATTGCAAGCGAAGTGGTTATTGTTTCAATTGGCGGACAAAATGTTCAAGAAACAATCAGATCAGGCCTTGCTTTAGGTGCAGATCGTGGTATTCATTGCGAAACTGGTCAAGAAATGCAGCCTTTGGCAATTGCTAAGATATTGAAAAAGATCATTGAAAAAGAAAATCCAAATCTTGTGATTTTGGGTAAACAAGCCATTGATGATGATTCAAATCAAACAGCGCAAATGTTGGCAGCTTTAACCAATTGGCCGCAAGGTACTTTTGCGTCAAAAGTAGTGATTGAAAACAATGAAGCCATTGTGACACGCGAAGTAGATGGCGGTCTTGAAACAATTGCGCTTAAATTGCCAGCTATTATTTCAACCGATTTAAGGTTGAATGAGCCACGTTACGCAAGTCTGCCTAATATTATGAAGGCAAAGAAAAAAGAAATTGAGGTAATTCCTGTAAATTCTTTGGGACTTGATGCAGCACCACGTTTTACAACACTTAAGGTCGAAGAGCCTGCTAAACGTCAATCAGGTGTAAAAGTTGCCAATATTAGCGAGCTTGTTCAGAAGCTTGTTCATGAAGCGAAGGTGATATAATGACAATACTTATTCTTGCTGAACACGATCATCAAAATTTGAAATCAGCGACTTATGCAACGATTAGTGCTGCTCAAAAAATAGGTGGTGATATTCATGTACTTGTTGCGGGTTCTAAAGTCCAATCTGTTGTAACGCAGACAGGTAAAATTGCTGGGATTCATAAAATTCTTGTAGCAGATCATGCAGCATATGAACATCTTTTAGCTGAGGATATTGCTGATTTAACTTTGTCCATAGCCAAAGAATATGAATATATTTTAGCGCCTGCAACAGCTTTTGGTAAAAATATAGCGCCGCGTATTGCAGCGTTACTTGATGTTCAGCAAATTTCCGATGTGATGGAAATTTTAGGGCAAAAAACTTATAAACGACCTATTTATGCAGGCAATGCTATTACGACTATTCAATCCTCTGATGTAAAACAAGTGCTGACGATTCGTGCAACTTGTTTTGATCAAGCGTTGAAAAGTGAAACAGCCTCTCCACAAATTGAAATTGTGCAGGGTAAACAAGCTCAAAGTCAATCACGTTTTGTCAGTCAAGAATTAACAGTTTCGGTGCGCCCTGAATTGACTTCTGCAAAAGTTGTGATTTCTGGTGGTCGTGGTCTTCAAAATGGTGAAAATTTTAAACTTCTTGAGGATTTAGCCGATCGATTGGGCGCTGCCATTGGGGCGTCTCGTGCAGCAGTTGATGCTGGATATGTGCCTAATGATTATCAAGTGGGGCAAACAGGGAAGGTGGTTGCACCTGATCTATATATAGCTGTCGGTATATCAGGCGCTATTCAGCATTTAGCAGGGATGAAAGATAGTAAAGTTATTGTTGCTATCAATAAGGATGAAGATGCACCAATCTTTCAGATTTCTGATTATTATTTGGTGCAAGATCTTTTCACGGCCATTCCAGAATTTTGTCAGGAAATTGATAAGATTCGAGGTAATGGGAATTTAGGGCAACACAAAGCTTAGCTTTTCTTTTAAGGGGCCAGTTCTTGGTCCCTTTTGTATCTATTTATTTATATTCACCACATCTGGTACATCTCATTGATTTTGAATTATTTTTAAATAAATAATGTTTTTTACTATTCTTTATTTTCTTTTCTTTGTGAGTAATAAAAAAATAAATGACAATGCGTGTTGACAAGACAGTTTATGTGACGTATATTGCCTTATATAATTTGAGAAAGGTATTTTAAAAATGAAAAAATTAGTTTCTTTAGCGGTATTAAGTTTAGTTGTTTCCTCATCTGGTTTTGCAAGAGTATCAGAAACAGTTGAAGATCATCGTATTGATTTTACAGATATTAACTTTGAAATGTTGTCTGATTTAAAATCTAATCAAAAGAATGTTCTTAATACAGCTTCTTATGATTACAAACCAATGTTAGAAGCTGAAGCTGCAAAGACTGCTTCAGATGATGTATCAGCTATTCTTAAAGAATTAGACCTTTACGATGAATTTGAAGAATTAAATTTTTCAGATGATCGACAATATTCACCGCTACAACCAAAATTGATTTATGAAGATGGCGTCGTTAAACAGCAGGCTGGTTTTACTTTTGCTCGTTTACCTGAAATTTCAGATGTAGCTAATTTAGCTTATTGTTGGACTGGTACAAATGAACATAATGTTAAATTTGATTCATATGCTAAACAATATAAAATTGATAATTTTAAAGTTGTAAAAGCTGTTTTTGATGAAAAAGATGGATTAAATGCAATTTCACTTTTGAAAGATGATATTTTATATGTTTCATATAGAGGAAGCGTAACAATCCTTAATGACTTCATTCGTGCTGATGGCGCTATTGTTCTAAACAATTTAACAAGTTATATACAGCAAATTATTAAAAAAGGCGGAGAGTTTACACCTGCTTTTCTAAATACTTTAATAGGTTCACTTGTTGATGGTGCTTTATCTAAAAATGTCGAAACTGCTGAAGATTTTCTTTTGGGTACAATTGAAAAAGCTGATACAGAAGGTTTAAAATACCGTAAGTTAATTGTTACCGGACATTCTTTAGGTGGTTTTTACGCACAAACAATTGCTGCAAAATTTCCATCTTTAGTTAATGAAGCGCATTCATTTAATGGACCCGGCGTTCCTGCTGCATACATACCGTATGATGCTCCAGGACATCATATTTTTAATCATGTCCGTGCAGATTGGACAGATATTGATCCTGTAGGTAAATTTGCAGCACACCAAGGAAATGTTATTTTCTATCCAACTGCAAATCGTGAAGGAATGGTTGCCAAATTAAACCCTATACATCAACATTTGATGGGTGGTTTTGGTGAGGCAATTAATGCAGGATTAAAACCTTATCCAGGCGCAAAACTTCTTACTTTTACACCAACAACTTTTAATCCATTAGAATCAATCATTAATTTTGATGAAGCACAAAAACCAGTATTTCAGCGTGAAGTTGAAAATAAAGAACTTTACTTAAATTCGTTGAATTCAAACGTTTTTGACGCTTTTGAAGAATGCAGCACTTTAGTAAAAGGTGTTACAGGTCATGAGAATTACTATTTTGATATGGTTTCAAGTGGTGGTGTTAAAGCTTCTAATGCATACAAAAAAGATTTGATGGAATTTAAAGACATCATGAATTATGAATATAATGTTTTAATGCAAAATCCAACTGATGCGAATGTTGCTAAATTTAAACGTATTGCTAAGGAATTGGCTTTAAATATAGCTGATAAACTTCATCAAGTTAACACGCAAAAGAAGCAAGAAGCTTCAAGATCAATGTGGTCAAAAGCTAAAGGATTGTTTGGTTTCTAAAAACTGAATTTCATTTAACAACATTAAAAACCTCAAAGTTTTCTTTGGGGTTTTTTGCGTTTTAACACATTATAATAAATAATAAATCTCTTTGTTTTAAAGCTCTCTTTACCTCTTTTCATTTCAAGCGCAACCTGTTACAAAAAGCCAAGATTAATCTTATTAAGGATGTTTATATGAAAATCCGTTCCATTTTAAAATATGTAAGTTTGTTTGCTTTTACGTTTGCAACGCAGCTTCATGCAACTTATCCTGATCAAGAACAATATAAAGAAATTTATGATTCACTTCGTCAAAGTGATCATTCATGGGCAAAAAGATTTGTCGATATCTATGATCAAATTAACAAAGGGAACAAGGAAGATCTAAAAAATTTAACTGACAAAATTGAGGAAGTATTAGATGGTAAAGAACCAGAAAGTATTTCTTTGAAAGTTATTGAAAAATTAGAAAAAGATAAAGCATTATCTATAGATTTAAAGACTATGTTGGTAGGTGAAGATAAAAAGGCTTCTGATCATTGGCCACTTTTTACAGGTCTCGGTAAGATGATTGGAACGCCTCAATTTACAGGTATGTATGAAGATGCAATTGCGCGTATTAATCATGATTCAGACATCCTTTTTGATGTAAATCGTAAGGGGTTGTTTGGCAATCAATTTCCTGTCCTTAAAACAATAGGTCTTCATGCGTTGTTGACATTGCGTGGCTTAAATACTTTGTCAGGCGATGATGCTGAAGACATTAGATCTATTCTTAATATCTATTCACCTAATGTTATTTTTGATGATGCGCCAAATTCGAAAAAAATTGCACAGGATATTAGCTTAAGTGATACGTCATCTAATGGCATTGTTACTTTATGGAAACCGTCAGCGACTTATGAATTTGGTGGAAACGATGCTTCTCATTTGATTTGGGATTGTTCATCACTTGAAGCTTTTATTACGGATTGTCCATGGCGCTTTTCAACATTGCATCAAGAAATGGCATGGCGTCACCAAATGGGTGAAATTAATTTAAATACGATGGCTACAGATATTTCTGAAAATATGTGGCATGAGTTTAATGATAAATTTCAAGCAGTTTATGCCGATGAAGAATTAAAGGAAATGGATATCATTGTTCAGCGAAAATATAGATTTTCTGATAATGTTTCTTGTTCAGGTCATACAGGATTTTTTGTAGGCAATGATCCTGTTAATGTAAATAATATATTGTTAGCTGAGTCAAATCGTTTTGATGATAAAAGCTATGAAGGTATTGGTATTCGTTCTGTGCCTTTACATAGAGAAAGTGATGAAGATTTTTATTGGCGTACTTTTGTATTGCGTCAAAAATAAAAATTAATCTTTAAAATCGACGAATTTGGGGTCGTATGACCCCTTTTTTTTAGTTATAGTTGTTTTGAATTGAGGATAATATGATGAAAATTCGTTCCATTTCTTTGTGTATGTTTGTTTTTATAGCACATATGAATTTATCTCATTCAGAACAGCTGCAATATCAGAAAAATTACGATCAATTTAAAGTTGATTTAAATAAATTAGCAGACAAAATTGAACTGTCAGCACGTGGTCAGCATATAGAGATGGTTCGTTTAAGACTTCTTAAAAGATTAAAACAAGACAAAGATATTTCTAATGAGCTTAAAACATATTTAATCTCAAATAGTAAAAAAACGCTTGATAATTCAGTTCTTTTAAGAAATTTAAATAAATTAATAAATGTGTATGATGACGTCATTGATTTGATTAATAAAGATAAAACAATACATTATAATTTTAATAAGGTTGAACATTTAGATCAACAATCTGGAATTGTTGAAATAATTGCTATTTCCACATTACTCACTGTACGCAATCTTAAAAATTTATCAAGTGATAAAGCAGCAGATATTAGAATCGATCTTAAAATTGATGCACCAAATGAAGTGTTTGATGATTTACCCGTGGCTGTCAAACTTTCGAGCAAAATTAGTTTAATTGATGCTTCAGTAAAGGGTAAACTTGCTTTGTGGGTACCATCATTTTTCCTTGATGATAACAATCAAAAATAACACTTTTAAGTTTTATGTTCTTGTTTTAAGAATTTTTTCATTTTTGTTATATTCTGATTGTCATTTAGCAAGAATCGATTATGATCAATCAGAATATCTTTCATAAAACAAGGCGACACATTCATGAAGAAGTTTTTATATATTTTAGGTGGTTTATTATTTCTTTGCCTCGTGGCCCTTGTTGCTGTCCCGCCTTTTATTAATTGGACAAGTTATAAAGGTAAAATTCAAGAATTAGTTAAGGCTGAGACAGGTCTCGATTTGAAGATTGAGGGAAAAATGAAGTTACGCATTTTACCAACACCTGCTTTTGCTATTCAAAATGTGTCTATCAAAGCGCCAGAAAAGTGCCAAGAAAAAGAATTGATGTCACTTCAATCTGCTGAATTGCATTTAGCGCTTTTGCCGCTTATTACTAAAAAAATAAATGTTGAATCATTAACTTTAGTGACACCTAAAATTAATTTAGAAATTAATGATCATTGCGATTACAAAACGCTTTTTCAAAAAAAAGAAAAAGAACAAAAATCAGGTAGTGTACAAATAGGGGCAGCAACTTTATTTGGAGATCAAAACGCAAATGTTGATGTATCAAAAAAGAATATGCCTGATATTAGTATTTCAAAATTTTATATTCAAAAAGCTGAAATTTCGGTAACTGAAAATAATGTAAAGCATCAAATAGAACACATTAATGCAGAATTATCGCTCGATTCATTAATGGGGCCGTATGATATTAAAGGAACTGCCAAACTTGCGAAGCAAGAAATTGATTTTAAAACAAAAATTGGATCGATTGCAGCGGGTCTTGAAACGCCTTTGTCTTTGGTTTTTAATTTAGGACAAGATAATTTGAATTTTAATGGACAATTGTTAGGCGGCTTCGACAATCCAAGTCTTAAAGGGAAAATGTCGGCTAATCTTTTGTCTAAAGATGGCTATTTAAGAAGTTTTGTGAATGATTTGCCTGATGCGTTAAAGGATGTTCTTAAAGTACAATTTGATGTGAATGCACAGCCAAAAAATGGCGATTTACAAAATATTAAAGTGTCATGGGGTGATTTTAAAAGTGAAGGTAGTTTCGGGTTTAAAAGGTTAGAGAATAAATTATGGGATTTGACAGCTGCGCTTAAATTCAGCCCTATTCTTTTGGATAAGCTTAATAAAGAGAAAAAAATAGCTTTTGAGTCGATGTCTATTTTTTCAAATGCGTTTGCAGATGATAAACACAAACCAATTGCTTTTAAAATACCTGATACAATCCGCGCTAATTTGTCACTTGCTTTTGATGGTGTTTCTTATGGCAAGCAAGTATGGCGTGATTTAAAATTAAATGTCTCGCTCGATAAAGGTGTTGTAGCGCTTCAAAAATTTAATTTACCAATTCCTGATGGTAAAATTGAAGGTGATTTAACACTTAAAACACAAAATAATGCACTTCTTTACAATGGTGCTGTTAAAGTGGTGACAGGTGACGTGAAGGCTGTAGCGAAGCTTTTTATGGATACAAAAGCACTGCCCAAATCGTCCTTAAATCTTTCAGCAAACTTTAACGGGAATCTTGATCAAGTCAAATTAAGCAATGTGGATGTTCAAACCAGCTTTATAAATTTTGGGGGTGATGCCCTTTATAATTTTGCTGATAAAGGTATTTCAGCCCATTTAATTATGGATCAGGTGGATCTTGACCAAGCTTTGTTGAAATTTACACGTGTTGCATCACTTGAAACGGATAATGATTTTAAAATTATTCGCATTGCTTCAAAAGATGCGCCCAAGACAGGTATGTCGCTTGATTTTTTAAAAGGACCTAAAATCGATCTTGAGTTAAAATGCAATGGACTTAAATTTAAAGACAAACAATTCAAAAACTTAACTGCAAATGTTAATCTTCGTGATGAAGCGCTTAATATTAACGAAGTTAAAGGTCAAATCGATAATATTGGCTTTGCAATGCGCGGTAATCTACAAGAAAAAAATAATAAATCATTGCTTGCTTTTGAAATTCAGTCTAAAGGAAAAATTGATAAAATAGGTGACATTCAAAGTTCAATGACGGGTGAGGGAACTTTGGATCAACTAAATGTTAAATCAACATTTTTTGTCTTTGGGGCTTCTGGTAGTGCTGATCTAGTATTAAATCCGTTAGATCCTTTAGCCAATTTGAAAGGTCACTTAAATATAAATCATCCTGAAGCGGGTATGTTGTTTGGAAGTCCTGATAAATGGGGGCCTTTTGTTTTGAATGCACCGATTTCCTCACATAATGGTCAGATCAATATTGGGCATTTGGATGGTTCAATTGGTAAGAATGCTTTTAAAGGTCTAGCGAATCTGGACTTAACGAAAGCGAAGCCTTTTGTTCAGTTGGCTTTAGATTTCAATGCAATTCAATTAAGTGCGCTTCAAGAAGAAAATCCTTTAGCAAAGATTATCTTGATTTCTCAAATAAATCCACCAATGCAACAAAATTCAAGTGGATGGTCTAAAAGCCCACTTGATTTAAGCGGACTTAATAAAGTGGATGCTGATTTAAGTTTAAAAGCAGCACAATTTTTATACGGTAAAATGCCACTTCAGAATGTAATTTTATCTGCCAAAATTCGTAATGGTACTGTGAATGTTGAAAATGTATCAGCCTTATTAGCTGGTGGTGAAATTAAAGGAAATGGATCTATTCAAGGCCTGGATTCAAATAAAATGAAAGGTGATATTCAATTAAGTAATATTGATATAGCAATTTTAGGTAAGGCATTGGGTAATAATGTGCCTGTCACAGGTAAGATAAATGGTCAAATGAATATCGGCGGATATGGTAGAAGTCTGTACGATGTTATGGCAAGTTTAAATGGACAAGGTAATTTCAATGTGTTGCAGGCTATTCTTCAAGGTTATGATTTAAATGCAATTGCCCAAAAAGCGCAACATCTTAAGAAATTGAATGATTTTATGGATTTGTTTGGTAGCACGAAATCAGGTGGACAAACGCCTTTTGAGCAAGTGCAAGGACGCTTCCAAATAACAAATGGTGTCATGACGACAAATGATACTCAAGTGAAATGCCAAGCAGGTTTGGGGCAGGTTCAGGGGAATGTCGATATTGTTAATAAATTTCTTAATTTAAATGTTAATTTTAAATTAGCAGGCGAAAAGAATTTTCCACCCATTGCTGCAAGTTTAACAGGCACTTGGGATAACCCCAAGACAAGATTGGATTCACGTGAAATTGAGTCTTATTTATTGCAACGTGGTGTTGAAAGTTTAGGTCAAAAATTACTTGAAAATAAAAGAAATAAAAATAATCAGGGTGAAGCTTCAGCGGATGGTGAAAAACCGAAAAAGAAACGTATTTTGGATGATTTGTTAGGCGAAGTTTTGGGTGGTCATAAAGCTGAAAAAGAAGCACCTGTGGCTGAAAATAATGGAGCAGATAATAATGTGCCGCCACCTGCCGTTCAGGACAATCAACCTGCACAAGAAGATGAGCAACCTAAGAAAAGACGTCACGGCAAGGATGTTTTAAATGGGTTGTTGCAAGGGTTGCTGCAATAGGCTTTTAAGCAGTCTATTGTTTTAGGCGAAGTGTTTTTGAGTGATCTACACCAATTTAAACACAGCGAAATCCCAAGATTTCGTCGTTGCGATGAGTCGAAGACGAAGAAGCAATCTAGAAAATAGTCTTTCAAAAGCTATAAATGTTGATTTTAGGGCTGGATTGCTGCGTAGCTTTGCTGCTTGCAACGAGGTTTCCATTATTTTCAATAGTTGCAGAATTATTTCGTGTGGATCTCTCAGGATCAAGCCGCGGGAAGTAGAGAGAGTGGGATTTTTAATGGAAAATACTATGGCAAAACCGCCCATTGTTCTGGGCGGCATTATAAAAGATTACGAGCGATGATTATTAAAGTATTTCAACTGTTTTTCACAGAACAATAAACCCTTATCGCGATTAGTAGATATCTTTTGGATATCATCAATGGTTTTTGTTTCAGGATCTAATAAGGATAATTCCTTTTCAACCATATTATAATAAAAAATTGCTTGATTATAATCTTTCAGAGAAGACCAACGATTTCCAATACCTAAATGAGCGCGTATACGATCAATTGGAAACGGATTTAAATCAATTATATTTTGAAAATATTTAATTGAAGTTATTATATTAGAGGCGTTAAAATAATTTGCTACTCCCATATAAGTTTTTATTCTGTATAAAGGGTAATCTTTCTTATCCAGCAGGTCCAACGCCTGATAATACCAAGCTAAGTTTTTCAAAGATGAAGAATATTTGCTGTATTTTTCAATATCCTGTGAATTCTTATTCTGCATATTCCCAAGACCTATCAAAGCGCGAACACGGTATAAGTAGTCAGACTCATTACATAAATCTAAGGCAGAAAGATACCAAGCCTCACGGCCATAAGAATTAGTATATTGGGTATATTTTACAATATGTCCTCTGTTGCAATCTTTAGAATCCCCTAAACCAAGAAATGCTTGAATACGAAGCAAGGAATCCCCTGTCTGCCCTATAAAATCCAAAGCATCCATAAATAAACAAGCACGAAGAGGTATCTTATATCTTTCTTTCACATATTTACGAAATTTATTTTCATCAATCTTTTCAAAACATATAAGATTTCCAATAGAAATAAGTGTACGAACATAAAAATTACTATATTTTTGTTTTTTACTATTCAGGCGATCAATAAGAGCTAAACAACATTCTGATAGATATTTCACTCTTTTCTTATAAGCCTGACTGTCTAAAGGTGTCCTCGCGTCAAAAAATAAAGCGTAATTTGCCTCAACAACAAGAAGGTAAGCTTCTAATATGTATGGCTCTAAAAATGGATCTGATTCAAACAATAAAACTTTTTGAAAACAAGATATAGCTTGTTCAAAGTCTTCGTTTTGAAAAAAAATCTTTCCATCTAAAATAAAATTTTTAACATATTCTTCATCTGTACATTGCTTTTTAGACGAATAATTATCTTCTAGGTCATCATATTGATTTCTATTTCGTTTGTTTTCTGTATGTGAATTTTCCACAATGTTATTGTGACAAGGAGATTCAATAGTTAAACTTGATGAAGAACTTATAATATTATCCATAGAAATTTCAATATTATTCTGAAAACTCTGGTCACAATTTTCAAAAATTTCTACAATTTCTATATTGCTTTGGCCTGCGTTGTCTAAATTACCTTGCTCTACATTGTCTGCAACCTCATCTTTTTTTGAATCATCATCAAATGTCTCAAAAGAATTATAATAGCTCTCAATCCTGGGCGGGGTTGTAGGAAAAAATTCTTCTTCCGATTCTTCAGAAGAGGGATAGAACTTAGGCGTTGTCGGACGTATTTCTTCTTCCGATTTTTCATTCTTGCCGATATCTAAATCAATTAAAAATTCATCAGAAAAAGGAAGCAATTTAGTAATTGGGTGTGATAAATTTTTTAAACGTTTAGACGCAACCATTAGTTTTTGAAGAGCATCTATATTTTTTTTAACTGTAGTATTTTTTTTTAATTTAAAAAAAGCAAAATAAAGTTCTAAATGTGTATTCTTTTCATCCAATTTATAAAAATCAAATATACTAGATGCAATCTCATCCCATTCGAATTCAGGGGAATTCATTAGATCGTTCGGAAAAAGTGGTTCTATATCTTCAAGGGTGAAATTAAAGGCTTTAATCCCTGATGTTGAAGTTACATCAGATTTTTCATTAGGTTGATCCGTTGTACTTGCTTTTGATCTAATGGAGCTTTCGGAGGCATTAGAAGCTGATGTTTTTCTTTTTGCATTAGAATCATCATTATTTTTTTTAACCTCATTGATTGAAACATGAGGTTCTTTTTCTTTCCGTGAAAGATTTGTTATGCGCGTCAATCCAGCTTTAAGTTGTTGAATGCAATATCTTAGATCTAAATCTTTTATTAATTCGGACAACTCCTTTAAATAATTCTGCAATGGCCTAATTCCTTTAAGATGAGACGCCTCTAGTAATTGCCTTGCAGATTTATTCCAAACATTTTTTGCTTCAATCATTATGTCATTAGGAAGAATACTTTTAATTGTAACTATAAATTTTTCATCCTCTTTTGACAAAGTGGTGCATTTAAATGTTTTTGCCGGAACTTTAGATGAAAAATTATCCCTGGAATGTATATTTTCAATCTTTTCATTATTGTTTATAATTTTTTTGTTGCTATCTTTAGGTTTAGAATCAATTTTTTTTGATTTTTTTTCCGTATTACCTAAATTATAATTAATTCTTTGAACAGCCTTATATAATTCCTGAAGAGAAAGATTTTCAATAGGGTTCACTGGCTGTGCACTTTGCAATGTAAAAAAAGCAGATTTTAATCCAAAATAGGTTTTTTCTTCACCTGAACAATAAATGTTAAATATTTCTGTTGCCAATTTTTCCCAATCAGCATGCTTATATTTCGAACAAGAAGCTCTATTTTTCGGAAAAAGATGTTTAATTTTTTTATAAAAAAATAATTGCTTATCCGATATTTCTTTGCTGAATGATGAGTCTTCCGTCGCATGTTTAGATTTTATATTTTTTTTATTGATATCTTTAGATTTTAATTGCGGTTTTTTTTCTTTTTCTAAATGGTAAGTAATGCTTCTTACAGAAGATACTAATTTTTTTAGACATTCATTGTGATTATGATCGACTGGCTCTGCCTTTTGAATACTTTTAAAAGCAGAGCTCAACCCAAAATAAGTATTCGCTTTATCTGAGCAATAAATGTCATAGATTTTTATAGTCAATTTTTTCCAATCTTCTTTAGATAAATCATCTAATTTTTTGGGAAAAAGATGTTTAATTTTTTGATAAAAAGCTAAAACAGTGTCAGATATTTTTTTATTAAAAAGTGATTTTTCCGCAGCATATTCTAATTCATCTTCTGAGTCCAAAGCAATGGTGGCATTAAAAACAGCAACATTCATAAAAATGAATATTAAAAAAAACGATCTTATTTTTTTCATCTTGGATAAATCCACTTCTTTATTAATATAGTAACAATATTCTAGACTTTTATCATAATAATAAAATTAAATCAATATTTTTTATTATAATAAACAAAAAAACACGACAACTTTTTCTGCCGAATATCATGTGCAGATAAAAAATAACTTTATAATGAAGTGACTAATTTAAAAGTAATTACATATGATGATGTTTTTACTAATCTTCGCAAAAACAGTTCTAAATGTCATGACCTAATCACCTTGGGGCTACTCTTTTTTCAGATAAATTTCTTCTCGGTCAGCTATTTGTATTTTTTGCGATTTAATGAAACGGATTCTCGCAGGTGAAATGCTGGGGTGTGAACCCTGTAGCAAAATCAGAATGAAAATCACCATCCAGCTCAAATGTTGATTTTAGCTGGATGGCAAAGCGTTATGATGTGCTTTAGAAACAAAACCGTCGTCACGTTGTGTAGAAATGTATTCTACACAACAATGAAGCGAGCATATGTTTTGTGATAACGATATTAATAAAGCTTTTAATATATATCTTTTGCTCCATAAATATTGCGCCATTGATACATTAACAAATTTAGTAATTCTATAATACGATTATTATTATTGGGATTGGGTTTCAGTAAAAGAAACTCTTGAAGCGATGGGTTAGAAAAAGCTGTACGGCTGAAGCAGTTTTTCCACGCGGCAACGTCAATTGCGGAATCCAGAAAATCGTTTGGCTTAAGATTAGTCTCAACAAAATTATCATCTTTGATATATTCGTAATTGTTGTTAATTATATTATTATTTTGTTTCTTTAGGATTTTTTTTGCTTTTTCTTTGTCGCAGGTAAGAGGCGAAGAAAATTCTACTTCTGATGTGCCAATGATGTCCCTTATAAAGGCTTTACATGGTTCTAAAGTAAAAGGTGTTTCGGGTGTATTGAATCTTTGATCCATAAGATTTCTTGCTCTGTAAGCAATCTTGTATTTTGAATAAAAATTATCAAATAGTTCTAAGCAGTAAGCTGATCGATTTTTATAATTTTTTGCTAGCCATGCATAAAACTCAATTGTTTTAAAAAGAAAAGTATTGATTTTTTCTTTTTGGTCTACATAATATTTTTCAGGACATTCTGTGCCAGTAGAATAATTATTATAATTACTGCTTGTAAAAATAGGTTTAAATAAATTTGTTTCAAAATTATTTAAATGATTTGCAAAATTATCTGCATCTTTCATTGTAATGTTTATATTTTTAAAAATGTTAATCAAGCCATTAAAAAAATATTTTTTTATATGTGTAGACTTATTTTTGAATTTTAATTCATCAGATAGAGTTGCTATAAATACTGATAAACTGTCGTATCGGATACTTTCATTATTGTTATGGTTAGAAAAATTCGAATAATTTTTATATAAATGAAATAAATCAAAAATTTCTTTCTTGATATCGTTATTTTTTATAAAAAGTAACCCTTTTTTTAATTTTTTTTTAATTAGCAAAGCTTCTTCATGTGTCAGCTTACTCATTTCTTTTATACAATATAAAATTTCAGAAGCATAATGTGGGGTGTGTATGTGTGTATTTAAAAAATTAAGGATAAAAATACATAAATTTGGATTATTTCTATCCAGATTAATAATAGAGTCAATGATACTTTTAATTTTAGGTAATTCAGTTTGGTATTCTAAATCAATATACCTAAAAAATGAAATGTCTAAATCTGGATTAAGACACTCGATTTTGCTTGAAGTAAGAATCTTATCCATAAAGTTTTGTCCAGTCCCTTCAAAATTTTTTCCTCTATTTTTTTTCATTGTTTGAGTGAGAATTTTTGCATAATAAACAGCTTTCGGTGATTTTTTTTCATTGAAGGAATAATGAACATCATTAAGTGCTATATCTACATAATATAGTTCTGAAAGGGATTTTATTTTAAATTGTGTAAGATTTTCTAGAAAATTGTTTCTATCTAAGTAGTTTTCATTACAAATATCATCTATTGTTTTTAAGGCAGCTTTAACAAAATTTGGAGTTTGACCGTTTGTAGAAATAAAAAAATCAGTCAAATTATTTAAATCTGTATTTTTGAAAAAATATTCGGTAAAAAATATGTCCAACCTATCATTTTTAATTATTTTTATTATTTGGTAGTTTTTTAGGCAATTTATTAATTTTTCAAAATTTAATCCATTATTTTTCAATTTATTAAAAATATTATTTAAAAAATTGAAAATATTATTGTAATCTATATCTTTATAATTTGATTGACTTCCATGCATTTTGATGGTGTCAAAAATAAGATTTGCTTGCTTTTGATTTAATTTAGAAATATTTATAAGTAATAAATTTGCATTTTTTATATTGGGTTCGTTCATTTCATTTTCAAAAAAGCTAAGAATGTGCAATAAATTAGAATAGCCGATGGATGTTAGTTTATTTTTTAAAGGCCACTTATTTATAGCTTTATAAGCCCTTTCATGCCAATCTTTTGGAATAGAGCAGAATGATTCAATCGTTTGTATGTACATCTCTGTGGACCAATTTTGTCCTTTTGATAAATTTAATATTCTTAAAAAAATTGATTTTCGTATGTTAAATGCGTAATTGGACAAAAGTTTCAGAATATTAGTAGCTTGTTGATTGTTCATGGAAATAAAAGTAGATAAATGAAGAAGAGACAGATAATCGAAAAGAGAATGTTCATTATTTTCAGTTAATTCTAGCATATTTTTGAGTGAATTTTCTGAATATGTTTCCATTTCTGAAAGTTCATTTATTATGTGCAAATATGATTTGTAATTAAAATATTTGTTTTGTAATAATTTTTTTAATGTTTCAACTATAATTTTTCTTTTTTTAGGTTCTGATTTATTGAGTGCCATAAGCACATGTTCATAATGGTTTAACGTCCAATTTTTTCCTTCTGCAAGTTTTCTGACCTGATCAATTAATTGAACTGTGATAATTGTATGTTGCAATGCTGGTATATAAAGAATTTTTGGTGCATTTGTGTTTGAATCTGGCTGAATGGCCACAGAAAGCAGCATCCAGAACAAATCTTGAACATTATATGTGCCCTTAGCCAAGGTGTTTGAAATTTGTTTTAAATCATTCGGATTTTTTATCATTTTAGAAAAAATGATAATACTATGAAAAAGTGGAAAAAATATATTTCCTGAAATTGGAGTATATTTATCAGTTGTGTAACGGTATAAAATTTGGATATTTTTAATGATAGTAGTGTCTTTATGTTCTTCAATAAGAAGGTCTGCCGCACCCTCTTTGTAAATAGTATCGGCTAAAAAATCATTCATCCAGAAGTAATTTTTTTCTAAGAATGTGCAGCAATAAATAACAGTTTTTAATTTATTGATATCCCATAATAAATAGAGCGTTCTATTTATTGTGTCTGAATCGACGTTATTTTTAGTTAAAATTGCCTGTAAAAATTTTAAAAGATCTTCCTTGTTGGGATTGTCTATTTTATCTTCTAAATCTGTTAATGCTGATTCGATAGGCAAGCGTATATCATGAAAACTAACGGAAGTATCAGAAAGTTGTTGTGTTAATTCATTGTAATCGATAAGACAAATCTTTTTAGAAGGTCGCTGTGTATAGTCATCAATATCATCATCGTTGCCTGAAACCCCCCAAGAAATAGATGCAAATAAAGTTAAACATAAAAGTAAATTCTTTTTCATTTTAAAGCCTATAATTTAATTATGAATATTATTTAATGTAATATTTGTATAGTAAATAACTTAAAAAGTCAATAAAATTAAAATTTAGATTTGTTTGTAAGTTTTTTATTTGATCTGCGTGGCTTGTTTCTTGAATGTAATACAAATTTCAGAAATGATTAATTATTTTTTATAATTTTTTACGTTTCAAGATTTATGGAACCGCCCCATTCCTACGTCCCGCGACTTGTTCGCGGGATCCAGTCTTAGAACTTACAAAGAGAAAAAATTATTGTTTTTTCAGCACATTAAACAAGATACATCTTTCTTTGCCATTGTAAGACTGGATCCCGTGGACAAGCCACGGGACGTAGGAAGGGAGAAAAAACGTTATTCATTTAATTTTGAAAACACCCTATTCTTTTTTGAAAACGGTATAACTAAAAGCTCTTATCAGCTTAATTGAAGCAATTTAAGATTTTCGATGCAAGAAGATTTTATATCATTCAAACATTCTTCTTGTTCTTCTGTCATGCCCCAAAGACCAATTTGATGATATTCTTCTAGGAAGGCTGCTTGAAAAGCGCGCTCGAAATCGATTGCATTTTGACTTAAGGCATATGTAATAAACACAGATTTAAGTTCGAAAACGATTTCGTGACATCCAAATAATTGGAAAGGATTTAAAGCTTCAAGCCAGGCTTGAAAATGTGATTTTATAACGGGATTTTGTTCAATCGTCTCAAGTTTATGTGTTTTGAGTGGAATTGCATTTGTTTGTTTTGCAACAAAGGTAATAATTTTACCCCATTCTTTGCTTTGATGTTCAAAAAGGTCTTTTGGTTCTTCGGACCAATATAGAATGCTGTCATAATCGATATAATCTAAAATGGCAGCTTCATACTCTTTTCGTTTGATTGCTACAAAATCTAATATTGTATTGATGTGCTTCAACAAGGGGTTCGTTTTTAGATCATGGGCGATAAATTCTTTGGCGATTTGCTCGCTTGGTAAAATAATGGGTTTTTTAAGGGGCGTTAAAAGGGGGGATTCCTGGTTGAGTATTTGGAATCCCGTTTTTGTCTCAATATAATGTAGTTTTGTCGTTTTCATCACTAAACCCAAGAATTTTAAACGTTTCTAGCATATGTTTGGGTAAAGGTGCCACAATATTTAAATATTGACCAGATAAAGTTGGGATGGTTAATGATTTTGCGTGTAAATGTAATGTAGGGCGTGATTTGCCAATTTTTAATTGAGCATCCTTGCCACCATATTTGCCATCACCCAAGATTGGGAAGCCGAAAGTTGCACAATGGACGCGCAATTGATGCGTTCTGCCTGTGAGTGGTTCAAGCTGCATGAGCGTGAATTTATCTGTAGATTTTAGAATTTTATAACGTGTTTCGGCAGCTTTACCTTCGTCGTCAATCGTTACTTTTTCGTATGTTGTTTCATTATGTTTTAAAAGGGGGGCTTTGAGCATACCTTTTGATTGTGATGGGCTGCCAATGGTTACGGCCCAATAAAGTTTTGTTGCATGTTTTTCTTTGAAAACATTGGCATAAAATTGTGCGGCTTTTAAAGTACGCGCCAGCAGTAATACACCAGACGTATCTTTGTCCAATCGATGGACGAGACGTGGTCGGTCTTTTTTATCAAATTGAAGTTGGTATAAAGCATCATCGATACAATCTTCAATATTTGTACCCCCTTGAACGGCTATGCCTTGAGGTTTGTTGAGTACAAAAATATCATCATCTTGATAAAGGGTGTATTCTTTAAGATTGAGCTTTGATGTTTTAATTTCTTTTTCAACTTGTTCGTTTTCTTCGAAAATGGGGTATTTAACTTCATCATTTTCAATCAAGCGATAATTAGAATCAGTTTTTTTGCCATTGATGCGAATATCACCCTTTCTGAGGGCTTTTTGAATCAGGTTTTGTGGAAGTCCTGGAAAAAGACGTTTAAGCCATCGATCAAGACGTTGGTCTGTATCGTCGGAAGAAATAGTGCTCGTTTGAAATATCATTTATGCTCTAACAGATATGCTCAGGATTTCTTGGCCACGTTTAAAAGAAATAACCCATTGCGCTTTTGCGCTGTTAAGGTTTTCGGTTAATTCTTTAACATTGCCGATTTTCTGATTGTTGATTTGAAGGATGAGGTCACCTTCTTCGAAGCCAAGCCTAAAAGGTGTGGTATCTTGAGGTGATTTCGTTATAACAACACCACCATCAAAAACATTCAATGATAATTCAGTGGCGAGTGCAGGAGATAGATTAGCAACAATGGCGCCTGTTAAGGGGTGCTTGCCGCCTAATTTTGTGGTTTCGCGTGGTATAGTATCCGTCGGGGGCGTTAAAGGAAAACGTACGTGGTGCAATTTGCCTTCACGCATGATTTCGATGGCTGTTTCAGTGCCTGCCTGACGCGTTGCTACAATAAATTCAAGGCCTGAAATATCAGTGATATCCTTACCATCTACTTTACGAATAACGTCGCCGACTTTAAGTCCTGCAATATCGGCAGGTCCCTTTGGGTAAAGTTTATTGACATAAACGCCGATGGGTAAATCAATGCCCATAGCTTCAGCAATAATGGGGGTCACTTCTGAGCCTTGAATGCCAAGCCAAGGTTTTTGGGGTGGTTTTTGGGATCCAACGCTTTGCAAGACTACTTTGACCATTTCAGAAGGGACAGCAAAACCAATACCATTAGAGCCACCCGTTTTTGAGTAGATAGCAGAATTAATGCCTATAAGTCGTCCTTCCATATCAAATAAGCCACCACCTGAATTGCCAATATTAATGGCTGCGTCAGTTTGGATAACATAAGCACCCATAATTGTCTTTTTTGCAGAAACGATACCGCTTGTAACCGTTTGGTCAAGACCAAAAGGATTGCCGATGGCAAGAACTAGGTCGCCAATTTCCGAAGATTCAGCAGTGCCGATATCAGAAAAGGGAAGGGCGCCTTTTGAAGGATTTATTTTCAAAATAGCAAGGTCGCTTTTGGGATCAAGCTTAACGACTTTGGCTTGAAATTCGCGCTTATCAGAAAGGACAACATTAATTTGATCGCTGTCTTGCACGACATGGTGACACGTGACGATAAGACCCTCTGGACTTACAATAACGCCTGATCCTAAAGAACGCTCGATACGATCGCGTGGGACTGAAAGTTTTAAATCATGCCCAAAAAATTGTCTAAAAAAGGGATCTGCCATAAGGTTAGATTCACGAGATTGAACAACGCGTTGGGTGTAAATATTAACAACAGTTGGTGCAGTCTTTTTGACAATAGGTGCAAAAGAAAGTTTCGTTTGTAATATAGAGGTGGGTGGCTGACGATCAGTAAAGCTATCTGAATTTGAAATAAGTTGCGGCTCTACATTTTGTGCAAAATTATCACAAAAAACAGATGTAGATAACAATAAAGACATTAAGCAATAGCGCGTTTTCATTAAAAAAACCTAAAATACAACCCCAATAGTTATTTTTACCGCATCTGAAACTTTTTTGCAATAGATTCGTGCAATTTTCATGTAATAACAAGGCCCATGATTTTTATAAAAGTTAGTATTAACCAAATATAAAAATTGTGCTTTAATAGATAGGTTCAATAACAAAAGGTGAGAAAAATGAAAACAATGTATTTCAACCTGATTATAGTATTGTTTTTAATTTGTTTTATTCAAGAAAATGATGTTCTCTCATCGCCCCGAAAGGGATCAGATGTGTCTTTAGATGTTATTGAAACAATTCAAAAATCTTCTGAACGTAAGAAAGACATACCGCTTTTGTCATTGGATGAATTGCTTGTTGAACCTAAAAAAATTAAAAAGAAAAAACTTGTTCACGTTGATATGGATAATGATCCATGGCCAATTTTTATTAATAAAAAACTACCAGTAAGCAAGTGGCCATTAAAAGATACTGAAGAATTTAAAAATGTACCCTTGGGATCAGTGGCGAGTTTTTTAAAATTGATGCTTGGTGAAGTTTATATAAAAAAAGGACTTGTTTATAGGGCAATTGAGAATGGGTTTGTTTTTCCTAAAGGTATGAGTGAACTTGACACATTAAAGTTATTAAATGCTGCACAGCAACAAACAATTTTGGATATAAAATTTTATCCGAGTGAGCTCATTGATGCGGACATCAACTATTATGTAAAAACACCAATTTATCTTTATGATTGTATTATTGATGAAAAAGTTGTTTTTCAATTTATGATTTGGCGACAAAACATAGATTGTCAGTGGGATAATGTTGGCCCCATTATGGAAAAAATTGAACAAAAAAGAAAAGATTTTTACCCTGTAGAATCGATTGCAGTATTATTGGAATATATAAAAGATAAATGTCATTATAAAAAATATAAAATGGATCATGATGAAATATCTTTAAAAAGTAGAAAAAGTTTGTTTATTGAAAATTTTTCAAAAGCGACTTCTTCTATAATGGAATGTTTTACACCACGTGCAGAAGCATCTAAAGAGAGTAGGATATTATCAGATAGAACTTCTTCAGATAGCATTGTAAAATCACCAAGACTTAAACGCAATATATCAATTTTAGGTTATTTTACGCCACGTGGAGATCGTACTAAAAAGAGTGGGTTTTTATCAGACAGAGATTTTTTTGTTGATTTGAGTTCTATACAAAAAACTGAAGACATGTCTTTAACACCAAAATTTGAAAAACAGAAACGCGAAAAATTAAATTGTTTATATGGATCAAGCTCTTCTGTATGTGGAAAATTAGAAGAGGATGATTTTTCATCGTCAACTCTTTTTGAAAGAGGTAAACAAAAGAGTAAGAAATCTTTAAGTGAACCTATAAGTCATATTGAAAATTTAGAAGATGTTTTTCCCTCGCCAACTCTTTTTAAGAGAGGTAAGTAAAAGAGAAAAAAATCTTTAAGTGAGCCTATAAGCTATATTGAAAACTTAGAAGATGTTTTTCCCTCGATTGAGGTATTTTCACAGCCTATTGAAAAATCATCTAAAAAATTTTCAAAATCACCACGTGGTGATAAGAAAAAAAAGATTGAACATTTGCCTAGACAATAGTGCGGTTAATAATTTAGACTTTTCTCTTAAAAGAGAGTTGTGATGAAAAAAAGTGTTTTAGTGTTAATAAGTTTAGGGTGTGTCGTTTCAGCGTGTCAAAAGCCACTTTTGAATCAGAATAAAATGATCTATGAAAAAAGATGTTTTGATGAAGGGCTAGAGAAAGGCTCCGTCTTTTTTTCTCAATGTGTACAAAGACATTTTTATGTAGACGAGGATAAGATTAATGAAGAAAAATACGCTGCTTATAACTAATATTGTCATAGGCTTTAATATTTTATTGTCTGCGTGTTCTCCAAATATATCAGGTCTTCAAGAAGGTCGAGATAATTGTTTGTCTTACGGGTATAAATCTGGAAGCGAAAATTATGCAAAATGTATTTTACTTGAAGATGAACGTCGTGCTGAAAAAAAGATTAAAGAACAAATGCATAAAAAAAGTCAATAAAACTGAATTAAATTGTTGTTTGATCGCAACGTGTTACAATATTTGACAAGTATATTCTATTTTGTGTAGACTTTATATGGGGGATAGAATATTTTTATATCAGATGTATCTAGGATAATACCTTTGGTAATCGTTTTAAATATAGGGTTTTAGAATGGAAATCGTTATACAACAACAATTTCGATCTGAATCAAACTTTTCACTGAAAGGTAATACCCTCTCTTCATCTAAAGTTGATGCTCAATCGCAATCATATGAAAAAGAAAACCAACTTACGCAATTACTCCAGAATGGTGCTTTGTCGTGGCCACCTGAGACTCAAAAAAATTCAGATCAAAACATAGAATCACAAGAATCTCGATTAAATACGTACAATAACAATGGTAAATCTATTAATTTGAACACTGAAACGACTAGTTTAGCAATTGAAGAAGATCAATTGGTTATTGTTTATAAAGATCCAGAGGGTGAAGTTATTAATACCATCCCGCCTACACATTATGGAAATCAGTCTGATTTTATTAGTTCTGCTCATAATGCTGGAGCTAGAGTGGATATGTTTGTATAGTAACTTAATTTTATGTTGATGTCATTTTTTTCTTAAATTTCTTACATAATTATCTTTCGTTTTTTGATTTTTTAAGGGTATGTTGCAAGACTTCTTCATATACAAAATAGACCTCTTTCGAAACTCTGTTGCTGTGGTCTATTGATGTGTCGCTTTGGTGCTCAGATCCTCATGTATGAAGAATATACAAGTGAATCCGTGCCGAATCTTCTATCACTGGCCCCACATTAGCGAGATTTGAAAGAAGTCTAATATTCTTCAATCTACGGGACAAAAAATAACCTTTGCTAAAACCCGCCAAACATCCAGTCGTTTGCCTGAACAAACGAGAAGTGAAGCTTCGAGTCTAAAAATCGGCATTTCCAAATTATTTGGGTATAGTAAAATTTTCGGCATAAGATTTTTCTTTAAATGAAGATAGGTGTGGTTCACGAATTTCAAAAAGCAATCCATTTTGTATGGCATAATTAATTGCGTTTTCTTTAGAAGAAAATTTAAGTTTAAGTTGATTCATAGTTGATCCTGAACCAATCCAGCCCATAAGTGAATCAGCCTTTTGTGGAGAGGGTGTATAGGTTAAAACCCAATTTTTGGTATTTTGACGACCTGATTGTGTTGATGTTTTGGAAGGTTTGTAAATTATCGCTTTTACCATTTGGAATTGTCCTTTTTGGTTAATGCTTAATGGCTTATAAACTTTTTCTGGTTACGTAATGATACAGGAAAAATAAAATTTTTTAAATTAAGATCTTACATGAGTAATTGATATTTTGACGATGCATTAACAATTTTATATACAGACAGAAATATCACACGATGTGGATTTTTCAAATGTATATACCCAAATGATTTGGAAATGCCGATTTTTAGGCATGAGATTTGAGGTGATTTTTGATACCGAAAATTTAGACAGATAATTGTTTTATCTTAGAAATTTTTGGTTCAAAAAGCGACCAAAGGTTATCGGCTAAAAACGGTAGTTTCAGATTATTTGGGTATAGATGGCGATCTGTGAAAATTAATTTTGTGTATACATTTTCATTAGGTTAATAGAGCGTCAAATCGTTCCTCGTGCCTTCTGAAAGCTAAAATAAAAAAAGAGGCGTCAATGACGCCCCTTTTGTACTCATTGTAAAAACAATTAACCGAGTAATTTTAGAACACCTTGATTTAATTGACCGGAAAAGCCAAGGTTTGATAACCCGATATATTGGTTCATTTTAAGTGCGTTTAGTTTAGCACCTTCTTCATTGATATCAGCTTCTACAAGTTGTGATGCGCCATCTTTAAGAGCTTTAACATGTTTTGTTGTGAATTCATCACGAATTTTCAACATATTGATAGATGTAGCAAATGTCTGGATTGATGAACGAATGGTTGATATAGCTGCGGTAAGTAGGGATTGTGATGCATCAATATCTGTACTTGCTTGCCAAGAAGCACCTGCAGAATCTAGTCCAATACTTGCAGCACTTGCACCAATTGCAGCAATTGTAAAGGTTGAAGGAGTGGCCGTGTCGATACCAAAATAGAGTGTTAAATCAAATGTTGCCCCACCAGTTCCGGCACCTGTATCAGCAATGAAGTTTCGACCATTGTACGTTGCGTCATTGGCTAGGTTGGTTACTTGATTCATCAAGCTATTAAAAGTATTTGAAAGACTTTCAAGCGTTGTTGCGTCAGAAGTGCCACGTGCGGAATTGATTATACCTTGCATAGAGTCAAGTGTGGTTTTAATGGATGTAAGGCCGTTATTGGTTGATTCCAAAGACTTAACAGTTTGCCCCAACGTGTCTTTGACTTTCATAAAGTCGAAAGCATCATTTTCAAGTGAATTTGCAGTAAAGAATTTAATTGGATCATCAGATGCTGAGTTAATCTTTTTACCTGTCGTCAGGCGTTCTTGTCCTGTTTCAATCGCTTGTCTTGCTTCTGCCATAGCAAAAAGAATACCGCGTTGCGAAGCGCCTAAATTTACATCAAAACTCATGTTTTTTCTCCCTTTCTAGGATACTTTAGTTGTTATCAAAACCATTTCGATTTTGTTTGCTGGATAATTTTTTTTGCTCAATTTTTAATTAAGAGCAATCTGATACATACAATTTTTATGCCAAAAAAAAACTGTTTATTATTCAATAAATTAAAAAAAATATTCTTAGCACATGGTGATAACAATCATTTTTGTTTTTCATGAGGTAGAATTTGCCGGCAAAAATTGCCTTATTTTTTGTTTGGTATTTTTTGCATATCCATTTTTGTCATAATGACCGTTTTTTGCTAATTTCAATTTTTTTGTTTTATATTTTTTTTGTTTAAAATCAAATAGTTGAATTTGGCATATGCTTTGCAATACCTATATATAGCGCACAGATGAATTGTGTTTGTAATTTAATAATAAGGTTTAAGAATGTCTGTAGCAATTGCAGAATTAACTGTTTCGATGAATCAGGATGCGTTTCATCCCAAAATAGAATCACAACAAAATAGTTTGTTTGAAGATGCAATGCGCGAGATTTATGTACAAGATGAAATTTCTTCCCAAAAGAAAATTTTGGCAGCTCAAAAATCAAAACAGAACGTGTCTGATCCATTGGTTGATAATGTTATTGATCCAACAATATTGGTTGGAAATTCAAAATGTTTAAAGGTTGCAGCAACTCATATAGCGATTGAACAGCAACATGTAAACACGCAAGACCTTCCTAAGGGAATTTTGGCAGCGCAAAAATCGAAGCAGAATGTACCTGATCCATTGGTCGATAGTGTTATTGATCCAACAATATTGGTTGTAAATTCAAAAGATTCAAAGATTGCAGCAACTTATATAGCGATTGAACAGCAATATGTAAGCACACAAGACCTTCCTAAGAGGCTTTTAGAAGCGCAAAAAACGAAGCAGACTGGGCCTGATCCATTGGTCGATAATGTTATATTGGTTGAAAATTCAAAAGGTTCAAAGGTTGCAGCAACTCATATGGCGATTGAACAGCAATACGTAAACACACAAGATCTTCCTGATTATCCAGAGAACGAGCTAAATTTCTTCGTAATTGATCAACAAAAAAAAACTAGTGAAGAATATATCAAAGACGTAACAAATTTGCTGATTGAGCAAGAAGATAATTCGAATGAATTTGAAGGTGCTGTAATTTCTATTGCCCCTGAAAAGAAACATATTAATCTCAAAGAGGCTTCTTTTGATGTTGGGAATTCAATAAATACTTTTGTAATCGATAAGAACCATATTAAAGACTCAAATGTAGAATCAATTCCTTTTGTAGAAGGGCAACAACCTAACCAAATAGAAGAATATTCTGATATTGCAATCATTAAAAATACGTCTTTTTCTGTTGAAATTCCTAAAGACTTTAGAGATTTGCACAAGGGTAATGATGATAAAATGTTAGCGTTTTATCCGAATGCAAATTATATGTTTCATGAAAAAAATGAGGTTGATTTTGATATTAGTGATGCAGCGATAAGTGATTTTAAAAAATTAGATCAATCTTTATTTCAATTGAATGATGCTGAATTCTTACTTCAAATTATAAAATTTCAAGATAATAAATTACCAATAAATGTTGAAAATGAAAAATTGTTGGAAGAAAATCATCAAGTAGAAACTTTAAAATTGGTGAATCAAGAAAATACGAAACAACAATCAGTATCTATTGAAAACAACGTTAAGGAATTACAGAAAGAAAGTCCTCAAGCTGAAACTTTGAAATTGGTGAATCCGCAAAATACGAATCACCAAGTAATGCCTTCCGAAAACAAAGTCAATGAATTGCAGAAAGAAAATTCTCAAGTAGAAATTATAAAATTGGTGAATCCGCAAAATACGAATCACCAAGTAATGCCTGCCGAAAATAAAGTCAATGAATTGTTGGAAGAAAGTCCTCAAGCTGAAACTTTGAAATTGATGAATCATCAAAACACAAATCAGCAATCAGTACAAAATAGAGAATTACCTGTAAAAATTGATGTGTTTCCAACGCCTACGATTTTAAGCACTCCCGATAATTCAAAAGAATTTATACTAACAAGTCAAAGTAGTACGTTAAATCAAGCAAATGAACAAAATCAATCTATTGTCGGCTTAAAAATTGGCAATATAACAAATCAGGATGGTAATCAATCTCTTAAAATTTCTATTTTGCCTCAAGAATTAGGGACGATAAATCTTGATTTAAAAACGAATGCTGAAACAAAATTAACTGAAGCACATTTTACTTTCTCGAACCAAGATGGATTTGATTTGTTTCAGGGGAATAGGCAAGATCTTTTGGCTCTTTTAGGGAAATCAGGCTTAGATATTCAGCCTGATAAAGTTTCATTTAATCTTTTGGATTTTGCTGATTCTTCTTCTCAATTTGCGCACGAACACCCAAAAAATGATCAAGATTTGAATCAAAAAACACATTTTTTTAGAGGGGAAAATAATGAACCTTCGCTTGAGGAAATGATACAAATTCAAAACAATGTCACAACAACCTCATTGCTTAATTTAATGGTTTAGGAGTTAAAAATGCCAGGTCCAAATAATTTAACGAGCGTTGCACCAAAAATATCAAATGCTGAGTCTATTAAATTACAAAAAAAAACCATGATGGAACAAAAAGAGCAATTGAAAAAGCAAGAAAAAGATAGTTTTGAATTTGTTATAGCTTCTATGAAATATAGTAATCCTCTTGATGGTAAGGCTATGAAGCCTGAAAAAATAATGGATTTTGCCCTTGCAACACAAAATGCAGCAGCTTTAATGCGTCGGCAAGAAATGGAATTTTCGTTATTTGAAATGTCGATGCAAAATAATGCAACGAACACTATTTCCTTAGTTGGAAGATCAGTACGTGTAGAAGGTGATAAAGTGGCATTTGAAGATAAACCTGTTCACTTTGCGTATGAGGTTCCCAAAGGGGATCTTAAAGAGTGCACTATTATGATTTTGAATAGTAACAACGATCCTGTGGTAACACTTAAGGGTGAGTTAAAAGAAGGCATGCATCGTTTTGAATGGGATGGATTGGATAAAAACAAGCAAAAAGTAGCTAAAGGTGAATATTCACTTTTAATTAATGGATCGAACAAGCCATCTGAGCTGCACGCTCTTAAAACATTTGTTTATGCACCGATTCAAGAAGTTGAACCGCGCGATGGTGAGACTTTTATGTATGTCAAAATGCTTGGTAAAGGCATTCAAAAATTACCATTTGAAGGTGATGGATCAATGTCATTTATTTCGGATACATCGAATAACACAATAGCAATAGCGGCCTAGGAGAAGAAAATGTCAACAGCATCAGTGAGTTTAAGCAATACGTTTTTAAAACTTCAAGAAATGCGAGATGGTGAATCTGCAAATTTGGGATTGAAGGGGGCCTATGGAACAGATGGAACTGAGATTAAATTTTCGACGATTGTAACAGGGTCAGCAAGTGGAGGTTCTGTTGTTTCAGGGATTAAAGCCACGCGTTCCAATACGACAAGCACACAAGGTGCAATTGTAAGTACGGATGATATGCCTAATTCAAATTTTGCGGTATCAGGTGGTGATGGATTAGCAATTGTTCAGCGAAAAGATGGTGAAGGTGTAGCCTATACAAATTTGACTGACTTTGTACAAAAAGCTGATGGTACTTACGAAAATAGTGCAGGTAATAAATTATTGGGGATTAAGTATAATGACGATGGGACATTACCATCTGTTATTTCGACTAATTTGGAAATTGTAAAAATAACTAATAATAGTTCAAGACCAATTCCTAGCACAAAAGTGGATGTTTCAATGCGTATTCCACCTAATCTTGGTGTTGGTGTAGCAAACCCTAAATTTGAAGCGCAGGTTTACGGGTCTTTAGGTATTGCGCATACGATTACGTGTACTTTAACTAAAACGGGCGCTGGTGCTTGGAATTTAACACCAGTTGTTACAGGGGGTGCTGTAACCAGTCCTGTTCCAATTGCTGTAACATTTAATAATGATGGTACGCTTGCGACAGTTGGGGGGGCTGCAAGTGGTGATGCTGCCCTTACTTTAGATTTTTCAGCTGGTGGTGAAACGAATAATCAGGTTGTTACTTTAAAGTTAGGAACACCAGGGGAGTCTAAGGGTCTTGTGCAAGTAGGTGACACTGCTCTTGTTTTTAGCATTACGCCTGATGGTGCGCCTGCAAGTGATGCTTTAACAAATTCCTTTGATCAGCAGGGTGTTATTTCTACACTTTTTAAAAATGGTACGCAACCACGAAAACAATATCAAATTGTATTAGCAAAGTTTCCTGATTCAAATGAATTAGATAATATTGCAGGTACGGCTAAAATTCAAACAACTAAATCTGGTTTTCCAAGTTTTCAAATTCCAGGTCAAGGGAGTGTGGGTATTTTAGAACCAAAACACTTAAAACAATCAAATGTTGATAGCACAGCAACATTGGTTAAATTAATGACAACAGCAACAGATGCAAGCTTGGTTTTATCAGCCATGAGTACATCTTTTGATGCAGATAAAGAATTTACAAAACGTTTGTAAGATAAGTGATATAAAATAAAAAAGGCCGCCTGGTTAAAGGCGACCTTTTCTTCAAATTAAAAATAACAAGACGTTATTATTTAACCTTTTTTACTTCTTTTTTAGTTTTAACTTCTTCAGCTTTAACGTCAGCTTTAGTAGCTTCTTCAGCAACTTTAACTTCTTCAGCTGCAACTGGTGCAACTTCTTCAGTTGTTGTTACTGCAACTGGTGCTACTTCTTCTACTTTTGCGTCTGTAGCTGATACATCAGCTGTGAAAGCAACGATTGCTGCGAAAGCAGCTAAACGGATAAATTGTACCATGGTCTTCTCCATAAAGTTTAGGGTATTTATTTAGTCTTGACAATAAATGTCAGAAGACCGTACCAAATTCCAGAAATATTGTAAACATTTTTTAAGATGATTGTAAGCTGTTGCAAAAATGTTCTAATTTTTGTTTTTTGTTGTATTCTTCTGGCTTGTAATAAGGTAAACTGAGATGTTAGAACTAGTGTAACGATACATCCTATAAGATGTGTTACTGTGAATTTGGTATTTTCAAGGGTCATCAACATTGCGTAATGTAAAATCAATGGCAAAATCTACACCCCCCATTCAAGATACGCCTTCCACGCTTAAAGATAAGGCTCATATGCTTAATCTTTATAAGGATATGCTTCTTATACGTCGGTTTGAGGAAAGGTCCGCCCAGCTTTATGGTATGGGTCTTATCGGTGGTTTTTGTCACCTATATATAGGCCAAGAAGCCATTGTTGTGGGCTTACAATCAGTCATGCAAGAAGGTGACTCGGTTATCACAAGTTATAGGGATCATGGTCATATGCTTGCTTGTGGCATGGATCCCAAACGCGTTATGGCTGAATTAACCGGTAGACGTGATGGTTATTCAAAAGGCAAGGGCGGTTCGATGCATATGTTTAGCATTGAAAAACGTTTTTATGGCGGCCATGGTATAGTGGGTGCACAGGTGCCTATTGGGACGGGTCTTGCTTTTTCCTATAAATATAATAATGAAAAAAATGTTTGCGTTACTTATATGGGTGACGGCGCTGTTAATCAGGGTCAAGTTTATGAAGCCTTTAATATGGCGGCTTTATGGAAATTACCTGTTCTTTATATTATCGAAAACAATCAATATGGTATGGGAACATCGGTTAAACGTGCGGCGGCAGGTGCAACTTTATGTGAGCGTGGTCAGCCTTATGGTATTCCAGGTGTTCGTGTCGATGGTATGAATATAATGGAAGTGCAAGAACAAGGTAAAAAAGCGCTTGATCATATTCGCGCTGGAAAAGGGCCTTATATATTAGAGATGATGACGTATCGTTACCGCGGTCATTCTATGTCGGATCCTGCAAAATATCGTAGTAAAGAAGAAGTGTCTGTTTGGAAAGATGAGCGCGATCCTATTGAACATTTAAAGAATTATATACTCGCGGAACAAATTGCCATTCAGGATGATTTTACTCATATTGAAAAAGATCTTAAGGTATTGATGCAAGAAGTCGTTGATTTTGCACAAAATAGCCCAGAACCAGATGTTGATGAACTTTATACGGATATATTGACCCATGATCACGCATCACATAATGAATGAGCCTAAAAAAATAACCTTGCGCGAAGCCTTGCGGGATGCAATGGCTGAAGAAATGCGCCGAGATTCCAAAGTTTTTTTAATGGGCGAAGAAGTTGGTTATTATCAAGGGGCTTATAAAGTAAGCCAAGGCTTGATTGATGAATTTGGACCCAATCGTATTGTGGATACACCTATTACAGAGCATGGATTTACAGGACTTGCAGTAGGGGCGGCTTTTGGTGGTTTAAAACCCATTGTTGAATTTATGACTTTTAATTTTTCGATGCAAGCCATTGATCATATTATCAATTCTGCTTCTAAGACGCTTTATATGTCTGGAGGTCAGATTCAATGTCCAATCGTTTTCCGTGGTCCTAATGGTGCGGCGTCACGTGTGGGTGCGCAACATTCACAATGTTATGCTTCATGGTATGCACATTGCCCAGGGTTAAAGGTTGTGGCGCCTTATAGCGCTGAAGATGCTAAAGGCTTGTTAAAAGCAGCTATTCGCGATCCCAACCCCGTTATTTTTCTAGAAAATGAATTGCTTTACGGGAAGAGTTTCGATATTTCAGACGACCCAGATTTGATTGTGCCAATCGGTAAAGCTAAAGTCGTACGTGAAGGCAAAGATGTCACAATCACCGCTTTTTCACTTATGGTTGAGCATGCTTTACATGCTGCAGAAATTTTAGCCAAAGACAATATTTCGGTGGAAGTTGTTGATTTGCGAACGATTCGTCCGCTTGATGTGGATACAATTGTGCAATCAGTTAAAAAAACGAGCCGTTTAGTGAGCCTTGAAGAAGGGTGGCCTTTCGCAGGTATTGGATCTGAAATGTCGGCGCTTATGATGGAGCATGCTTTTGATTATTTGGATGCGCCTGTTATTCGTGTAACAGGAAAAGATGTGCCATTGCCTTATGCTGCGAATTTAGAAAAGCTTGCATTACCGCAAATAGACGATATCATAAACGCTGTAAAATCAGTTTGCTATAGTGAAATGACTTTGGATTGATACTGCGTTGCTGCCGCTCTCATGTAGGAAGAACTACACTTCGAGCGTTGCGCCTCGTCTGAATCTCAAAGCATTTCACTATAATTTCGTTGGAGTTTTTTATGCCTATTACCATATTGATGCCAGCTTTATCACCAACTATGACTGAGGGTAACCTTGCCAAATGGCATAAAAAAGAGGGTGATAAGGTTAAAGCGGGTGATCTTATTGCTGAAATCGAAACAGATAAAGCGATTATGGAAGTGGAAGCTGTTGATGAAGGTATTTTAGGGCGCATATTGGTGCCTGAAAAAACGGAGAATGTTAAAGTAAATCAACCCATTGCGCTTATTTTAGAAGAAGGCGAGAATGCCGATAGTTTAAAAGATTTTGAAGTGGTGCAAAAGCCTCAATCTAAATCCGCAAATACAGCGGATATTGTTGTATTGAATCAACTAACTGCCCAGAAAGTTGAATCCTTATCCTCAGGAAAAGAAAATCGTATTTTTGCAAGTCCTTTAGCGAAACGCATTGCGTCACAAAAAAATATTGCACTCGATACTATTCAAGGCTCTGGACCACACGGACGCATTATTCGTCAAGATGTTGAAAATTATCAACCTGTGCAAAAAGCTGTAGGCGCTATTGCAGAAATTATTCCCCATACATTAATGCGCAAAACAATTGCGAAACGATTGGTGGAAGCAAAATCAACGATTCCTCATTTTTATTTGACGCTTGATTGCGATATCACTGATTTGGTAGCACTTCGCGCTCAATTTAATGCATTGAAAGAAGATCAAAAAATCTCGATCAATGATTTTCTGATTCGTGCGTCAGCGCTTGCTTTACAGAAGGTGCCAGGGGTTAATGCGTCGTGGTCGGAAGAAGGTATAATTCGCCATCCAACATCTGATGTATCGGTTGCAGTTTCCGTCCCTAACGGCTTGATTACACCTATTATTTTCAATGCGCATGATCGTAATGTATCTGATATTTCAGTGCAGATGAAAGATTATGTTGCACGTGCAAAACTCAGCAAATTAAAGCCAGAAGAATATCAAGGAGGGACGTTTAGTCTTTCCAATTTAGGTATGTTTGGCATAAAAGATTTTGCAGCGATTATTAATCCGCCGCAATCGGCTATTTTGGCAGTTGGCGCCGGGATTGAAATGCCCGTTGTTAAAAATGGTGCTATTGTGATTCGTTCAATGATGTCATGTACATTATCCGTTGATCATCGCGTTATTGATGGGTCGATGGGCGCTCAATTCTTATCTGTTTTCGAAAACTTAGTTGAAAATCCACTTTCATTGCTTTCCTGAGGATCCTATGACAAAAATGAATATGGAACAGTTTGATCTTGTCGTTATTGGGGGCGGTCCTGGTGGCTATGTGGCTGCGATTAGGGCGTCTCAATTAGGTCTTAAAACAGCTTTGGTTGAACGTGCGCATCTTGGTGGTATTTGCTTAAATTGGGGCTGTATTCCCACTAAAACATTGCTTAGAAGTGCTGAAATTTATCATTTGATGCATCGTGCTGATGAATTTGGTTTAAGTGCTTCAAACATAGGCATAAATTTAGAAAAAATTATTGATCGTTCGCGTCATGTAGCTAAGCAATTAAGCACAGGCATTCAACATTTGTTGAAGAAAAATAAAGTCACTGTTTTTGAAGCCCACGGTAAATTGGCAGGCTCTGGATTGATTGATCTGGAAGATAGCAAAACAAAAGAAAAATCCCAGTTAAAAGCCAAAAATATTATTTTAGCGACAGGCGCACGCGCACGTATTTTACCTGGGTTTGAACCAGATGAAGACAAAGTCTGGACCTATAAAGAAGCCATGACCCCCAAAAGATTACCTAAATCAATGATTATTATTGGTAGTGGCGCAATTGGTATCGAATTTGCAAGTTTTTACAATGATTTAGGCGTGAAAGTTCAAGTGATTGAAGCACTTGAGCGGGTTGTGCCATCGGAAGATCATGAAATATCTGATATTGCAGGCAAATTGTTCCAAAAAAACGGCATTAAAATTCATCTGTCGTCGAAAGTCACGAAAATTATAAAATCAGCCAAAGAAGTTGAAATTTTTATTGAGCATGCGGGCAAAGAAACATCAATTAAAGCTGAAGTGGTTGTGCTTGCGATTGGTATTGTAGCCAATACAGAAAATTTAGGTCTTGAAAAAACAAAAATCAAAGTCGATAAAAACAATATCGTTGCTAATCAATTTCTGCAAACAGATGAACCCAGCATTTATGCAATTGGCGATTTGGTAGGCACACCTTGGCTTGCCCATAAAGCCTCGCATGAAGGTATTTTAGCAGTTGAGCATATGATGAAATTACCCAATCTGCATACGATTGATCCCATGAATATTCCAAAATGTACTTATGCGCGACCACAGATTGCGTCTATTGGTTTAAATGAAAAACAAGCGCTTGAAAAACATAAAAAAATTAAAGTTGGTCGTTTTCCTTTTATGGCGAATGGTAAAGCAATTGCGATGGGTGAAACCGATGGAATGGTCAAAACTATTTTTGATGAACAAACAGGGGCGTTACTTGGGGCACATATGATTGGTGCGGAAGTGACCGAACTTATTCAAGGTTTTGCGATTGCGATTGGTCTTGAAACAACGGAAGAAGATTTGATGCGGACAATTTTCCCACATCCAACTCTTTCAGAAATGATGCATGAATCGGTACTCTCAGCCTATGGCCGTGCAATACATATTTGACGAACTACTTGGGGATGAAATTTAACCTTCTCCTCCTACGTCCCGCGGCTTGACCGCGGGA
>JAUYSY010000087.1 GCA_030696155.1 Alphaproteobacteria bacterium | reverse complement strand
TAACATTGTATAAATTGGACAATGACATCTTCTTTATTTACTTTCTGGATCCCGCGGACAAGCCGCGGGACGTAGGAGGGGATGTAAAAATAGTTATTAATTATCAATAGGTTGGTATGTTTATGGATAATGATATGGCCGCGAGGCGTAGGAGGAGGGATGGTGCCCGCCACTTGTAGCGTCAAGTTATTTGACTATATCTTATATCTGACCCCTAATTCGATAACTTTATCATGCGGAATCTTGTAAAATTCATAGGCTGCAAGAGAATTCTTAGATAGATAAATATAAAAAGTCTCGCTAAAGCCACTTAAAAAGGGTTGAGGAGAGCTTACGGCAATTCCTTTGCTTAAGAAGAATGATAATTCTTCATCTTTTTCAATAAGTTTTTGTGATTTAGCCCAATGAATAATTTTATGTAAATTTGGATCTTCTTTGAATCCAAATTTTGCATTAATTCTATATTGATTCGCACTAAGAAGATCAAAAGAAAATTTATCTTTGTGATGATCAAAAGGTGAATCTGTTGTGATGACGGAAACAAAGATTAATTTCTCATGCAAAAATTTATTATGTCGCAAATGTACCAGCAGAGAATTGGGTGCTTTATTGGGATCTCGTGTCATAAAAACAGCGGTTCCTGGAATACGTTGATTATATTTTTTTATATAATCCGTCATGAATTTTTCCAAGGATTTATGATGGATGGTTCCTTGATATATAATTGCCTTATTTCCCTGAATCCAAACACGTATTGTGTATATAATCATTAAGGTCAGCAAAACTGCGTACCAGGCACCTTCGAAAAATTTTGCTAAATTTGTTATAATGAAAAGCAAGTCTAAACAGATAAAGGGGATAAAAATAAGAGCGATTTTATAAAGTTTCCATTCCCATTTAAGATACGCAACGAGTAAAACCATCATTGTCGTAATAAGCATACTCCCTGATACGCTTAAACCATAAGCAACTGCCAAGTTTTCAGAACTACGAAACCCTAAGACAGCCATAATAGTGAATATGCAAAGAATGGTATTAATAGCGGGTAAATATACTTGGCCAATTTGTTTGTAAGACGTATGAATGACTTTCATACGCGGCAAATAATTAAACATAATGGCTTGCCATGCAATTGAAAAAACACCTGATATGATGGCTTGAGAAGCAATGATCGTGGCAAGTGTTGAAAGAATAATAAGTGGATAAAGGCCTATTTTGGGGACTAATAGATAAAAAGGATTTGAAATTGCTTCGGGTGTTTGAAGGAGCAATGCGCCTTGGCCTAAGTAAGAGAGAAGCAAAGCCGGCAAAACAAAATAATGCCATGAAAGTGTAATCGATTTTTTGCCAAAATGTCCTAAATCAGCATAAAGGGCTTCAGCGCCTGTGACCACGAGAAATATGCCGCCCATGGCTTTCAGGGCCAAAAATCCATTATTGTAAAAAAATTGGATTGCGTAAAAAGGATTTAATGCTTTTAAAATAAAAGGTGTTTGAATTATCTGTGCTAAGCCCAAAAGGCCAATGGTTAAGAACCAAATAATCATAATGGGACCAAAAAATTGGCCTATATAACCGCTGCCTTTTTTTTGAATATAAAAAAGTCCCAGAAGAATGACAATTGTTAACCAAATAATATGTTCTGAAAAAACGGGTGAAATAAGCTTGAGCCCTTCGACAGCACTAAGAATTGAAATTGCAGGCGTTATGACGCCATCGCCGAAAAACAAACCACACCCAATAATACCCAAAATAATGGGAAGTGCTTTAAAGGAACCCAAATTTAATTTTGAACACAAAGAAGATAAAGCGAGGATGCCGCCTTCTCCGTGATTATCGACTTTTAAGACAAAGCTTACATATTTAATCGAAACAATCAAAAAAAGCGTTAGCATAATAATGCTTATAAGGCCTAATACATTGGGTTCATCTACAGGAAGATTTCCCATAATAAAACAACTTTTAAGCGCGTATAAAGGACTTGTTCCAATATCACCATAAACAATACCGATGGCACCAATAATAAGTGATTTATGGGCAAGACTTTGTTGAGTTATTGGAACAGATATCGTTTTACTAATGGGTTTCATCCTTTTTTTTATGACGGGGATTTATACTAGCCCTAATAACTAGGGCTAGTGAGTTAAGCCAATTGATTAAGCTGCAGGTGCCATAATTGGGTAGGTTTTTGAACCAAGGGACACATTGTTTTGGTTAAATGTATTCATGGTTAATGTATTTCCAGGCATATCAATATCCATACGAACAAAAACACCGTCTACATTTTCGCAAATTAAATTGCCAATGATACCAATAATGCTTTCTGCTTTACTTGTATCAGGAAAAACATCGCTTTCGTCAATTTTTACGAAATGTAATCCACCTTTATCGCGTGTATCAATTGCAGCAGGGAAATCGTCTTTTGATCCGAAGGATACAATTGACTTTAAACCTGAAGACATAATTTCGGTAAGTGTTCCTATTTGTCCTGCTTCATTGTTAATATTATAAGTGCCACCATGTGTACAATGGCCATCGCCGGTTAAGATGAATGCCTTTGTGATAGGCGTTCCAGCGCGATCATTGCCTAAAATTGTTTCAACAATTTGACGTTGTTGTATAGGAAATCCTGCCCAAGCATCAGCATCAGCTGTTGAGATCAGCGGTACAGTGGTTACGACAAATTTAACTTTATTTTGAATGGCGGGATTTTGAATCCAGTCTTGGAATGCTTTGAATTGTTCAGGGTTAATCATATGTGGGATTTGATCCATTCCTTCATTGTTTTTTGTCCGATTAACACGTTCTTCTCTTGTATCAAATACAAAGAATTCGGCAGGACCACGTGAGAAAGAATAATATAATTTTTGCGAACCATTTGGTCCATCCCATTTTTGATATTCAAAAAATGATTTTTCTGCATGTGCGACGATTTCAGCATCACATGTTTCTTCTAATGGTATTGCATTGTTAAAACCTGAATCATGGTCATCTTTTTGGCTATATGTAATTGTGTTTGCAAGTAAGTTACGATAATTTGGAAATCCCCATACTGTTCTATAGGTTTCGCGCATATCATCTAAAGTTTTTGATTGTCCAAAATTAATTTTGCCAATGGGATCAAAGTAGACATTGTCACCAATACGTAAAAAAAAGCCATTTGCAGGATCATTTTTAAGTTGTTCTGCAATGGCACGAAAAATACGACTTCCGCGTTTACCCGAAGCGCCTAATTCAAAACTTAAGACATTTGTATAGCGGTAGCAAGAGCCAAAAACAAAAGAAAGTTGTTCGGCATTAGGATTCGGTGTATGGAATTTGCCCGTTGATGCTTTCTCCCAATTTTTAACGTGAACAATTTCACCTGATAGATCTGCATTTTTTTGTGTTTTGATATAGCCTATTTGATATTCGTAAGGTGTATTGATTTGTAATTCAGGAAATGGAATGATGCCTGTTCTATCATTGACATCGTCAACTTTTGTAAATTTTGGTGGTTCAAAATCTGCGTCACTTTTTTTAAGTCGTGCAACAATATAATAATCTTTACGGTGCTTATCGCCAGCACGGCCCCAAAGATGAACCTTATTTAGGGATTCATTTGCATCCCCATTATCAACCCCATTTACAATAGGGCCAGATGTAAGGGGGCTTAAATCAACATTAAGTGCGTTCGTTTGAGATAGGTTTAGTAAAAGTATCGTCGGTAGTGTTGCAAATTTTAAAAATTTATTGAAATAGCGCATGGAATCCTCCAAAATTTTTATTTAAATACAGTGTAGCAAGACCTTAAAAACAAAAATAGTTCTAACGTGCTGACTATTATTATATTTAAAATTCAGTATGATTATCGAAAAGGGGAAAAAAATGACAGCAAATCATCAGCCAATTATTTCACAAGAAGATTACGTTCAACGTGATATAGCGCATGTAATTCATCCATTTACAGATTTGGATCTACATGGACGCGTTGGGCCGCTTGTTTTACAAGAGGGTAAAGGTGTTTATCTGTATGATGTGGATGGTCATAAATATCTAGACGCCATGGCTGCTTTGTGGTGTACATCTTTGGGATATTCAGAATCCAGATTGATTGAAGTCGCCTATGCGCAAATGAAGAAGCTTCCCTTTTATCATATTTTCAATAATAAAAGTCATGGGCCCGTTGTTGATCTTGCTGAAAAATTAACACAAATTACGCCATCTTCATTTAAAAATGGTCCTATGCAAAAAGTTTTTTTTGCCAATTCTGGATCGGAAGCCAATGATTCAGCTGTAAAACTTGTGTGGTATTACAATAATGCGATTAATCGTCCTAAAAAGAAAAAAATTATTGCACGCTTGAAGGCGTATCATGGCACAACCATTGCTGCTGGTAGTTTAACAGGATTGCCGCATGTGCATGCTGGCTTTGATTTGCCGATTAAAAATATTTTGCATACGGATTGTCCCCATTATTGGCGTTATGGCAAGGATGGCGAATCTGAAGAAGAATTCACCCATAGATTGGTTAAAAACCTAAGAAACTTAATTGAAAAAGAAGGCCCTGATACAATTGCAGCCTTTATTGCAGAACCCGTGATGGGGGCAGGGGGCGTGATCGTCCCACCCAAAAATTATTTTGAAGAGGTTCAAAAAGTTTTAAGACAATACGACATATTAATGATTGCCGATGAGGTTATTACGGGATTTTGTAGAACCGGTAATTTATTTGGGTGTGAAACTTTTAACATTCAACCCGATATGATTACTTTTGCAAAAGGCATGTCATCAGCCTATCAAGCTATATCGGCACTTTTAATTACAGGCCCGATGCATGAAGCAATCAAAGAATATAGTCATCAATTTCATGTATTTGGCCATGGGTTTACGAATACTGCACATCCAGTGTCGAGTGCAGTGGCACTTGAAGCCATTAAAATTTACGAGGAACGTGATCTTGTAGGTCATGTTCGAAACTTAGGGCCTTATTTGCAAAAACGTTTACGTGAAGTATCCGATCATCCGATTGTGGGCGAGGTAAGGGGCATTGGCTTTTTAGGTGGCATAGAACTTGTTGCGAACAAAAAGACAAAAGAATCCTTTAGTCCCAATAATGCCGTTGGTCCATATTTAATGCAAAAAGCACAAGATTATGGATTGATGTTAAGGTCGTTGGATGATGTGATTATATTTTGTCCGCCATTGATTTTTACAGAAGCACATATTGATGAAACAATGGATAAGTTTAAAAAGGCGTTGCAAGCGACCTATGAAATGGTACAAGCAAAAGGCATTATATAGTAAATAGACATGAATTGATACAGCGGAGCTATTTGCTTATGTATATAATAAGGATAGACTTCGCTACTCATGATTAATCCTCTCTAGTTCAGCAAGCATTATAACACATAAGTTCGATTTTAATTAGAAAACAATGAAAAAAAGTTCGATTTTAATTAGAAATTGCTATAGCTTGTAGGAAATATAAGTCAGTAAAGTTTACTTTTTTCTTTGATCAAATTAGTTTAAAAGAGGTATTTTTCATGATATCTTTGTAATATCTTGTTTTCATCTGAATTCATTGGAAATTAAGGTAAATAATTGCGTTTGATAGTTCATAAATGAAGCATTTTGAGAGAATCATGCAGAATGAAAAAGAATAAAATGAAAAAAATTTGGATTGCTTTTACTGTTATATTGAGCCAACCCCTTTACGCTGAAGAATCAGGTGAGGATTTGTCGATTGTATCTTTTGGCGGTATTACGCAGGATGCACAGCGTGAGGTTTTTTTTGAGCCATTTTCAAAGGAATCTGGCAAAAAGATAAAAGAGATTAATTATAATGGTGGTATCTCTCAAATAGCTGAAATGGCAAAGAAAGATAAATCAGAATGGGATCTTGTTCAGGTGGAAGCATCAGATCTTGTTGAAGGTTGTCGCAATAATTATTTTGAAACGCTGAATTGGAATTTAATTGGTCAGAAAAGCGAATATGTGCGTGGTGCAACTCATAATTGCGGTGTTGGCTCTTTCATTTGGGCCATGGTTATGGCTTATAATCAAGACATTTTTCAAGAAAATCCACCTCAATCTTGGGCTGATTTTTGGGATGTTCAGAAATATCCTGGGAAAAGAGGATTGCGTAAAACGGCACGTTTCACCTATGAAATTGCTTTGTTAGCAGCAGGGGTACAGGGACGAGATGTTTATACTATTTTGCGTGCGCCAAATGGATCTGAACAAGCACTAAAAAAATTAGAAGAACTTTTACCCCATATTGAATGGTGGGAAGAAGGTGCGCAACCGTCACAATGGTTACAAACCAAAAATGTTGTGATGTCTGCTGGTTATAATGGGCGTATTGCCAATGCGATTAAAGATGGCAATAATTTCAGAATGATTTGGAAAAATGCAATTTATTCAATTGATTACTGGGTAATTCTGAAGAATTCACCCCATAAGGATGCAGCTTATCAATTGTTGCGTTATATGGCGCCATTGCGTCGTCAGGCAGATTTTGCAGAGCTTATTCCTTACGGACCACCTACCAAACGATCTTACAAAATGTTGAGACGTGATACGCAAATGATGTTACCCGACGTTCAAAATAAAACGGGGACCGTTTTTCCGTTTGATTATGAATTTTGGGGTGTTGTTGGAGAAAAATATGAAGCTGAGTTTCAAGATTGGCTTGTAAAGAAAATAAAAGAGTTAGAAACGAAGAGATTTGGACCTGAAGTAATTGTTAA
Organism: Alphaproteobacteria bacterium; assembly: GCA_030696155.1. Taxonomy (GTDB): domain Bacteria; phylum Pseudomonadota; class Alphaproteobacteria; order JAUXUR01; family JAUXUR01; genus JAUXUR01. The sequence continues at coordinate 15,781 of JAUYSY010000087.1, read as the reverse complement.
TGTGCCTCAAAGTTCAACTTTTTACGTGAATGAGAAAAAGTAAAAAAGTGTTTTCTATTTAGGTTGATAGGGCGTATTCGTCCCTTATGTAGGAAATGAATGCGCTTCGTTTCTCACGCCTTTTTGACCTAAAGCGAAAACGCTATAGTTTACCTCTCGTTCTCTCTCTTAATCAAAAGTGAAAACAATATAGTATTTCTAAGATATTGTGGTCAGGTAAAAAAATAAGTATACTGTATGTTACAATAGGGTAATGATAAACATTTTGCTAAAAAATAGTAATGTGTTTATCGATATAATAAAAACCGGAGGAAAATATGAGAAATTTAACATTGATGTTTGCTGCGCTTGTCTTGATAAGTTCATCTGAATCATTTGCAGCTGGAATGCATGATAAAACACCTGCTGAATTACAGCAATTATGGGCTGCAAACCAACAAAAATGCAAACAAAACATTGAAAACACAAGACAATTATTGGCGCCTTCTGATTCAAAACGTCGCGCTGCAGGCGATGCGCTCAGAGGTGTTTTAGGTAAAGATACCAAAGAAGGCAAAAAAGAAGAAGCTATGAAAAAGCTGAATGAATATGAGATGCAACAACAAGGCGCATCTACATCGATTACTTCTGCTTTAACTGCTTTTATTGGTTCAAAATCAACTGATGCGACAGCCATTGCGAATATAGAAAAAGAAATAATGGATCATGCGATGAAATGTGATAAAACGACTGCAGATTTATCTAAAACTGTACAATAATAGGCTCCAAGAAACGCTTGGTTTTATAGTTCTAACGATAAACCATGGGGCTTGCCCCGTGGATGAAGAAGTCCCTCTATTTTTTAAGAAACTTGCAGATTGTTAGTGTCTTTTAAATAGAGGGCAAGTTTACTTGTAACAGGCTGATACTATGGGGCTTGCCCCGTGGAGTTTTACTTTATCTTTTACCATGTTTATACATTTTCGGCGTCATTCCACGTTTTATATCATTTTTAAAATATGTAACACTATGCTGATTAAGAGGATATTTTAAAAAAGAACCATCTTTAGCCGATTGATTATAATGTGCCACTTGACCGATATGTGCGCCATAATTGCCTATTAAATCTGTTGACCTTACATGATTTATAATATTATTTGTATATCCTGGCTTATCAAAATATCCCTTTATTAAGGCACCTGGGGCATTAAACGTATGTGTTTCAGCACCCGTTTTGTGCCCAACGATTTGCGCCATCATGCCGCCCAAAGAATGTCCTGTAACAAGCACGGATTTATGTTTTATTTTTGCATCATCAAGTTTTTTAAGAGTATCATTGTAAAAATTGACAGAACGTTCAGTGTTTTTCTTGAGTGAATTACTGATTGTTAATTTTTTACCCGTTTTTTGAGAGAGATAAGAAAGCGGCATATTAAGGGCAATGATAGCATCAGTTCTTACGTCACCCTTTCCTTTTGTGCCACGGTAAGAATAGAACAGATTATTATCTTTATCCATTAAAGCAATTGCACGATATTTACCAGAATCAGACGTAAATTCGTTGACTACTTTATATTCTTTCTTTGTATCCTTATCCATATAAATTTTATGACCATCTTTGGTTGTTTTATGAGGATTTTTATATGAAAAATGGGCAATAGTTGCGGCTAGCATTGATTTTTCTTTTAAAGGTAACGCAGGCTTTCCATAAAGATTGGGAGCAATAAATAGCGTAATTAACAAAGAAAATATAGTATAATTCTTAAACATGAATGCTCACATTTTTTATTTTTATTATTTTCACACTAGATTATAAAATTATCTTGATCAAGTATGTTTCAGTAAAAACATAAACTAATTTTTATGATGTGCTGGTGGCGTAACTTTAATTAAAATAATTTGATTTTTTTGTTTACGTATAACTTCAAAACGAAAATTATAAAATTCTAAAACTTGTCCAACGTCCGGGATGTCACGCGATTCATGCAGCAATAATCCTGCAATGGTAGATGCTTCTTCAACGGGCAAATCCCACCCCAATTCACGATTTAAATCGCGCAAAGTAACGGTGCCTTCAATAAGATAAGTGCCATCTTCGTCCTGTTTAATACCGTTTACACGAACATCATATTCATCGGTGATATCACCCACGATTTCTTCTAGGATGTCTTCTAGTGTGACAATACCCATAAAAGTGCCATATTCATCAACGATGACAGCAAAATGTTCGTGGCGCTCTCTGAAAGCTGTTAATTGTTCAAATAATGAAGTTGTTTCAGGTACAAACCATGGCTTTTGCGCAAGCGAAAGAATGTTAATATCTTTATCATTTTTTTGCCTTAAGGCGCGTAATAGATTTTTAGCATGTAACACCCCAATAATGTTATCAGGGTCATTTTGCCAAAGTGGAATACGTGTATAAGGACATGACAAAATACGTTCAATAATGTCTTTAGTTGGTAAATCGATATCAACCATTTCAACATTTTTACGATGAATCATAATGTCTTCTAAATCAACGTCACGCAAATCTAAGATACTGCGTAACATAGCGCGTTTACCTTTGGTCCCAAATTCTGGATCATGGTGAAGATCAATGGCCCCACGCAATTCTTCGTCACCTAAAGCATAACCAATTTTGCCACCTAAAGTGACGCCAAAGATTTTTAAAATACCGTCTGTAAATATTTGAATAACAATAACAAAAGGAGAAAGAACTTTTGTCATAAAATTAATAAAAGGCGATACAAACAGTGCAAACTTGTCTGGATAATTAATCGCATAAGATTTAGGTAAGATTTCACTAAAAGATAAAAGCAATATAGTTATTATAATTGTTGCATAAAAAATACCTGCTTCACCAAAAACTGGCGTCATAACACTCGTAATAAGAGAGGAGCACAAGGAATTAATAAGCGTATTACCAAGAAGAATTGTACCTAAAAGAACTTCGGTATTGCCGCGTAAATGATTAACAAGCTTCGCCTTTTTATTGCCTTCTTTCTCAAGAATGTGCATCTTTGCCCGTGACGCAGCTGTTAATGCAGTTTCAGAGGCCGAAAAAAATCCGGACAGCACAATGAGTACGATAACGCACAATATGATAAGGATAACAAAACTAGACATTCAAGAAAGTCCATCTTTAATAACTGCAACATCTATACCTAGGCATTTGTAAATACTGATTTTTATATATGAGATTTTAGGTAATTTTTTATGCTAAAAATGACGACAGGTAATTATATTACCCTAGAAATTGTTAGTTTTAAAAGCGCCCAAAGGTCATAGACTAAAAACAGTAGTTTCATGTTGTTTAGGTATATATATTTATGCTACGAGATGGTATAAAGTTGCAATATGTCTTTCATCTTTTAGGGAAAGAAAATTCATGAAGTGGCTAATTAGAGGCTTATATCTTTCACTCCTTGCGGTTGTTGTGGGTGGATTCTTTTTTTTGATGTATGGTGAAATCCCTCCACCTGTTGCAAAAATTGAAAAAGTAATTCCGATTGATTATTTTAAACGCAAGCAATCTGTCGAATGATTCTTATTGCCAATGCAATTGAGCTGTTCTTAGAAATGCTCTCTGCTGAAAGAGGCGTTGCGAATCTGACACGTGCAGCCTATAAGGCAGATTTATGCGCGTTTGAAGATTATATGTTGAGTCAATTTGGAAAAAAAAACTGCGTTGATCTTACCCAGGATGACATTAGGCATTATTTACAATTTTTGTCCCAGAAACATTATGATTCACGGACGATTTCTCGTAAATTATCAACTTTAAGGCAGTTTTTTTTATTTCTTTTTGCAGAAAATCATCTGAAGTCAAATTTATGTGAGGGTATTGATTTTCCATATCAATCTAAAAAATTACCTAAAACATTATCTATAGATGAAATAACTTTATTGATTGATTGTTCCATCAAAAATAAAACAATAGAAGGGTTAAGGTTATACACGCTGCTTGAGCTTTTATACGCAACGGGTATGCGGGTATCTGAGCTTGTTGGCCTAAAAAAAGAACAAATATTGCGTAATTTTTCAGCTCTTCTTGTCAAAGGCAAAGGCAATAAAGAGCGTATGGTGCCATTGCATGTTTCAGCGCAAGAGGCTTTAAAAGAATATTTGTTGCTTCAAAAAGATAAATCTATGTGGGTTTTTCCATCCAATAGCGAATCTGGTCATTTAACACGACAAGGTTTTGGGCAAATGTTAAAAAAATTAGCAATTACTTCTGGTCTTGATCCTATACGTTTATCGCCTCATGTGGTGCGTCATGCTTTTGCAACACATCTTTTAGAAGGGGGGGTGGATTTAAGAAGTTTGCAACAACTTTTAGGCCATGCTGATATTTCAACGACACAAATCTATACTTTTGTTGATCCTAGTCGTTTAAAATCAACCGTTTCACATTTTCATCCATTAGGGGATAAAATGGGTATTCAAATGCAATCACATCTTACAAAAGCAGATAAAAAATGATTATTATAGGGTTTCTTTTTGCAATTCTTGTTCTTGCTTTGGATCAATTGTCAAAGTTTTGGGCGCAGGAAATTTTGTTAAATCCGCCTCAAAGCATGGAGGTTTTTGATTTTTTAAATTTAAGTCCTTCTTGGAATAAAGGCGTTAGTTTCGGGATGTTCAACAATGATTCTTCCTGGACGTTTTATGTGTTAACTATTTTAACAATTATTCTTATATTGGTTTTGGTATTTTGGATTTTTCAACGCAAAGGATATCTTTTTTCTATCGCCAATGGATTGATTTTAGGGGGCGCTTTAGGTAATCTCATGGATCGGTTTCTGCATGGCGGTGTTTTCGATTTTATCGATGTGCATTTTAAGGGGTATCATTTTTGGACCTTTAACATTGCAGATGGTGCCATTACAATCGGTGCGATATTATTTGCAGCCGATATTCTAAAAGATTTTTTAGCAAGTAAAAAAAAGGGTAATTGACGATGGTTTTAAAAAATTTAGCAGGCGTTTTGACTCTTGCAATTTTGGTTTCAGGTTGTGCCAAAGGCATATTTTCAAAATATTCGCCTGACGAATTTGCAGTTTCCAGCAAAACACCTTTGACCTTACCGCCTGATTATGATTTGCATCCTCCTTTACCAAAGGGTGCTAAGAATAACACAAGGCGTGATGATGCTTCTAAGAAAGCATTAACGGGTGTTCATCCTGAAGCACATAATCATGTGCAAAGTGAAGGCGAAGTAAAATTAGTTGAAAAAATTGGCAAAAAAGAAGATCCATTTTTGCGCGAACATATTGAAAAAGAAACAAAATATTTGTCTAAAAAAGAAAACATCAAAATTGGGGAAGTGACAGGCGAGGATATTCAGGGTTATGATGAATCATTAGATCCTGAAGCTGAGGCGCAAAGACTTGGACATGAAAAAAAGACGAATGAAGTAGAAGATTAATAACGCGAACTCGATAACACCAAGATATTAAGAAATCTAGGTTTCCGTCGTTGCGATGAGTTAAAGGCGAAGAAGCAATCCAGAAAATTAGCCTTTTAAAGGTTTTAAATATTGATTTTTACTGGATTGCCACGCGGCCCTTTTTTAAATTTGGGCCGTTTCTAATGACGAATCGCCACATCGTCATCGCGAACCCCCGTAGGGGGTGTGGCGATCTCAATTTTCCAAGGAGATTGCCACGGGCCCCCTTTTAAATTTGGGCCCCTCGCAATGACGGATGGTAGTATCATTCCTTTTAAGTCCGCCCCTTTTAGGTGGTGGGAAATGCGCAACGACGAACTCTTTGATTTAATATTATTTCTGAGTTCGTAGTAATAACTAAAAAAGTGGCTGTTTTTTAAACGGTCTAAAACATCGTTAAGGAAGGTCGTTGAATGAAAAAACAAATCCTTATTCTTTTTTGCACATTATTTTTTGTATATGGGGGGCATATAGTGAGCGCTGGTATATTTAATCCTAAAGAATTCACACTTGCCAATGGCATGCGCTGTATTGTAATTGAAAATCCTACAAGTCCTGCTGTTTTTCACTCTTTATGGGTACAAGTTGGTGGTGCTGATGAAAAGATTGGTCAATCAGGTAAAGCGCATTTTCTTGAACATCTTATGTTTCGTGGTACAGAAAAATTAGCGCCTGGCCAATATGACAAAATAATTCATGAATTGGGCGGCGAAAACAACGCTTTTACATCTCAAGATGTAACGGTTTATCATGTTAAAATCGCCAAAGAAAATCTTGCAAAAATTATGGAAATTGAAGCCGATCGTTTAACAGGGCTTAAAATTACAGATGACGTTTTTATTCCAGAAAAAAAAGTTATTATGGAAGAAAGACAATCACGTGTTGATAATAATCCTATGGGATTAATGATTGAGCAAATGACGGCGCAACTTTATCTTCACCATCCTTATCGCATTCCTGTTATTGGTTGGATGAATGAAATCAAAGAGCTAACGCGCGAACAAGTCATGGAGTTTTATCAAAAACATTATGTGCCTAATAATGTTATTTTAATTGTTTCAGGTGATGTTAAAGTTGATGATGTAAAAAAACTTGCGGAACAATATTACGGACCTTTAAAACAAGGCGAACTTGACAATAGAGTGCGTGTTTCAGAACCACCTGCGCATATTGAAAAGAAAATTACATTGCATCATTCACAAGTGACGCAACCTCAAATGATTAGAATGTATAGGGCGCCTAAATTTACGGGTAAGGATGCTGATAAAGAAGTTGCCTGTGAAGTTCTTGCCGAAATTTTAGGGGGCGGGCAATCAAGTATTTTCTATGATCAATTGGTGATTAAAAATAAACAAGCTTTAGGCATCGATTGTGGTTTTTATAGTCAAAAAGATGATTCAAAATTTACAATAGCCGCCGTTCCAACACCTTCGGTTGATCCAGTTTTATTGGAAGTGTCAATAGATCAAATTATTACTAATTTGTTGGCTAATGGTATTAATGACGAAGAATTAATACGTATCAAGAAAAAATTAGATGCAGATTCTGTATATGCGCGCGATTCTCTTGATAAAGGCGCAAAAGCAATTGGACATGCTTTGACAGGAAATGGACAAATTTCTGATGTTGAAGAATGGAATAAGCATCTTGAATCAGTTACAAAAGAAAAAGTCTTGGAAGTAGCGCGTGTTATTTTTGACTCAAATAAAGCTGTTACTGCTTATTTAAGACCAAAGGTGTAAAAAATGATACAAAAAATAAAATGTTCAATTATTGTCGGATATATACTTATGTCTTCTTCACTCGTTTTTGCGGCGCCTCAAGTTCAAAAAGTAATCAGTCCAAAGCATAAAATTGAAGCTTGGCTTATTGAAGCGCATAATGTACCACTTGTATCAATGCAGTTTTCGTTCTTAGGCGGTGCAGGGCAAGATAGCAACGAGAAAGCTGGATTGTCGCAATTTACATGTGCGTTGATGGATGAAGGTGCTGGAGATTTCACAGCTGAAACATTTCAACGTAAGCTTGATGAATTGGCGATGCGTTTTGGATTTAATGCAGATTCAGATCGTATTTATGGAAATGTACAATATATTTCTAAAAATAAAGAGGAATCACTTAATTTGTTGAAACAAGCGTTAGAGCAACCTCGTTTTGATGAGGAACCTTTAGAGCGTATTCGTCAACAAACAATTGCTAGTATTGAACGTAAAAAAGAAAATCCAAATATTTTAGTTGCAGAAAAAGCTTTTGCTTCTGTTTATCCAAATCACCCTTATGGTAGACCATTATCTGGAACAATAGAATCAGTCAAAACTTTTATACAAGATGATTGTAAAAATTTTGTCAAAAACCGTTTTGCAAAAGAAGGCCTTATTATTGGTGTTGCAGGCGATATTACACCTGAAGAGCTCGCAAAAACACTGGATGATCTTTTTGGTAATTTAACTGAGAAACATGTTGTTAAAGCATTGTCACCGATTCAGCCTATACTTGACGGGCAGCTCCATACAATTCAATTAGCAGATCGTCCTCAAACAGTATCGGTTTTCATGCAACAAGGCATCGATCGTCATCATCCTGATTTTTATGCAGCTTACATATTAAATCAAATATTGGGTGGTGGATCGTTTCAAGCACGTTTGATGACTGAGGTTAGAACGAAACGTGGATTAACCTATGGCATTCATACGCAATTGCAATGGCTTGATCAAACGCAGTTTATGATGGGATCTTGTGCGACAGAAAATGATCGTTTTTACGAAAGTTTTGATGTCATAAAAGCCGTTTACAAAAATTTAGCGATTACTGGTCCAACAGAAGAAGAACTTAATGAAGCTAAAAGTTACATAACAGGCTCTTTTGCATTAATGCTTGATAATACGAAATCAATCGCTCAATTTTTGCTTAGAATGCAAAAGGATAAACTAGGTATCGATTTCTTAGAAAAAAGAAATGATTTTATCCGTGCCGTGAGTGCTGATCAAATCAAGAAAGTGGCACATGACTTTTTATCTCCCGACAAATTAACATTCTTTGCGGCAGGTAATCCCAAAGAAGGTAGCTCTTCTAGGGGTGTACTCCCTGATGAAGTGTCGCCAGGCTTAGCAGCTAATTAAGTCATATTTTTGTAAAAGTATGGCACATGTTAAATGTCTCGATTTTCTAAAAAATCATTCAATTGATTTTGAGCTATATCAACATGTGTCCGTTTTTACGACCAGTGAATCTGAAAAGATTAAACAAGATATTCCTGGTGCACATAGTAAAAATCTTTTTTTAAAAGATAAAAAGAAAAACTATGTGCTTCTATCTGTTTTGGATACAAAAAAAGTTGATCTGACCGCATTTTCAAAATCATATGGCAAAGGGCGTTTTTCATTTGCCAGCGATGAAGATTTGATGTATTTTCTTGGGGTTATCCCAGGTTCAGTTACACCTTATGGGTTACTTAATGATATTGCGCGTAATGTTATATTTTATTTGGATCAAGATTTTTTAAAAAGTGATCATGTTAATTTTCATCCTTTACGGAACGATATGACTTTAAATGTTTCGACGTACGATTTTTTAAAATTTTGTGAGATTGTTAATCATCCGCCTATTTGTGTTGAAATTATTGAAAAAATAGAAAGTACTTAAAATGAACATATTTAATTTTTGGTCAATATTAAAAAAATTATCATTTTGTATTTTGATTAGCATTACTCTTCCATCATGTACTCAAAAAAATAAAATTCCTATAGACCAAAGATCCAGTCAAGAATTAATGATAATTGAAAAATTAAAATCTATTTTTTCTGTTCCTCATGATCAAAAAGTAAAGATTAAAAAAATTACAGAAGGCCGTTCTGATTCAGCAATTTATAAAGCATTTTTAAACGAAAAAAATTATATTGTTAGAATGTTAAGCCCTGAAAGAGCCTTAAATGAACGTAAATGGGAAGTTGAATTAGTACAAAAAACAGCAGATAAAAATATTTCGCCGCATGTTTATTATGTTTCACCCGATTATCAAATGATTATTATGGATTGTATCGATGGTGAAAAATTTTACGGATCCATTGCACGAAATCCACTTTTATTGAAATCACTTGCTCAAAAATTACGTATTCTTCATTCAATGCCAGTATCACCTTTGATGCCTAAAATCTCAACACTCGAAAAGAACTTTTTTGTTAAAACCGAAGCGGTAGAATATCAAGAAGTATTAAAAACTTTTAGAAGCCTCGAAAAGGAGTTTCTTGAAAATTCTAATCTTGCGATCACGCATACAGATGTACATCCCGGTAATTTAATAGCTGATCAAAAGAATGTATGGATTATTGATTGGCAGGACGCAGGTCTTTATGGTCCATTATTTGATCTTGCTCGTTTTGCTTCGATTTTTAAATTACCAATAAAAGATGAAGATTTTTTTATAAAAGCTTATTTTGGTCGGGAGATGTCATCTAAGGAAAAAATAAATTATTTAAGAGCTAAAAAAATGGCTTATATTAGAAATATTGACACGTTAATTTCATTATATATAAAAAATATTGATAAAAAAGATTTAGTTGTAAAACAATTATTCATTGACTCAAAAAAAGATTTTTCTTTAGAAGAAAAATTAATAATTAAATCTATTCTGAATAGTAATTTTAATGAAATAATGGATAAAATTTTAAATCCTCATAATTTAAAAATTCTTATATTATATTTAATAAAAAACTATCAGAAATTATAAAATTTGATTCTATTTATAGTAAAATAGCTTGAAAAAGCTATAAGCCACCCCTCTTACTCCCTGCGGTTTGATCGCGGGGTCCATGAAACCCATGGAAAAGTAACAATAAATCCATACATTTGCCCTCTGCACAATGGATCCCGCGGTTTTTGTCGCGAGAATTAGTGGGATAGTAGTGTTTTCAAATTATTTAAATATAGAAACAATATGAATTTTATATATATTTAGTAATAACACTTTTTTAATAATTTTTATTATAGAATAAAGTATAAATACTTATGATGGAGTTAAAAAATGAAAAGATCTGTATATGTTTTTCTACTTTCATTGGTCGTAATGCCCGTTTGGGGTGAGGCCCAAGATAAAAATACTCAAGATATACCAAAAGAAATACGCGTGACGCAGATAACGCCGCTTCTGTCGTGGCATCAAAACGATGCATTGCTTAAATTGAAAGAAAAATATGTGCCTGAGAGAAAAACACTAAAAGGTGATGTGAAGGTTACCAATTAGAGTGTGATGATCATTCAGGAGTTATAACCTCCGCTTGTTCGTAGCACAATAGGTAGTGCTGATGGGTTGGTGTGAAATGTTAGCGGCTCTGGTTAGATATATTATTTAAGAATGTCGCTCCATTTTCTGCCATATTTATTGGTAGAATTAGCATCTGCACCTTTGCTAATAAGATATGAAGCGATTTTACCATCCGAACTTGAAAGATAATTAAGTGGTGTTTTGCCTTCGTTATCCATTGCATTAAGGTTTATCATTTTATGATCGGCTAGAAGTTTTATGAAGTCTGTGTGACTGAAAGGGCTTTTACATGATTTATGCAAAAGTGTACTGCCTTCATTGTCTTTTTCGTTTGGTGAAAACCCATTATCAAGGAGATATGTAAACAATTTTTTTTTCGCCTCGCTGACATAATCTGTTTCATTGAGAATTGTGCTAAATAGATTGTTTCCTTCAAGATCACTTAATGTGAGGTCTGCATTATATTCAAGAAGCAAGGAAAGTCGTTTAATTTCTTGTTCATCGTTAAAATAAGAATCTGAATTAAAATGTTTTAAAATAGCTGTTTTACCTTTTGAATTTTGAACATTTACATCAATACCAAGGTCTAGAACTTCTTTTATTTTATTTAAATCATTATGACTTATTAATTCGTAAAGGATCGTTTCGCCTTCTGCATTAACTGCGTTAATATCGGCATTTTTTTTGAGTAATGCATTTAAAATCAATATACTTCTTTGATAGGCATCCATATAAGGTATGTTCTGTTCGTTTTGTTCAAGATTAATAATATTATTATCTTCAACATTTTTTTTAGCAGGAAAATAGGCTGTTTCGAAATCAAGCATAAGAAGAGGTGTTTGGCCTAATTTATTGCGTATGGTGACATCTGCATTCATTGCTAAAAGATAATTAACAATATCAGGTTGTTGAGATATGACAGCAATGTGAAAAGCTGTATTGCCATTTATATCTTGTATATTAAGATCAGCACCATTTTGTAAAAATAGGCCGGCAATTTTAAGAAGCTCTTCAATAGCGTTTGTACGATTTTTTGTAGCGTTATCTACAAGACAATGAAGTGGTGTTTGCATTTGATTGTCCACTTCATTTATGTTTGCGCCTTGATCAATCAAATAATTAATAATTTGAGGTTTATTAAATTGAATAGCTATGTGTAAAGGTGTATTGCCATGCATATCTTTTTGATTAATATCAAATTTTTTCTCTTCAACAAGAAGTTTAACAAAATTAAGTCGTCCTATTAGTGATGCAAGGTGTAAAACACTTCCACCTTCATTATCCAACTCATTAATATTGGCGCCTTTATCTACTAAATAGCGAAACGGGATGTCTGAATTATATTGAACAAAGTGCATTAATGCAGTCTTACCTTTAGGATCTTTTGTATCTAACGAAAAGCCTTGTTCTATTATTAAATCAATCAAGAATTTAATATTATTGAAATGTGCATAATGTTCCCAGGGGCAATAATTATGTAAGGATTTAATTTTAGCACCCATTCTTTGTAGTTGTTGTAAGAATAAAGTGTTATCGCTGCGCGCGTTTGCGCAAGTATAAAGAAGCCTTGTTCCATTTTTATCTATGTATTCTGATGATGGATTGAAATAGTCGATTAAATATTGGTGGCCATGATTTATAGCGACGTGGATAAGGTCTTCGTTAAAATATGTAACTGGTTTATAGATTATGCTTGAATCTTGATCACATAACCATTGAATCATAGGAAGATGATTTTCTTTAGTTGCATAATAATGTGCGTTGGCTTCGATATTATCAGCAATGCTATAATTTTTAAGAAGATTAAAAAGCGCATGTTCTGCAGCAAAAGAAAGTAAAGATTCTTTATTCATAGGTACAAAATTGGGAATATAATTTTTCCAATCAAGTTCTGGATAATAAAAATTATCTATACCATTTTCGTAAAAATGGAGCAAAGTATATATTATTTTTTGGGTAAAGGGATCTTCTACGAAAAGACTTCTCCCTATAATTTGTGGGATATGGCTATAAAGATTTTGCCAGCGATTACCTAAAATAAGATCAATAGCTTTTGCAGCTTCTAGCGTTACGCTTAAATTCATATGATAGATTTCAGACGCATTTTTTATTGCATGAAAGGCATTTGTTTGTGTTTTCATCCATCCACTTATTAAAAATGGTGTTTTATCCCAAGAAACTTGTTTAAGCCAATTGGATGCATTAATTTTTGCTGGTCTAAAGCTAAAAGAATCAAATGAAAATCTCCATTGAAAAAAATCTTTCTGGTTAAGTGTGAAATCAACTGCGCTAAACACTTCCTTTATTTCTTTTTTTTGTTCGATTTTCCAATCTAGAATTGCTTCTGATCTTGAAAAAAGTGCTGTAAGACGATCAATTTTAAATGTTGCTACTTTCAGCATCTCTTCCTTATTATTAGGAAATTTTTGTTCCAATTCTTGATCTGGGATAAGTTTTTCAAGAACGTTTAACATGTTGATAAGTCCTATTCCTTGGACATTACACAATTGTTCATTTCGATAAGTAATTTTTAAAGAGGGATCTGTATCTTTTTTGTTGAGGTTTGAGATAAGTTGACTCCAGTCATATTGCGCATCTCTATTGGCTGAAGATCCTATCGTGCTAAAATTTAAAAAATATTTTTTAAGTTTTTGCCAATTTTCTGATAATGCACCATTAATTTTTTTTTCAGTTTCTTCAATATAAGCAGGGTTAATGATGCCCCGATCACCCCAAACATAATAAAAGAAATTAAGAAGACTTGTTTCGCCACAATTTGGATATGGGATATTTTTATTATTATGGTTATAGAAAGTGGTGACATAGGTTAAAGGTTTAGGGAGTTTTTCTTCAAAATAAATATTACCTAATGAAACGCGAATTAACTTTTCGTTGTCGATGCCTTTTTCAAATTTTGGATCATTCAATAAGCTTTCTTTAAGTTTGTTGTAATCTTCTTCTGAAAATTTTGAATCAAGTATTATCACATTAAAAATCCAAGGAAATTTATTGTAAATTTCTTGGCTGTTGTCAGCAATATTCAGCGCAAAAGAAAATAATGATTGTATAACAATATGTTCTGGATATTTTGATTTATGAATATTGTTTTTTTCTTCTATTACGGCATGTGTAAGAATAAGAGCAAATTGATCACGAAGAAGGTTGAATTTTGTTTTGCGCGAACCGCTTCTATCATTTTTGGTACGCGTTTTATCAAGGATATTTATTATTGATGTTTTAAAATTATTTTCATCGATGGTTGTTTCTTGACCTTTGATATCTTTTCCTGTTTTGAATAAAATAACTTGTTCTAAAATATCGTTAATTAAGTCTAATTTTTTTTGACGACCGATATAGCCAAGTGGGTCGTTATCACGTTGATTAACAGCTAAAATTTGTCCATTGGGTGTTGGAAATAAATATTGCATAAGCCCAGAAATGGCATCTTGAGGTGCATTGAGTTGAAGCGTATCTTGGCGTACATTAAAAGCAGAATGGGCTTTAAATTGAGGATGTTCCGCTGAGGAAAAATGACCAAATAAGCGCATATTTTTAATAATATTGGATTGTAACGCAATTTCAGCCCAAGCAGGCGATATATCTTTATATTCTTTTTTTGTATTTTGGTAAAAATCAAAACATTGCTCAGGTGGGACGCGTGCTATTGATATGTTTGAACACAATGAAAATAAGGAAATGAACAACGTAATTTTTTTCATGATGAAATCTTTCAATTTTATATTTAAGTAATTTATATGTCAATGAATCTGACGTTATCAAGTTATGTGTTATTATTCAAGTAAAATATATGTTAATGAAATATGTATTAATATATTGTTCTTGTTAATTATAGTAAAATAAATTTAAAGCGTTACAAGTTGAAGGGTATTTTCTACCCCCTACTACTACCCGCGACTATATCATTACCCATAAGTGACAGCAAATGTATTTTGAAATATTTCACGAGCCTTAATATGTTCATATAGGACATGTAATCCCTTCCGCATAACTATTGGTCCTGGATCTCCATCATGTTTTCGTCCGAGAAAACCTCCCAATTGAGCAATCATTTTTAAAGTCTCTTTCAAAGCTGGAGGCTTAGTTGGTGGAGGTTTTTTATGTGCCATAATATATGCTGTTTGCCATTCTATAGTCTCAAATACACACTCACTACTTAAGGAAGGGTGAGCTCTACCAAGCATAGTTAAAAATAGAATCCGCCAAGCAATAATAAGATACATTTCAAGACAAGGATCAAACCGTTATTTATCGCTTAGTTGCAGTTTTTCAATAGTACATCCACTTTTTAATACCTTAAAATAAATCTCTATCTGCCAACGACATAAATACCATTGAATTACTTGTAAAGCGGTTTCTAAATTAGACACAGGGACATTTGTTAATAAAACCCATTCTATTGCTTTTTCTCCAGCAAGAGGATTAATCTCTGTTGCAATAATGGTTGTTATCTTGACTGGCATAAAACCTTCTTTTGCCTTTTCACGAGGAGGAAGCAATGTAACTTCTTTTGTAAAAATTTCTTGAGTGATTTCACGTTTTTTTCTATTTCCAAAAGAAGACATCGTGAAAGCGACTTTTCCAATAGGCGCATTTTCTTTTACAGTAGCCTTTAATTTATTATGTTTTTTGGCATCAAATTCATCTAAAATGCGCCTGTCAAAAGTTGCTCGAATTACCCAATCTGCTTGATTATCAATAGCTTGTGCTTCATGGTAAATATCATAAATGTCACCTTCTCTATCAGCAACATAGACAAAGCGGGTGCTAGGTATCGCTTTAGCAAGTTTATTTACCTTTTTATACCCCCTTATCCAACGATAACTTTCTTTATCTTTTATTGCTTTCGAGTAACGTTGTGCTTTGCGTTCTTCTGATGTTTTGTGTGTGAATTTTTCTCGAGCCCATTGTTCATAATCAACAATTCCTAAGCATTCACGTTTAGGTGTTACTGCAAAAGTTGGATGTAAGAATATTCCTCGCACATTATCTTGTTGAATAGGCCCTAAATCTTGACGTTCTTTTTGACCGCTATAATTAAGCATTGTCGTATCTTGTATTAATAAAACAATAGA
>JAUYSY010000075.1 GCA_030696155.1 Alphaproteobacteria bacterium | reverse complement strand
AGCTTAAATGTAAAAGTTGTTATAAAGTATGGTGGGTAGCTTTTAGAAAAGTATTTTAAAAGCATCCATCAAACTTATATTGACTTGAAGTTCTAGGAACAATCTCGTTGTATTAGGCTGTTATACACAAGTTTGTCCTCTTTTTTTACCGATCTTTAATTAAATTCAATTATAGTTTGCTGCTTTTTAAAGTCCTGAGCTCAAAAAAAGAGTTCAGGACTTTTTGATGCAATTGGTCAATATTGTTTTCCTTTGAAAATCACAAAATTTTTTATACACAAGCTTTTTTTTTAACATTTTTGCAAAAAAAGTGCTTGCCAAGTCATAGCATACCCCTCTTCTTGAGCATTACTATACATATAAAAAATCAATAAAAACAATATGTTAGGCAAATTCAATTGAAAAGCTGACAAAGAGATAAAAGTGGCATATTATCAAGCCTTAGAAATAGTTCATCCCCTTTTTGCCCACAGACTTATCCACAGGGTTGCTGCTTAAGTTTGAACTAGAACAACAAATGATATAAGGCACTTTGATTATGTCTGATAGAATTTCAGGCCTTGAAAATCTAAAACGGATTGTAAAAACACTACCCAACCAACCTGGCGTCTATAGAATGGTGTCCAAAGAAGGCATTGTTCTTTATGTTGGAAAAGCAAAAAATATCGTCAAACGCGTGACTTCTTATACCCAGATTAATCGCCTCAATACACGTATTTTGCACATGGTTAACCAAGTATATCATGTCGAAATTATTACGACTCAAACGGAAAGCGAGGCTTTGCTTCTTGAAAACAATTTAATCAAATCTTACAAGCCGCCTTATAATGTTTTGTTACGCGATGATAAAAGTTTTCCTTATATTCTTTTGACGACCAATCATCTTTTTCCGCAAATCCTTAAGCATCGTGGCAACAAAACGATTAAAGGAAGTTATTTTGGTCCTTACGCCTCTAGTCACGCTGTTTATGAAACGCTTACCATTCTTCAAAAAGTATTTTTATTACGTAGTTGTAATGATGCTGTTTTTGAAAATCGAACAAGACCTTGTCTTTTGTACCAAATCAAAAGATGTTCAGCACCTTGTGTAAAATATATCAATAAACAAGATTATGACGTTCTTGTTAACCAAGCGATTGCCTTTCTTAAAGGGGAATCAAGTATTATACAATCGCAGCTTGCAGTTAGAATGCATGAAGCGAGTGATAAATTAGATTATGAACAAGCCAAAATTTATAGGGATCGCATTCGTGCTTTGACAAACATCCAATCAACGCTTTTTATCCATGGTGAGGGCATTAGCGAGGAAGCTGATGTGCTAGCAGTCGCAACAAGCCCTAAGATCAGTTGTGTGCAGCTTTTTTTCTATCGTAACGGTCAAAATTTAGGGAACGTCCCTTATTTTTTTACACATGATGAAGAATGGTCGGCTTCTGAAATTATATCTACCTTCTTGGGACAGTTTTACGACGATAGAATGCCCCCTAAAGAAATAATTTTAAGTCATAAACCAGAGGATCAAGAAATTATTCAGGATGCTTTGTCGCAAAAAGCGGGACGCAAAATTGTATTTTTAATGCCTAAAACGGGTAAGAAAAAAAATATTCTTGATCACGCACTCAAAAATGCAGAAGAAGCATTGGCGCGCAAAAGGCAGAACAGTAATAATCAAGATGATCTATTTGCTGGTTTAAAAGATAAATTTGGGTTAGATTTTATACCACAACGTATTGAAGTTTATGACAACAGCCATATTTCAGGCGCTCAAGCTGTGGGGTGTATGATTTGTGCTGATAAAACAGGATTTTTAAAAAATTCTTACCGTAAATTCAATGTCGGTTTTAAACATGCCTTAGCGCCAGGTGACGATTACGGTATGATGCGCGAAGTCTTTCAACGGCGGTTTCAGCGTCTTTTAAAAGAAGATCCCGATCGTGAAAAAGATCTTTGGCCAGATCTTATATTAATTGATGGTGGTAAAGGACAATTATCCGCTGTTCAAGAAACTTTAATTGATTTAGGCATAAATGATATACAATTAATTGCGATCGCAAAAGGTCCGGAACGCAATAAAGGACGTGAAGATTTTTATATGCCGAATCGCGATGTTTTCAAGCTTGAGCCAAACGATCCAGTATTGTACTTTTTTCAAAGGTTACGAGACGAAGCGCATCGCTTTGCCATTGGAAGTCACCGACAAAAACGAGAAAATGTACTTACACGTTCGCAATTAGATGATATAGAAGGTATAGGACCTAAACGCAAAAAAGCACTTTTACTCCATTTTGGATCGGTTAAGGATATTGCAAAAGCAAGTGTGACGGATCTTAAAAAAGTAGAAGGCATTAACAATGATATAGCTGAAAAAATTCACGCGTTTTTTCAAAAAGGATAATAGCGCAGCCTGTAAGCAAATTCGTTGTAAAACTGAAGCAATGGTACTTATGTATAGTAAAATGATTCGAAAATACTACAAAAGTCCTACTTCTCGCGGCCCTATATTACCCATAAGTATCGTAGCTTATTGATATTTAATAACAATTGCTTGCCCCACCTCCTACGTCCCGCGGCATGTCCGCGGGATCCATGATGCAAAAGTGTGTAGGAAATCGTTTATCTAGGCTTTCTAGATGCTTTCTGGATCCCGCGATCAAGTCGCGGGACGTAGGAAGAAGAAAGGAGCTGGTAGTGAGGCGTAGGAGTAGGGCCTTGATGGCTTTAGACTTGAGCGTTTTTAGGTCACTATAGAAAGACAGCCGTTCTCTCTGTCTTTCTAAACTTTGTCACGTAATTTGAACACGATAAAACAGTTAACAGGTTAAAAATGAAAGAAAATAAAAAAATAAATTATTCAAAAAATAAAGTATTAAGCATACCTAATATATTAACTTTTCTACGTATTATTATTATTCCGACAATTGTCGTTTGTTTTTATATTGACTCCATGGCAGCCAGATGGGCGATGTTCATCCTCTATACAATTGCTGGTATTTCAGATTTTTTAGATGGATATTTAGCACGTAAATTAGGACAATTTTCAGATCTCGGTAAATTGCTGGATCCTATTGCTGATAAAGTGCTTGTTGCAACAACATTGATCCTTATGGTTGCCGTGGATAAATTAAAAGGATTTACTTTAATTCCTACACTCATCATTTTATCGCGTGAATTTTTGGTATCTGGATTACGCGAATTTTTGGCTAATTTTAACGTGGGTATGCCGGTGACAGAGCTTGCAAAATGGAAAACATTTTGTCAAATGTTTGCGATTGGCACTTTGCTTTTTAGCTATGGGACACCGTCTTGTCCATTTTTGCCTAAATTAGGGGCTGTTTTATTATGGATTGCAGCGATCTTAACGCTTATTACAGGTTATATTTATTTAAAACAAACACTTATTCATGTGTTGCGTGGTCGTAAGACAAAACATAAAAGGTAATAGACTTCTTTGGAAACTCTACTACTGCGGCCGATTGATACGTCGTTTCGGTACTCAGATCCTCATGTATATAGAGATACACTGCGGTCTTCCGTGCCGAACCTTCTATCACTCGTCTCACATTAGCGAGTTTAGAAAGAAGTCTAATTTTTGAATGAGGGAAATAAAAAACCCACCTGCAGAAACAAGTGGGTGTAATAAAAGATAATTTAGATAAATGCTTTATTTAAGCATAAGATCTAAGTCCTTTAAGAACTGTAAGACGAAGACAATTTTCATCAAATCTATCTTTAAAGCCTGGTTTATCAAGAGTCTTGGTTAAACGTTTTTGCTGTTCTTCAATTTTTGCTATTGCATCATTGATGCTATCAATACTTTTTGAAATACTCTTATATTCAACTTCTCTAAAATGCAATAGCTTATTATTCATTTCAGTTAATTTATCGTTTTTTACTTCTACTTCGTCCCCATGTATTACAGCAGTTCGCTTTTTCATTCTAGCGGCAGCGTCTGCAATAGAACTAATCACGTTACCACGCGCAGAGCCTTCAGCTTTCTTTTTTTCAGCAGCAAGATCTGATTCGTAATCTAATCGTTCTAGATCATCCATTGCTTCTAACTCATCAGCAGTTAAAATTTTAAATCCTAGGTTAGACGCTGGTGGTGGCGGTGGTGGTGGCGCAAAAGAAGAAACTATAGGCTCAGAAGAAGGTGCAATGATAATTTCTTCATTAACTAAAGGCGCTACATTAATTATAGATGCCTCAGGTTTAGATACCACTGGAGCAATACTTGGTTTAATCGCAATTTCCTCAACTTTAGGTATTGCAAGCGATGAAATTGGTAATGCACTAGAAGAAAAAGAATGATCTACAACATTCGCATTTGAATTTTGAACGCTCTTGCTTTTTTTATTGCCTGGATTCAATTGATCCACAAAACCATCAATTGCATGATTTTTAGTGAGATAATCATCCATGATTGCCCAACGTGTTGATGTAACATCTTTTATTTTAAGCGAACGGATATGATCATCTAAATTATCAATGACATTAAGTGGAAGATCATTAAGGGCAATTGTTTTGCCATAATGTTCTTCGTTTAGTTCTGTAAGGTGATCATTTAGATGGCGGTAATTCGTAAATTCTTTGGTTTGATCTGCTTGGGGTAAATTCATACCATAAGAGGAAAAACTATAACCACCAAGATTATTATTACTTGCTATGATTTGAGCATAATAGCCACCAAAACAATGACCAACAACTTTTATTGCATATTCATTATTATCAACATGTTGAAGTAAATTTAAATAAAGATTATAAGCTGTTTCAACAAGATTACCTAAATAACCTGCCGGCAGTTTTTTAATGTTATTTGATTCAACTTCTTCAATTTGGTCTATTTGTTCCATTTCTACAGATTTTTTTGAAGAAGAGAATAAGCTACCAATACCACTTGCAGCGTAACTTAATCCTCTGCCTAATCCATAACTTGCATTTGTTACGCCACTCACTAAATTAGCTATAACTTTTTGGACAACACCACCTGCAAGTTCAGGATATCCTGCTTGTTTAACTTGATCATTATAAATACGACCTTGTTGACGTGCAAAATCTATAACATCATCATAAGAATATACTTTATTAATAACGTCAGCTAATGCCCATTTGCCGATGGCTTTTGTTGTGTTAAAAACAACAACATATTCTTTTTCTTCATGATTAACCCATAATTGGGCAAGAATTTGATCGACAGCATCGCCATTTGGGCGTGCTATTTCTTGGGAAACCAATTGAAAACCTTCAACATAGTCGGCATCTCTTTTTTCTGCAGCTTGCGCTAAAGAAGCGGCTTCGAAGGGTGTTAATGCTTCAGATTTAAAAGCATTAAAGGACAAAAACCCCAATAAGGAGTACATAAATAGTCTTTTCATAACGAACCTCGTAATAAATAAATAAAAAATTAACAATACAATTACTCTACCTTAAAGTTTAGAGCATGTCAATAATATTGACAAATTATTTTTTTTGTAATTATGGCATTGCATGTTGAATGGTATTTTCTATGATTTTTTGATATTGTCAGGTGATTTTCTAAAATAATGAAATGACAAGATAGGTTTATGTTAATATGCTTTTTCCCTATAAAATGATTGACTTAACGCATAATATTACATCTGACATCCCAAGCTGGAACGGAGATTGTGGATTTCAGCACAAGATAAGATCAAATTATGAAGATTCCGATTCACCAACAAAGTTCTTTGTTCAAGATATAGAAATGCAAGCGGGTATTGGGACGCATATGGATGCGCCTTCTCATTGTATAAAAGGAGCAAAATCAATTGCTGAAATTCCGTTAGAAGATCTGGCGGCACCTGTTTTTGTCATTGATGTTTCAGATCGAGCACATGCACATTACACGTTAAGTGTTAATGATATTTTAGATTTTGAATTAAAATTTGGTGATATTTTACCAAATAGTTTTGTGATTATTAGAACAGGTTGGGATCAATATTGGCATGATCCTATTAAATATCGTAACAATCTTCTTTTCCCTTCAATATCAGCTGAAGCAGCGATTTTATTGTTGGAAAGAGAAATTAAGGGACTGGGTATTGACACTTTATCGCCAGATTCTATTGAAAGCCAATTTCCTGTTCATCAGCTTGTTTTAGGGGCTGGTAAATATATTGTTGAAAATATTGCTAATAGTAAGGACTTGCCACCAATTGGTGCCTATATAATGGCATTGCCCATTAAAATCTTTCAGGGGAGTGAAGCGCCAATAAGATTGATAGGCCTTGTTGACAAAGAAGATCTTTCTCAAGAGCGTATGAAAAATATTTTAGATTTAGGAGATGATATTAATGATGAAGAGAAAAATCTAAGTTTAAGACTATTAGAACTTATTAAAGGCAAAAAAGTGATAGCAACAAGGACTTTATTTGATAAAAGAAAAGAACTTTTTGTTGAATTTGATGACGGTACAAAATTATTTGTGGATAACTTTAATGATTCTTCTGATGTTTCTATAAGTTAATGCTTGTTTGGGAGAGCTCTTATATTCAAGAGCCCTCATAATTTTAAGAATTATTCTTTTTTCTTTTCTAACGCGTTTCTAAGTCTTTCATTTTCTGCTAAAAGTGCACGCCTATCATTGTCTATTTGCCGCAAATACTGGCTCTGCATTGCATAAGCTTCTTGATATTGATTTAATAAAAAAGCAAATCCATGATTATGCTGAATAATTGCATGAGTCTGTATTGAAAGAGCATCCGCATAAGCGCGCAAAGCATCAGCTTCGCTTAGAGTGTTTGACGAAAGTGTTTCGAGTTTTTGTACATAAGATGTAGCGTCATTGCTTGCTTTTTCTAAATTACGCAGCTTTTTTTCTTGTTCTTTTTTTTGAGATTCAAAATGATCTAATTGTTCTTTGAGTCCAATATATTTTTCTTCAATTTCAGCTTTTGCGGATTCAGCTTCTTTAAGCTTTTGTGATTCATATTCTAAACGTCCTCGCATTTCAGTATTCAAACGTTGAAGTGATGATTGATGATGGAGTAATCCATTAATGCGTTGCATTAAAACGCGCATTTCTTCTTGAGGGTGTTGAATAAATTGGGATGCGTTTTGCACTAAATTAATTGTTTCTTGGGCTGATTCGATGCCTTGATGAGCTTTTTCTTTTATCTTATCAAACAAACCTTTTTTCTTCTTTTTTTCTTGCTGATCTTCTTTTATTATGTGTTGTTGCGGGCAATCAAATAATTCACCATTTGGTAAAATAATTTGAAAATCTGATTGCATAGTTAATTCGGTTTGTGAAGGGGCAGGTTTTGATTCGTCTGTCGAATTGTTTTTTTCAGTTTTTTTTGATGCATTAGTTGTTTTTTTTCCTTTACGTTTTTTTGAGCTATTCTTTGATTTTTTCTTTTGGGACGATTTTTCTTTTTTAGGAAAATCTACAATTTTAGGTAAATCTGCAATCAAAGAATCTAAGTCGATTTCAGAAACATCTTCTTGTGTTTCTTGTGGATAAAATTCAATATCATCAGTAAGTTTTTTGATTGTTTCAACGCCAAATACCTTTTCGAGCAAAATAAAACGTCCCAGCGAAAGATTGTAATAACGATGCAAGTCAGATGCGTCGATATCTTTGAAATAAGTGTGAAGGCATGCTTTCGAACAATTTTTGATGGGATGTTTTTTAATTTCAAAACATTTCTGAAGATTAGTATTATTTTTTAGATCTTGTTCAATTTGTCTTAAGATTGTACGAACTTTAGAAAGGTTTGTTTCTTGCAAGTCGCACAATTTAACATTGCCGCGTTCATCGCAATAATTCATTTCAATATTATCTGTGAAAGTATCTTTTATAGTTTTACAAAGTAAATCGAGAAGACAATGATTGTAAAGATAGTGTTTAACTAATCCGTTAATATATAGGTGCTTCTTCCAGGATTTTGATATTTTTTTCGTTAAAAAAATTGAATTTAAGTCATTGGAGTTATAGCTACTTTCTTTTATTTTGTCATTGAGCCAATGATAAAATATGACTTTATTTTCGAGTATTCCTTCAATTAAATCAAGATCATTTTCAGAGATATCTTTAAAATAGTTGCTTTCTTTTCTTGCAGTACCATTTTCATTAATCGTATATTTTATTTTAAATTTGTTGTCAAAGAAATCTCTAATCCAATTATTTGATATGGAATCATAGTTAGATCGTGTAAACCCCCAATGTGATTGAAAATTTCCACGCATATTTATGTAATCTTTAAAAACAATTTGAAGCTGACTATCCGTGGTTTCGTCATCGCTTGACGTTTCAAAACCATCAGAATCCTCTATATATTCATCATCAAGAGAAAAATTCTCGTCATCCGATGCGGAAAGAGGTTGCGTAAAAGTAAAAACACTCAAAAGAAAAAGAGCTATTTTAAATTGGTTCATTTTATTTTCCTTCAATTTTTAAATTTTATAAACGTCAATAAATAATTATTGTTGATTGTGCAGAGAATCGAATATTAATATATGTTTGGTTTTTTTTATTTTTAGTTATATTTACACTTATAATTGATATTAATATTATCAATGTAAAAAGAAGAAAAATATGAGGTTGTTTTGACAAAACGAAAAAGTATAAACATTTTAAATCCGATATAATTTTAATTTAAGGAATTGTAATGCATTTTAATAAAAAATAAAATAAAAAAAGAACAAACATCCAGTAAATATTTGATTCAAGAGTATTATAGGTTTGATCTATATCATTTTATTTGAAATGTTATAAAATTAGCCGCATGCAATGATTTTAAGAAAAGGTAAGAAATTTTTAGAATCACGTTCTTGTAATGACTTAATAATTTCTTACCTTGTTTGATAATTATTGACCAGAGAAAGTAATTGCATTTCCTGCAGCATGATTACCTACAGAAGAGCTTATTATGTTTGTTGCTTCTTGATATGCATTTGTTGTGCCAATTTCTTGCTGTAGCACACTGTTGCCGATAATTGTTGCAAATCCATCGCCACTTTTTGCTTCTAAAACTGTAAATGTATTTCCAGCAGAACCATTGGCAACAGTTGAATTAAAAATATTTGAAAGTGCTTGATTCGCAAGACTTGTACCAATTCTGTTTTGTTGGAAACTATTCCCAGTCACAGTAAGTGGGTCGGCTAATGCTATATTTACGCTGCAAAAGCCTAAAGCAAGAGCAAACGATGTTAATCTAAATAGTTTTGTCATTTTATTTCTCCCTTATTTATACAAAAGTTTACTTATTATAGTAATTATAAGTAATTATTAGTTAATAAATTATTAATGCTAAATATAAAATTTTATTTATTTAAATAATTGTTGTGAGTATTAATTTGTGTTGATGTTTTGAAAACATGTTAGGAGGGTTTTAAGATTTCACTTTTGTTTATGTGAGTGAGTAAGTAGTTATACCCAAATAATCTGATACTACCGTTTTTATCCGATGACCTTTGGTCGCTTTTTGAACCAAAAGTTTCTAAGGTAAAACAATTATCTGTCGAAATTTTTGGCATCAAAAATCACCACAAACCTCATGTCTAAAAATCGGCATTTCCAAATCATTTGGGTATATTTGACAATGATGCTTTTTGCTCGATTATCCTACTTAAAGTCACATAAGTTTTATTGAATGTGTGAAAAACATTGCTTTTTTTGCGTATTTCGCTTATGTAGAAAGGAGAATTCTCTTTTTTGTGAGAGAAATTGTTCGATTAAAATTTACAAGTTTGACCTAAATTTAAGGGAATTTGGATGTTAAAGCGTGCCTATAATAAGATGATGAGTTACGCAGATCATCCCAAAGCTTTATGGGTTTTGATTGCTGTTTCTTTTGCTGAAAGTTCATTTTTTCCAATTCCCCCAGATCCTCTTTATATTGCGATGCTCGTCAACAAACCTAAATCAGGTTGGTATTTGGCATTTATTTGCACTGTAACATCTGTTATAGGTGGGTTTTTGGGATATTATATTGGGTATGCTTTATATGAAAGTGTAGGTCAATGGATCATTAGCAGCTTTGGTGCAGAAAAAGGTTTTGCTAGCATGCTTGAATCATTCAATCGTCATGCTTTCTTAATTATTGCGCTTAAAGGATTGACGCCTATTCCGTACAAAATTGTAACAATTACGGCAGGCGTAGCCCATGTTGATTTACTTACTTTTTTTATGGCGTCCATTATTGCGCGTGGCTTTCGTTTTTTCAGTCTTGCTGCCTTTTTATGGTTTTTTCCAGGCACAAAAGATTTTATTGAGCGTCATTTGACAGCTGTAACGATAGCTGCCATTGTTATTTTGATTTTGGGATTTGTGGTTATACCCTATCTATTCTGACGAAAACAACTCAACACGTTAGCAAGAACAAGGAAATATCATGTTTAAAGGACCTTTAGGGGGCATGATTTATGTGCCGAATGTTGTCAATTCTGTAAAATTTTATAAAGATATTCTAGGATTTGAATTCGGAGGCTATTGGGATGCCGAAAAATGCGTTATGGAATGGGATAAAAAAGAACAACCCTTTTACGCAGGATTTAATATTGATGGATCTCATTTTGGTATTCATCCTGCAGAACCAAATCACGTCGTTGGTTCGTCGATTGAATTTTACCGCGTTGTCGATAATGCAGATGATTATTACAAAAAGGTAAAACAAAATGGTGGTGTTTGTACGGCGCCAGAAGATACAGTTTGGGGCGCAAGATTATTTATGATTAAAGATCCTAGCGGACATGCTTGGGGATTTTATCATATGAAAGATCCTGCACATTACTCATAAACTGCCAATCCTATGGATAAAGTCGTCGTCAGACCTGTGCTTCCGGTACTTATGTACAAAGAAGTACATTCCGTTCCGGTTCTCGTTCTTTCTAGACTTTATCTCATAATCTAGGCAGTTAATTTTTCGTAACTCAAAATTAGTGTACCTTCACCCATAATTGTATTTCTTTTTTGGATAGGATGAGGTAGAAAGTACTATTATCCTATTCATTCTAAACCCGGGACTAGAAAAAATGTTCGATAAGCTTCTTGGCTTTTTATCATCAGATATTGCAATTGATTTAGGTACCGCTAATACGGTCGTTTATGTCAAAGGAAAAGGCATTTTTTTGAATGAGCCCTCTGTTGTTGCAATTGCAAATGTGCGCGGTAAATCGCAAGTTTTAGCCGTAGGTGAAGAAGCAAAAAGCATGGTGGGTAGAACACCAGGCAACATCCAAGCAATACGTCCTTTACGCGATGGTGTTATTGCTGATTTTGAAGTTGCTGAAGAAATGATTAAATATTTCATCCGTAAAGTTCACCGTAGATCAAGTTTTGTAAGTCCACGTGTTATTATTTGCGTCCCGTCAGGTTCAACAGCTGTTGAAAGACGTGCTATTCAAGAATCAGCTGAAAGCGCTGGCGCACGTCGCGTATTTTTAATTGAAGAGCCTATGGCTGCAGCCATTGGTGCTGGATTACCTGTGACGGAACCTACAGGATCAATGATTGTTGATATTGGTGGTGGCACAACGGAAGTTGCTGTTTTGTCTTTAGGTGGCATTGTTTATGCACGCTCTGTTCGCGTTGGCG
>JAUYSY010000067.1 GCA_030696155.1 Alphaproteobacteria bacterium | reverse complement strand
CAAAAAAAACTTTCATTCCATTCAACGGCTTGACTAATGTTTGGCAAACAAATAGAAGCTAAAAGTGATTCCAAGCAAATGTCTTTATTTTCAAAGACTTTTATACGATTTGTCTCTACATTTGTTGCAGACACATATATTTTGATTTTATCTGTTTTTCTTAAACATTCAAAATTTATACATTCACGAAGAATAGATTGAATAGGATTATAATTAAAAGGATTTATGTCATAAGGCGAAAATACTTGTGATAAATAATCAAACCAAAAGCCAAAAGGAAAAAATGTATGCGGTGTCCAAGATAAAAATGGAAAAATAATTGGTTGCGGTGTAAGATTGGCAACCGAATGCCAAAATGTATCTAAATTTTTCTGTGCTTCTTGTCGTCCAGCCGTAATAATGCCTGTAGCTACAAGTGCGCCATTAATAGCACCCGCACTGGTACCACTAATGCCTTCAATTTTTAAATTTTTTTCTTCCAGTAAACGGTCTAAAACACCCCATGTAAAAGCACCATGTGAGCCTCCTCCTTGTAGAGCAAGATTGATATATTTTACTGACATAAAAATTCCTTTTTATGGTAATATATTTATATTGTTAGTAAAAAACACTATTCCTTGCTTTTCTTCGTTTCTAAATGTTTTCTTAAAGGTTCTCCAAACATTGCACCATGGAAGTTCAAGCGCATTGTAAGAATGCGTGTGAAGAAACAACCGATAACCGAAATAACCACTAAGTAAAAAATGAAATTTGGATCAGCGCGTTCTTCCTGCCATATCAAAAATATTGCCATAATAAAGCCCCAAATGAGCGATACTTCTGCATAAAATGCACCTTTTAATGCATAAATATAATTATCAGATCGTAAAAGATCCCTCAATATACCGCCGCCTGCTCCTGTTAATGCCCCAAAAGCTGGGCCCCATATCCATAATGGATCACTTTTAGTCACGACTGCAACAACAACACCTGAAACCGTAAAAGCTGCTTGACCTAACGCATCGAAAATAACTAAAAATCGGTCTGCTGTCGAAATGCCAATCTTTGATTTAGGTTGATGGCTATTGTCAGTATGATTCATAAATTTTCGTACGATATAAGGATATATAAAATGAGTAAATAAATAACCTATAATCACAACAGATAAAATAAGGATGGCATAAATAGGATTGCTTAAAATGCCAATCGGTTTTCGATCTACTATAATATCACGTAAAATGCCGCCTCCAACGGATGGCAGTGCTGCAAAGATTAAGGCGCCAAACAATGTTGTTCTTTCGTGATAAGCGACGATTAATCCCGAGAGTGCAAAGGCAATTGTTCCAATAATATCAATAATCAAAAACCAAGGACGATCAATTGTTTGAAGTAATAAAACAGGTAATAGATAACCTTTAATAATATGACCATATTCACCAGATTTTTTTATTTCTGTAATAGCTTTGTTGAATTCTTCGACAATTTTTGGTGTTGTTGATTTTTTGCTAAAAACAAGATGAATGTCAACGCCAACACCTAAATATTGTTCTTCTATTTTATCTCTACTGCCCATACGCCAAGCAATTGTTGAAGTGACCAATCGATCAGCAAAAAACGCATTAACATTGCCATTAAGCAGGTTTTCAAGACTTTCCATATCATTGGCAGTTTTAGTAATATTATTTTGATTTTTGGGGTCTTTAATAAACTCATTAATACGTGGATCTGCGTAAATAAAACCATCGACGACACTTACACGAAGATTTTTTTCTTTAATGCTGTCTAAGGATTTTTGGACGTCACCAAAATTGTATTTTGAAAGTTCTCCACGTCTTACGTAAAGTGAATTTTCTTCACGTCTATAAGGTGTTGAATAATAAGAAAATTCAGCGCGTTCCTCTGTCCAAGTGGCGCCTGCTGCGAAATCTCTCTTTCCTGTTTTTATATCATCAAGATGTTGCTTCCAACTTACTTCTTCATAAAAGACATTATAGCCAGCTTTTTTGGCTATTGCTTTAACAAGCTGAACATCAAGTCCTGTAAGGGTTTTAAAGCCTTCACCGCCTTCAACATATTGATAAGGATCCCATGGATACCATCCATTTTTAAGCTGTTTATCTGCCGGTTGCATCGCATTAGGTTGTTCAGGGAGTGCAACGGCAACATCAGTTGCAAAAGCATCGATAAAAAATAGGTTAAATAAAAAAAGTAAATAAAAAACAATTATTTTTTTATCTGACATAAAGTCAAAGCGTTTCATGGTGTTCCCTCAAGATAACAATATTTGCTATTATAAGCATATGTCTTTTTTTCGATGATACCAAATATCAAATTGATGTTCATGCAAAATTTGATAAGATGTGAAAAATAGTGATAGAGAAACACCACGGAGAAATACCTATGTATCTAACAGAACGCGTCAAAGCTATATTATCTCATTACGAAAGTGATAATCCCGGCACAAAAACAAATTTAGCGCGATTGCTTATGCATGGCAAATTGGCAGGTACTGGACATTTAGTCATTTTGCCGGTAGATCAAGGTTTTGAACATGGTCCAGCACGAAGCTTTGCAGCTAATCCTTTTGCCTATGATCCGTATTATCATTATCAATTAGCAATCGATGCTGGTCTTTCTGCTTATGCAGCCCCTTTAGGCATGCTTGAAGTGGGTGCTGATCGTTTTGCAGGTGCTATCCCAACCATTTTAAAAATGAACAGTGCAAATTCTCTTCATCCTAGTGAAGAAGCACAAACACAAGCCATTACAGCAAGTGTTGAAGATGCTTTAAAGCTTGGTTGTTCCGCCATTGGATTTACGATTTATCCAGGATCGCCTGCGGCTTATGGGATGATGGAAGAAATAAAAGAGCTTAGCAGAGAAGCAAAAGATTGTGGTCTTGCAGTGGTTATTTGGTCTTATGCACGCGGCGATGAAATTTCTAAAGCGGGTGAAACAGCGATTGATGTTATTGCTTATGCCGCCCATATGGCAGCATTGCTTGGCGCACATATTATCAAAGTAAAACCGCCTACCGAGCATTTAGAATTGAGTGCTGCCAAAAAAGTTTACGAAAAAGAACATATTCCTATTTCAACTTTGGCAGAGCGTATTCGTCATGTTGTTAAATGTTGTTTTAATGGGAAACGTCTTGTTGTTTTTTCAGGCGGTGATGCTAAAACCGATGAACAAATACTTGAAGAAATTAGTTCTATTAAGTTGGGCGGTGGCACAGGATCTATTATTGGTCGCAACTCTTTCCAAAGACCACGTGATCAAGCGCTCGCACTTTTAGATAAAGTTATATCGATTTATTTAGAAAAAAATGAATCTTTAGTTGCAGTTGAACGCGGAAATTGGTAATCTTCCCAGTCAAACGATGTAGATAAGAAGGACAAAACATGGAAAAAATCAGCGGCGGTGAATTGCGTCCCGGTATTATTGTAAATTTTAAAAACCGGTTGCTGGTTGTTGTTAAAACACAACATGTGAAGCCTGGTAAAGGTCCAGCTTATATGCAAGCTGAGCTCAAAGATATTCAATCAGCTACGAAATTAAACGAACGTTTCAGAACGGATGAAAGTTTAGAACGTGTGCGTTTAGATGAAACTGAATACCAATATCTTTTTGAAGATGGTGAACATTTAACATTTATGGATCAAGAAACTTACGAACAAGTCACTTTATCCAAAGATCTTATTGGTGATCAGGTTGATTTTCTTACAGAAGGCATGGTTGTTTCTGTTTCTTCTTACCAAGGCGCGCCCGTTGGCGTTACTTTGCCAACAACAATCATCATGGAAATCGCAGAAGCTGACCCTGTTGTTAAGGGCCAAACAGCAACTTCGTCCTATAAGCCTGCTATTTTAACCAATGGCGTTCGCGTTATGGTGCCGCCGCATATTGGTTCAGGCGTTCGCATTGTCGTCAATATTGCCGATCGTGAATATGTAGAGAGAGCAAAAGATTAATCCATGTCAGTTCGCTCTCCTTTAATTAACGTTATGGTCCAAGCGGCCTATAAAGCCGGTCGTAATCTTATTCACGATTTTGGCGAAGTTCAACATTTGCAAGTGTCTTTAAAGGGACCTGGTGATTTCGTCACAGCCGCCGATAAACGCACCGAAAAAATTCTACGCCAAGAATTACATAAAGCAAGACCAAATTATGGTTTTTTATGTGAGGAATCAGGCGAACAAATTGGTGAAAATCCCGATGTGCGTTGGATTATTGATCCGCTTGATGGCACAACGAATTTTTTACATTCCATTCCGCATTTTGCGATTTCTATTGGTCTTGAAAAAGAAGGCTTCATGATTGCAGGCGTTATCTATGACCCTGTTAAAGATGAACTTTTTTGGGCTGAAAAAGGACGTGGTGCTTACGTCAATGATAGACGTATGCGTGTATCATCTCGTAAAAAACTGGATATTTCATTGATTGCAACAGGTATTCCTTTTGGAACCCATGGTAATGCTGACGAATTTTCAGATCACGTTAAAAAAATTGCACCTCAAGTTGCTGGCATCAGACGCATGGGTGCTGCATCACTTGATCTCGCTTATGTTGCTGCAGGCCGCTACGAAGGCTTCTGGGAAACGCATTTATATCCTTGGGATGTCGCAGCTGGTATGTTGATGATTGTTGAAGCCGGTGGCAAAATTACGCAATGTGATGGTCAACCTTATAAACTGGGCGATTATTCTATTTTAGCATCAAATATGGGACTTCATCAGCCTTTGGTTGAGATGTTTGCGTAAACATAGTAAATTACTGAACGTATATTAACGTTCAGTAAACCCAATTTAAATTTATTATATTTTAATGACGGATATTTATAGAATGAATAAAAGATTTTTAATTGTTTCAATAAGCTCAATTTTATTAATCAATACTCAAATTTGTGCAGAGACGAAATGTTTCATTGCCAAAGAAAAAAGCCAAATTTTAGAACTTGTTGGTGATTGCGCACAACCTCATTCTCCATGTTCAACATTTAAAATTCCTTTGGCACTTATGGGATATGATGCCGGGATTTTAATTGATGAGACAAATCCCAAATGGGATTATAACGTTAAGCATGAACCATTATTGCCTGTACTAGTTGATATTTGGAAACAAAAACATGATCCCCTATTGTGGATGAAAAATTCATCCATTCCTTATTCTATGGATATAACAACGCGATTGGGACTTGAGAAATTTAAGACCTATGTTGATGCACTTAATTATGGCAATAAAGACATCATAGGCGATAAAGATAAAAATAACGGTCTTACCAATGCGTGGCTTTCAAGTAGTTTACAAATTTCAGGACGCGAACAAATCACATTTTTAGAAAAATTAATTGATAATAAACTTCCAGTCAGTGATAAAGCGCATGAAATGACAAAAAAAATCCTTTTTGTTGAAGATCTTCCAAATAATTGGAAACTTTTTGGCAAAACAGGTTCTGGTCGACTTCAAAACAAGGATGGATCGCGTATTGAAGACCGACCTGTTGGATGGTTTATTGGCTGGCTTGAAAAAGAAAATCGCAACATTATTTTTGCACATTACATTGAAGATGATCAAAAATTCAGTACACCTGTTGGTGTACGCGCTAAAGATAGTGCGAAAGATAAGTTGTTGAAACTGATTAATACTGAAAAAAAATAAAAGCCAAGAAATAATCTTCTTGGCTTTTAACTATTTGATTTTAAACTTCAGTATCAACTAAAGAATGAATATATCGTTCATTGCGATAAAAAACATCTTTTTGGATTAATTGCACAATCTGTTCATGAATAGATTCATAGGTTCCCAAATCTTCCTTAATCTCCTTAATCAAAGATCTTGCAGCTATAAGCTGCTCATTTATTTTTTCAGTGTAAAAATAAAATCATTAAATTAATTGATGTAAATAATAATAAAAAATTATGAACATTTAACAAAAAATTAATTATGTTATAATTATAATAGAGAATATAAGCTGTTTAAAAATCAAGGGAGATCATCATGTCACACAAAACATATAAAATCGTATTTCTTGCTTCAATTATAGCGATTGCCTCTTCTTCATTTCCAAGTTTTGCGGCAGAAGCGCCTTTAATTGATAGTAAATCAGGATTAATAGCAGGTCCTGCCAATCCAAACGTACAAAATGCAGGTGAAAGTGAAGCCGCTTACAAAGCTATGATTCGTAATACAGAAATTAAGATTGATTCGATGGAAAAAGCTTTGGAAGAAGGGATGAAAACTAAAAAAGCTGAAATTGCCGATAAAACGAAGGAGATTGACTTACTTAACAAAATGCAAAAATCTTTAAAAGATCCAAAAACAAAAGAAGATTATAAAAGAAAACTCATGGCAGCTATGGCAGAAGAAAAAAGTCTTCAAAGTGCTTATGATAAATATATAGCGATGGAGCAGCAAAAAATTGCTTTATCAAAAGAAGTCAATGAAAGTGTCAAAGCAAAACACAGTGCGAAATGATTATCTGAAAAACGTATTTAGATTGTGCTTGAAGGTGTTGGTGCTAATGCGTTAAGTGTACAATAATGCTGAAAAATTTTTTGGGCTCAGTCTAGGGCGTTTATCAAAAAATGGTAAATGCCTTTTTCATATCCACCTTATATCATGAACAATCTTTACAAATGCAATTTTGTGCTTATATGAATCTATACAGGAACAATAGAAACAAATAGAGATTAAAATGACAAAAGAAAATTTTCAATTTCAAGCAGAAGTCAGCCGATTGCTCGACCTCGTAACACATTCCCTTTATAGCGAAAAAGATATTTTTTTAAGGGAATTAATTTCAAATTCCTCGGATGCTTGTGACAAAATGCGTTATATCGGTTTAACCGATGCGCAGAAACTTGAAAATGATACACAATTTAAAGTCAAAATAATTCTTAATAAAGATGATAAAACGCTTACCATTTCTGATAATGGTATTGGGATGTCCAGGCAAGACCTTATTGATCATTTGGGAACAATTGCACAATCAGGTACGGCTAAATTTTTAGAAACACTTAATGATTCTAAAAATGCAGTCCAGCTTATTGGACAATTCGGGGTTGGTTTTTACTCAGCTTTTATCGTTGCCAGTGAAGTTCACGTTCATTCAAGAAAAGCTGGTGAAGATAAAGCGTATGAATGGGTGTCAGATGGAAAAGGTGCTTACACGATTGAAGAAAAACAAAAAACAAATCGTGGTACAGATGTTGTATTAAAGCTCAAAGAAGGTGAAGAAGGTTATCTTGAATTCCATTACCTTCAAGAAATCATTAAAAAATATTCCGATCATATTGCTATTCCCATCGTCCTTATGAGTGATAAAGGCGAAGAGCAGCTTAATAAAGCGTCAGCGCTTTGGACAAGACCGAAAGCTGACATTACGACAGAAGAATATAAAGAATTTTATCATCATATTGCACATCTTTATGACGAGCCTTGGGATCGTTTGCATTTCAAAGCAGAAGGTATGATTGAATATGCAGCGCTTCTTTATATCCCGTCCGAACGCCCTATGGATTTATTCCATCCTGATCGTAAACATCGCGTTAAATTATTTGTGAAACGCGTTTTCATCACTGATGATTGCGATGAGCTTATTCCAAGTTATTTACGCTTTTTAAAAGGTGTTATCGATTCTGATGATTTGCCTTTGAATATTAGCCGTGAAATGCTTCAAAAAAATCCCGTTCTTGCTAAAATTCGTCAAAATGTGACCAAAAAAGTATTGGATGAACTTCAGAAAAAATCTGAAAACCTTGAAGATTACACAAAATTTTGGACAAGTTTTGGTGCTGTCTTAAAAGAAGGTCTCTATGAAGACTTTTCTCATCGCGAGCAACTTTTAAAATTAGCACGTTTTCATTCGTCAAATAGCGCCGATCTAATTTCATTAGACGATTATGTCGCGTCTATGAAAGAGGGTCAAAACGAGATTTATTATTTGATCGGTGATAATCTTGATAATCTTAAGAAAAGTCCGCATCTTGAAGGCTTTATGTCCCAAGGTATTAATGTGTTGTTGTTGATTGATCCAATCGATGATTTTTGGATTCCTTCAATTGGTTTCTTCAAGGATAAAAAGCTACAATCCATCACAAAAGCAAATCTAGAGAAAAATCTTTTTGATACACAAAAAGATGAAACAAAACCTGAAAATGAAAAAGGTTTAGAATCTCTTAAAATAAAATTGCAACTTGCATTACAAGGTAAAGTGAAGGAAGTCCGCTTTAGTCACCGTCTTAAAGAAAGTATTTCATGTCTTGTTGCCGACGACAATGACATGGATATAAGATTAGAACGTTTGTTGCGCCAACATAAGCAACAAGTGAATGAAGCGCAAAAGATTCTAGAGATCAATGCGCAACATCCTATTGTTCAAAACCTTATAACAATTGTCGATCAAGGCGATAAACAAATTCTTATAGACGAATTAGCGCATATTTTTTATGCTCAAGCTGTTATAACTGACGGTGATCAATTGTCTGACCCTAAGGATTATGTTTCACGCGTTAATAAACTTTTAGAGCGTGCTATAGGTTGTTAATACTTTTTTAACTATTATTACTTACAATGGTCAGTATATACCTCTAACAAAGGAGTGCTGACCATGCGCATTGTCTTATCGTTCAGTTTTATCATATTAGTAGCGTTGTGTTTTGTTAACGCCAAATTTCTTGTCGCTGCATCAAAAGATCCAATCGAAATCAAAAAAGAAGTTCTTGCTTTAGAAAAAGATAAGCAAGCATCAAAAAAAGATGATGCTGAAAAAGATGAAGATCAAAAAAAAGGACAAGATTTTGGATCACCCGGAAATTTATCTGAACAAGCAGCAGCAAGTATGGCTTCTGTAACGGCGGGTACTTTTGTTATGTCGGATGGTGTTACGCAAACATATTCGTCAAAATAATATATGATGTGAATTCAGATATCATATGGTTTTTATTGATCTAGAATGATATTGGCGGAGGAGGCGGGATTCGAACCCGCGAGACGCTCACACGTCCACACGATTTCCAATCGTGCGCCTTAAGCCACTCGGCCACCCCTCCGTATAAGATGGAATAGCCAAAGAATACCTAATTCTTATCATTATGACAAGTCAGTTTTCATTTTTTATGCTTCAATTGTAAAATAAACGATGTTGTTTCAGATGTGCATGAAATTTGATGCCGGTCATCTGATATTTTTTTGATATTAAGCTAATAATAAGTTGTGGTACAATCGTATTAAATACTCATGGAGGAATAAAATGAAGATAGTGTTTTGTTTGGCTGCATTTTTTTTGTTGGTATATACTGAACAATCAAATGCGATGAAGCCGAACCAAGAATTAATGATGGTTATGTCTCAAAAATTTTATACAAAAAATGCTGATGGTACGCATAATATTGTTCCGAGGGATAAAGCAATAGAATTAGTAAATAACAGTCAAGAAGTTTTCACAACTTCATCAGATGGAAAAGAAGCATTATTAAAACAAGGTTCGCCTGAATTTGAAAAAGTGCTATCAGATAAAGGCAAAATAGATGCTTTTAATAAAATGAGTAAAGATCTTTATGGCAAGAAATAATCTTCTGCTGTAGATCTGTTAACTGATAGGCAAAAAAAGGGTTATTCTGTTTGAATAACCCTCATTTTTTATCCCTCCACACTCACGCTCAAACCATCTCCAGCCACATCAATACTCACAATCGATTGATCAGGGATGTTGCCTTTTAGAATCTGCTCAGCCAAAGGGTTTTGAAGATAATTTTGAATCACACGTTTTAAGGGACGCGCTCCATAATGGGGATCGTAGCCTCGGTTCGCAAGCCATGTATAAGCTTCATCACTTAAACTCAAATCAATATGTCGATCTTTAAGACGTTTGATCAATAAATCAATTTGAATTTTAACAATTTCTGTCATGTTGTTCCGGGTTAAACGATGGAACATCAGGATCTCGTCTAGCCTATTCAGAAATTCTGGTCTAAAAGCACCGCGCACAATTTCCATCACATTGTCACGGGTCTGTGCACCAATCGTCTCGCTTTCTTCTTGCACCAAAAAGTCGCTGCCAAGATTTGACGTTAAAATAATCAACGTGTTTCTGAAATCAACTTTACGTCCTTGGCTATCCGTGAGTTTTCCGTCATCGAGTACTTGCAACAGGATATTGAACACATCTTTATGCGCTTTTTCGACCTCGTCAAAAAGGATCACTTGATAGGGTCTGCGACGTACAGCCTCTGTCAATGTGCCGCCTTCTTCATAGCCGACATAACCTGGAGGGGCCCCAATCAAACGGGATACAGCATGTTTTTCCATATATTCAGACATATCGATGCGAATCATGGCTGCTTCATCATCAAATAGAAAATGCGCAATGGCTTTTGATAATTCTGTTTTACCGACACCTGTGGGTCCTAAAAACAAGAATGATCCCATAGGTCGATTGGGGTCTTGGAGACCAGCACGTGCACGACGAATTGCATTGCTGACTGAAGTCACTGCTTCTTCTTGACCAATAACGCGTTTGGATAAATATTCTTCCATTTGGATCAATTTTTCACGTTCAGATTCCATCATTTTTTCAACAGGAATGCCGGTCCAACGCGATACGATCGCTGCAATATCGTTCTCATTAACAACTTCGTTTAATGATGATGTGCTTTGCGCTTGTTTAATGCGTTGCTCTAGCCCTGGAATGACGCCATACATCAATTCACCTGCACGCGCAAGATTGCCTTGGCGTTGTGCAATATCCAGTTCTGATTTAGCTTGATCAAGTTTTTCTTTTAAGTTTCGACTTTGATTGAGTGTTTTTTTAGCCTCGTCCCAAACTTCAGTTAATTTTTGAGATTCGCTTTCAAGGTCTTTTAACTCAATTTCAATTTTTAGTAATCGATCTTTTGAAACTTGATCACTTTCTTTTTTGAGCGCTTCTTGTTCTATTTTTAGCTGAATAATTTTACGGTCGAGACTATCAATATCTTCTGGTTTCGAATCCACTTTCATGCGAATGCGACTAGCTGCTTCATCCACCAAATCAATGGCTTTATCCGGTAAAAAACGATCTGTTATATAGCGATCGGATAAAGTAGCTGCAGCAACAATGGCGGCATCAGAAATACGAATACCGTGATGCAATTCATATTTGGGCTTAATGCCACGTAGGATTGAAATCGTTTCATCTACATTGGGTTGTGATACATAAACGGATTGAAAGCGACGTGCTAAAGCGGCATCTTTTTCGATATGTTTGCGATATTCATCAAGGGTCGTGGCGCCGATGCAATGGAGCTCGCCTCGTGCTAAAGAAGGCTTCAACATATTCGCGGCATCCATAGCACCTTCGCCGGCACCTGCACCAACTAGCGTATGTAATTCGTCGATAAATAAAATGACTTGGCCAGCAAGTGTATTCACTTCAGTGAGAACTGCTTTAAGGCGTTCTTCAAATTCACCGCGGAATTTTGCACCTGCAATAAGCGCCCCTAAATCCAGCACGAGTAATTTCTTGTCACGCAAAGAATCCGGCACATCATTATTAATAATACGTAAAGCAAGACCTTCAACAATCGCTGTTTTACCAACACCTGGTTCGCCGATAAGCACAGGATTATTTTTTGTTCTGCGGGATAATACTTGGATCGTGCGTCTTATTTCTTCTTCTCGACCAATGACAGGATCAAGCTTGCCATCACGCGCCGCTTGTGTTAAATCGCGCGTGAATTTTTTGAGTGCTTGATAAGATGATTCAGCATTGGCATTTTCGGCGCTATGTCCTTGGCGCAAGGATTCAATCGATTTATTTAATTTTTGGGCTGTAAGCCCCGCATTGCTTAAAATTTTATGACTTGGTGTATTGGGCGTTATGGTGAGTGCTAGTAAAAAACGCTCAGCTGTTACATATTTATCTTTCGCTTTTTTAGCCAATTCTTCGGCAGCCACAATAACGCGGGATAAATCAGGTGATACATAAACTTGCGCATTGCTGCCTTGCACTTCAGGCATTTTTTTAAGCTCAATTTCAATATCGCTTTTGATGCGTGGATAATCAGCGCCCGTTGATGTAATCAGATCTTCTGCCAAATGATCTTCGTCATCGATAAAAGATTTAAGAAAATGCTCTGGCGTAAATTGCTGATGATTTCGTTTAATGGCTAAAGATTGGGCGTTTTGAAGTAAATGACGTGACTTATCGCTGAATGATTCAAGTTGCATTTCATGCTCCTTTGGGAACCATAGTAAATGAACTTGGATTGATACTTTGCTGCGCCTCGCTCATGTGTATAAGGATACACTTCGCTCATTGCGCCTTGTCTGAATCCCAAGTTTATTTACTATATCAATTATACATTAAAGATAAGCCGCAAGGATTTTTTAGCAAGGGGGAAGCGTGATATTTTTTGGTTGAAAAAAAAGAGAGGAAGTTTTACCTTCCTCCAAAAATGTAAGCATATGAGTCTTTTGTTAAGAATTAAAATTTAGCATTCTATCAAAAAACTTAACATAAATCGTCATCGGTTACCTCTATTTTGTTAAATTTTTTGTCTTTAATTTCGGCACGTTCTTTATCTTCGTCAACTTTATCATCTTTTTTCTTACTCTTCTTTTTACTTTCTTCATTTTCGCGTTCATAATCTTGATAAGCAACATTAACATCAAATGGATTTATTTGGTCTTCGTCTAGAAGATAATAACATCCAGCAAGATGTGTTACATATTTATCGACAATATCCTTTAGGACACGAACACCAGGTAAATTGTTTTTTAAAACAATTTGTCCTAGAATTTCAGTATCTTCTGGCGTTATTTGATGTTCCATACGATAATTATAAAGGCCATCATTAAAACTATTGACTGCTATAACATCTTGTTTATCCTTAGGAACATCCGTAAAATTTATAATACGTATTCTATCAAGGATGGCTTTATCTTCGGGTATTTTGTTGCCCGCCATAATAATAATGGTAGAAGACATATCAATATCCAAGCCTTGAATTTTACCAGATTCATAAAATTCTTGTTCTTTTTCGCAAACGCTTACAAAGAAATCCCTAAATGCATCTTTATGTTTATAGGACTCTTTCAAGCAACAATCAAATTCGTCGATAAACAAAATATTGTTTTTATAGTTATTTTTTTTATGTGTAAATAAATTCAGCATTAATTCTTGTCCATCTGGCCCAATATATTGAGCAATCATATCTTTGGCTTTAGAAGAAGATGGTTTAAAATGCGTCATTGAAAGTTCTAATAGTTTTGCAATTTCTTGTGCTAAATGCGTCTTTCCCGTCCCTGAAGGTCCATAAAAACAAATAATAGTTTTTTTAGGTTTACGTGAATTAGAAGCAAGGACGATTTCTTTAATTACTTTTTTGATGCTATCTTTAGTATCTTCGCGATATGTTTCAAGAAGTGCATCAAGTTTTGGTTTAATGTTATTATAATCTAACATTTTTACAACCACAGGTAATTTGCTTATAAGTTTCATTGTTTTGACGTGCTCTTCACCTTGTTGTATCGTTTCAGCGCCAAATTTTGCTAAATAGGTATATTGATTAAAGGCTGTATAAAATTTACTTTTTGTGTTTTCAGTAATTTGGTTGTTCGTAAAGCGTTCATCAATTCTTTTTTTGTATTTTAATATTTTAGCAAAATCGCCTGATTGCCATGATATAGGCAGAAATTTTTGTCTTAAAGTTGAGAGCCCAGTTTGAATTTGAGTGCTGAAAAGATTGGCCGCTAAAAAAGAACCACCTAATCCCTGAAATCCTGTGCTTACGGCCTCAGCAATTGAAAACCCAATTTCAGGGTCGCTACTATACCATTGATATCCCAAAAATAAAGTTGCGGGTATCACATATGGAAGTACAGGCATAATTTTATTGCCAATTTTTTTTGCTGTTGTCGTAACAGGCTTCATCAAATTGTCGAATTCATGACCATCACCACGTTCAATGTGTCCAGGCGGTAATAGAAATTCACTTTCGAGGTTAAAGGGAGCTGTATCCATATAGTTTGACATGTCAATTTCAATGTGATCCTTTTTGTTATCTTCAGCTTCCTGTTTTTGTGAATTTATTGGGTTATGGTGTCTCTTCATCGCATTTACAGGCTGATGAACGTTTATATACAAACTAAAGGAAAGAAAAAAAATAAATATTTTTTTCATATTAAATCTCCAAAAAAAATTAATAATGATCACAATTTTTATAAAAAATTTTTGTTTTAAACTTTAAAACAAATTCAATGCGATATGAAATGTTTTTATAATATATATTTGGTATTCAATTTTATAAAAATGTAATTAATAAAAATGTATATACTTTGTTTTGTAAAGTCAATAATTATGTATTTTTTTTATTACTTAATTTAAAAAACATATATCATGTGTTTAATTAAAACGTAACTACCCAGGAGGGGGCCAAGTTTTAGATGCCTCCCCTCCTACGTCCCGCGACTTGACCGCGGGATCCATGTTGAAGAAGGGTAATGTAAATATTTATCGAGACTTTTCTGTAGGTTTTATGGACCCCGCGGTCAAGCCGCGGGGCGTAGGAGGGGGTGGGTAGTTACATCAAAAAATAAATAATCGTCAACAAAAAATTTTAATAAGATTTTTATATCCGGGCAAGCAAGATAATATCAATTATTGGGTCAATATCAAAATTTTATTATTTTAGGGCTTGATAATATTCGTATCCTCTTTACGCTGGATATAATATTGTTTTTTGGAGAAAGTCAGATGCATCGAATTTTAGCGTTTTTTGTTCTCGCATTAAGTACAAATCAATGTTTTTCAAATCTTGAAGATTATGTTGAGCGAGAGTTTGAGCGAAATAGAGAGCAATATGGATGCATCAAAGATCTTGATTTTGGATTTAAATCTACCAATGATTTTATGAAACTTAGTGAGATTGGTCTTAATTTTATAGTAGAAAAACAAGATGATTTAAACAGTCTTGAATCCTTAAATCTTAGTGGAAATAATATACCAGAAATCGTTGCGCATGATTTTATAGAAAAATTAGTTATTTTGACGCCAAATCTTAAAAAAATAAATTTATCATTTAATCGTATTGGGTTTATGGGGGCATCAATCATCGGTAATGTGTGTCATCAATGGGAACACCTTGAAGCTTTATATTTATGCCATGCTAATATAAATTCGGATGGATTGTTATCTCTTTTCATTAAATTATCTAAACACCCAAATCTGAAACATCTTGATATTGCTTCAAATGCATTTTTTAATGAAGAATCTGCGTATAAATTAGGACATCGGTTTGCAGCTTTTCAAAACCTCAATTCAATTTCTTTTGAAGATTTGGGTTTAAATGACGCATTGATGGATGCATTTTTATTAGGCATGGATCATTACAAAATGTCAGGACCAGAATGTGTTATGCCGTTAAAATCAGTCCATTTTGGAAATAATATTAAGTCGTTGGATAGCATATTAAAATTTATGAGTAAGTTAGATCATGCCTATCAACTTAATTTTTATTGTCAAAAAAAGAAATATACAATTAATAAAGAAAACCATACTATTAAAAGTAAAGAAAAGTATTTTCTTAAAATTTATGAACAAAAAAGTGATAAAAATATAAAAATGGTGAAAGGGAAACAAATAATTAAACTTAAATCTAATTTATGATTGTCAAAAATTAAGATGTGAAAAAAATCATTAATCTAATTAAGTAAGAAAATCAAATTTTCTTGACAAGGAAGTGTTTGCTCTATATAAATTTTTTAATTGTTTTTTAATAAAACAAGATAATATGCTCATATGAATACAATTGATTTATCTTTGTTAAAAGAGATTAAAAATGGAAAATTTTTGCGTTGCACCTTTTTTAGAAGGCTGCGGATCAAGTGCTGGACTCATCATTGCCATTGGTGCACAAAATGCTTTTGTGTTGAAGCAGGGTATTCTTAAAAATCATGTTTTTGTGACCGCTTTTATATGTGCTGCTATTGATGCACTACTTATAGCATTAGGTGTAGGCGGTTTTGCTAAATTATTAACATCAAACGTTTATCTTCTTGAATCAGCACGTTGGGGCGGTGTTATTTTTCTGGGTTATTATGGTTTCAGGTCATTCAAATCGTCATTTTCTGGACAAGTACTTAAAATAACGAGTGATGAAAATAGACCAAGTTTAAAAATGACAATTTTAACTGTTTTAGCACTCAGCCTTTTAAATCCGCATGTCTATCTTGATACCGTTGTTTTGTTAGGAAGTATCGGGGCGCAATTCCCTGAAACAGAACGCTTTTTCTTCGCAATGGGCGCTATGACCATTTCGTTTATTTGGTTTTTTAGTCTTTGCTATGGATCGCGCTATTTAGCGCCTCTGTTTCAAAAACCCTTATCTTGGAAAATATTAGATTTCTTTATTGGATGTGTTATGTGGCTTATTGCGCTTTTTTTAATATTCTGGAATCAAACACCAAATTGTAATCTGTAAATATTGCTAAATTAATCAGATGAAATATTAAAATTCTTCAGTCGTTAATTCTGTTACAAAACCAGATAATCCTGTTTGACGTCTTCGTTTTAAACGTTCTGATTTTAGAATAGAGAGTGCATTATTGATGCTTTGCTCTAAATCCTCGTTCACAATAACGTAATCATATTCAGCCCAGTGGCTCATTTCGCTTTTAGCGCTTGCCATGCGCAAATCAATAATTTTGTCGCTATCTTGTGCACGTCTTTTAAGGCGTTCATGTAAAGCTTGAATGGTGGGTGGTAAAATGAATATGCTGACAAGATCCTGTGGATTGATTTGGCATAATTGCTGTGTCCCTTGCCAATCAATATCAAATAAAACATCTTGACCCTGATGAAGGGCGCGCATTACAG
Source organism: Alphaproteobacteria bacterium (assembly GCA_030696155.1). Classification (GTDB taxonomy): domain Bacteria; phylum Pseudomonadota; class Alphaproteobacteria; order JAUXUR01; family JAUXUR01; genus JAUXUR01. The sequence continues at coordinate 763 of JAUYSY010000067.1, read as the reverse complement.
GTCCTTTGGGCGTGCCATAATAATTTCCAAACACTTGAGCATGTTCTAAAAATTCACCATGGTGAAGCATTTCCTGAAATCTAGGCACGGTAACGAAATGATAATCAACATCATTAATTTCATTTTCACGTTTGGGACGTGTGGTTGCAGAAATAGAAAGTGATAAATTAGGGTCTCGTGTGAGCAAACCATGTGCAATAGAGCTTTTGCCAGCACCAGACGGAGAAGACAAAATGAACATCATGCCACGACGTTTGAGTTTGTTGTGCTCAATATCATGAATCTGAGTCATTTCTTCATCCTGAAACTTAAGTTTACGCATTTTTAACCACACATTTATAAATTATACATATCATACACCATTTTTTTATTTTTTTTGAAGCAAAAAAGTTTAAAATCGTAAATAGGAAAGAAAATCGCACAATAAAGAAAAAAATAAAAATGGAACAAGTTAAAAAAAAATCACCCTTTTTTGATCAAAAATCATGGAAAACTTTTTTTCTTTCTATTTTTGAGAAAGTACAAAATTTTTTTAAACCCGTTAATAAAGATATTATTCAGCTTAAAGTTGATTATGGTATGATGCCAACACCTGATAATTCCTATATACGATACGCCAAATATTATTACCCTATTAAAAATTATCACAAAGGGACAATACTAATATTAACAGGTAGACGAGAATTTATCGAAGAATATAAGGAAGTTAATTTAGACTTTTTGAATAGATCATATAAAATTTTTACATTTGATTGGCGTGGTC
>JAUYSY010000065.1 GCA_030696155.1 Alphaproteobacteria bacterium | reverse complement strand
ACTCAGATCCTCATGTATAAAGAATACACGAAGGAACCTGCGCCTGAGCCTCTACCCTCGTCTCAAAACAGCGCGTTTTAAAAGAAGCCTAAATACTCACACATTAAGGCATGCGTATGATCCGGCAATACGAATTGGTCGAGCGGGTTCTCTCTTACGATAAAAAGGCAGATGAGGATTTACTCAATAGAGCTTATGTTTTTTCAATGCAAGCGCATGGCGCACAATTGCGTGCCTCTGGTGACCCCTATTTTTCGCATCCTTTAGAAGTTGCAGGTATTCTCGCCGATTTGAAACTTGATTCAGCAACCATTATTACTGCCCTCCTCCACGATATTGTTGAAGATACCAGTTACAGCATTGAAGATATTGAACGTCAGTTTGGCAAAGAAATAGCACGCCTTGTGGACGGTGTTACAAAATTATCCCGAATTGAATTACCTTCCGATAAATCGAGACAAGCTGAAAATTTTAGAAAACTTGTGCTCGCGATGTCTGAAGATATCCGCGTATTGCTCGTGAAACTTGCCGATCGTTTGCACAATATGCGCACCCTGCATCACAAGCAGGATCCCGAAAAAAGAAAAAAAATTGCTGTTGAAACATTTGAAATTTATGCGCCACTCGCCGAACGCATCGGTATCCACCAAATAAAAGATGAACTTGAAGATTTAGCTTTTGCACAAACAAATCCAGAAGCGCGCGATTCAATTATCAAAAGATTAAGCTATTTACGCGAGAAAGGTGAAAATCTTATTCCGCGTATTATTCAATCCTTACAAGATGTGATGAATAAAAGTGATGTTCATACAAATGTTTTTGGACGTGAAAAATCACCTTTTTCGATTTGGAAAAAAACACAGCACAAAAATATTGCTTTTGAAGAATTGTGTGACATCATTGCGTTCCGAATTATTGTGCCTTCTATCGAAGAATGCTACAAAGCCTTAGGCGTTATTCACAGCCAATTCCCCGTTTTGCCAGGACGCTTCAAAGATTACATCAGCACCCCTAAACCCAATGGATACCAATCTATTCATACGTCGATCATTGGTCCTGAGCAACATCGCATTGAAGTACAAATCCGCACACAAGAAATGCATGAAATTTCTGAATGGGGGGTTGCTGCGCATTGGCGCTATAAATCGGACGATAATGACAAAGATAGCAAATGGCAATTAGAAGGTAAACAATATCGCTGGCTTCAAGAACTTATCAATATTTTGGAAGAAGCATCAGGTGCTGAAGAGTTTCTTGAGCACACTCGTATGGAAATGTTTCAAGATCAAGTTTTTTGCTTCTCCCCCAAAGGCGATTTAATTGCCCTTCCCAAAGGATCAACGCCTGTTGATTTTGCTTTCGCCGTCCATTCTGAAATTGGTAAACGTTGTGTCGGCGCGCGCATTAATGGTCGCCTTTTACCTCTTAAAACAGTTTTACATAATGGTGATCAAATTGAAATTATCACCTCTAAAACACAAACACCCTCCCCTGATTGGGAAAAATTTGTTATTACCGGCAAAGCAAAAGCAACGATTAGGCGTTATATTCGTAATGAAAATAGAAAACAATTTGTTGAGCTTGGTCATTCTATTCTAATTCGCGCTTTTAAACACGCCAATCTTCCTTTTTCGGAAAAATCAGTCGAAGAAATATTACCTCAATTTTCTCAAAAATCACTCGATGATTTATATTTCACCATAGGCGAGAATAATCTTTCCGCCAAAGAAGTATTGCATGCCGTTTTCCCAGACAAAAAAGATGCCATACTTTCAGAAGAAGAAAAGCTAGCACATATTCACCCAAAAGAACGCCAAACATCAAAATATGCAATCCCCCTTAAAGGGTTAATCCCAGGAATGGCCGTCCATTATGCTGGTTGTTGCCACCCCCTTCCCGGCGACCGTATCGTTGGGATTGTAAGCACCGGCAAAGGCGTCACCATTCACACCATTGATTGCGAGACCCTTGAAAAATTTGCTAATGAAACAGATAGATGGCTTGATGTCGCATGGGACGAATCCTATAAATCTGAAAAATTTGTGGGTCGTCTTTACCTTATTATTTCCAATAGACCTAATAGCCTAGCGTCAGTTACAACCATTATCGGGAAAAACAACGTTAATATTAACAATGTTAAATTTACGAATCGCAAAAGCGATTTCTTCGAAATGATCGTCGATGTTGAAGTCGAAGACTTACGCCAATTCAATATTCTAATGGCTGCCTTGCGGGCGAGTCCTGTGATTCATAGCGTTGAACGCGCAAGAGGATAATAGTGGAATAACTCGACAATACTACAATCCTCCTACTTCCCGCGGGCATATCATTACCCATAAGTGTTTCAAGCTATTGATATTTAATATAATTTTTGAGATAATGTTTTTTTAGGAGCATTATTCATGAATTGGTCTGAAAGTGAATATGGTTTGATAGATTTAGGAGATAAACATTTAAATGGACGCGCAAAAAAATTATTAAAACAGTTTGGGGATACACCTATGGAAAGTATACCTGGAAGTTGTCAAGGTTGGACTGAGACAAAAGCGGCATACCGATTTTTTGAAAACAAGTTGCTTACTGCAAGAAAAGTTATAAAACCACATAGAATAGAGACACTTAACCGAATAAAAAAACATTCTATTGTTTTATTAATACAAGATACGACAATGCTTAATTATAGCGGTCAAAAAGAACGTCTTTTGCTTCAAATGCCTAAAGCTGGATTTGGCGAAAAACTTCATGAAGCAATTTTAGATGGCTATGAAACAGCAAAAGCTTGGCTCAATTGGCCAGACACATTACCAACTGCTTTAAAAGTCGAAGAAGATTGCAGAAACCATCATGCGGAATTCATCCTTAGAACATTCATTCGTTACATCATCATTGAAAAGGCAACATCAAAAATTGTAGGTCGATGCGCCTTCCCTTCCTTTCAAGCAAATTGGGCAATTCCACAATTTGGTATTTCTTATTTTATTCGTAAAGATTCACAATCAAAAGGCTATGCAACTGAAGCTGCTCACGCCATGGCAGTTCTTGCTTTTCAAACGTTAAAAGCGCGCAAAGTTGAAATTTATGTCGATGCTGAAAATTTAGCAAGCTGCCGTGTTCCTGAAAAACTAAATTTCAAACACGAATACACACAAAAAGGTGGCTGACCCAAACATAATGGTGAATTAACCGAACTTAAAACCTATGCCATTTTTAACGTAAATGATCTTTATAAAGCGAATATTAAATATTAATCTATGAGACAAAAAAAATCTTACGAGGCCTACATCCAACGAATTTATGGAACAATTTTTAATAACATTTTAGAAAAAAATGTTAAGCAAGAGATCTATTCGTTGTACATACGACAATTCTTCACTAGATCCATTATCTGGATTTTGTTCTTCCTCAGGCAAGACTTGACCAATATCATTAATTTCAACTTCATCCAACTGGTCTTCACCGATCATTGCATTTGCTTGAAATGCATAAACATTAAACACCATAAAAGAAATTAATATCGATTTATTCATTTTGAAATCCTTTATTAAATAATTATTAAGAATTTAATCCCAACCCAATTGTTCTTTAATATAAGAAAAATCACTTGCATTAATCCATCCATATTCACGAAAAACGTTCAACAAAATTGTTTGGTACGCTTTATTATTAAAACCAAATGTTGAATATTTCAATCTTACTAAACGAATATATTCACAAATCCTAAGATATTTTAAATTTGCTAATGCTTTTGGTTCATCATCAGAACATACATAATCTGGCAACCTATCATCAACAATATCCGCATAAGGATAGGTTTCTGATGCTTGAATAATCAAAATTTCATCGTGCAATGCGCCCGTATACTTATGAAGTTTAAAACCATCAATTTTGTGCAATGGCTCTGTTTTAATATCTTTTGGTGCATATCGTGAGCCTAAAATAGTAACTTTTATAGGTGCATCAAATCTATCAGGCATATCAATCACCGAAAATCGAATAGCTTGAAGCATATCAGTATTAGCATCTGTTATCCCAAATAACCCATTTGGAATTTTTTTTGAAAAACATAATTCTTCAAAAGTTTGTTTTCCTGGTATTTCAAGAATATAATTAAATGATACAGATTCTGATATGTTTGTTAAATGTGCAGCAGAAATTTCTATCCGCCCATCAACATATATAAAACTAGGCGTAATTATTTCACCTGTATGATTGTTTTTAAATTTAAGATATTTATAATTTTCAACTGCATATGGACCTTGTGCTTGCATGCTTAACCGAATTGGAATGCTTTTTTCTTGCTCCTTAACAATCGAAGTATATTTACTCTTAATTTGCTCAACAACCTCTTCTATATCATCAAGAGCACATTCATCACATTCACAGCAACTTTCATTTATTTCATGAGCATTACTCAAAGAAAAATTTAAAAAAAAAGACAAAAAAAGAACATAGAATTTTTTCATAGCAACCCTCGTGAAACTTAAATTTGAATAGACATAACTTGCAATTAATTAATAGAAAAATCAATAGATTTTTTCTTATATATCCTACAATTAAATTTAAATTTACACAACATATGACAACTTTAATTAAATCAGCAGCTCAATAAAAAACTAATTTAACCATGAAATACAAAGACGACAACAATCCCTAAATACGCTATAATACTATAATACATAAAACCTTAAACGGATAAATTGGTGATTTTCTATATATGAGTAATGAAAATGCATTAGACAAACACGTTCGCACACAAGAAAATGGTGTTAGTTTTTACGTTAAAATTACACCCCAAGCACCTCAAAACAAAATTGGTCTTTGGTGCCAAGCATCTGATGATTCCTGGTTTTTAAAAATAATGATTAAAGCAACACCTGAAAAAGGAAAAGCGAATCAAACGCTTATTCAATTTCTTGCAAAAACATTTAAAATACGCCAAAGTGCAATTTCTATTCTTCATGGTAATACTGACCGCATGAAATTATTACTGATTGAAGGCGACACACTTATCCTTAAAGATCTTTTGGGGAGATATAAATGACGCAAACGCATGTAATTGACGGCAAAGAATTCGCAGCTTTACTAAAAACAAAAATTGCAGATCAAATTTTAAATTATAAACAAAATTTTACACCAGGCCTTGCTACAATTTTAGTTGGGACAAATCCTAGCAGTCAGATTTATATCAAAAATAAAATTAAAACCTCTCATGATTTAGGCATAAAATCATATCATTTGGATTTACCTGCAACAATTTCAGAAATAGCACTTTTAGCTGAAATTAAAATCTTAAACGAGGATTCAAATATAGATGGCATTTTAGTACAAATGCCGCTACCTGATCACATAGATGCAAACAGAATTATTAATGCCATTGATCCCCAAAAAGACGTCGATGGATTTCACCCTATCAATGCTGCTGCCCTTTATATGAACCAAAAAGGACTTTATCCTTGCACACCCACGGCCTGTATTTATTTATTAAAACAAACACTTAGTTCTTTACGTGGACTTAAAACACTTGTTATTGGTCGCTCCATGATTGTAGGTAAACCCCTATCGCTTATGCTCCTACACGAAGATGCAACAATCACCATAGCGCATTCACAAACCATTGATTTAAAAACACTTTGTCTTGAAGCGGATATAATCGTAGCTGCAATTGGCAGGCCTCATTTTTTACGAGGATCATGGATTAAACCAGGTGCTGTCATAATCGATGTTGGTATCAATAGATCTCTAGATCCAGACTCCAAAAAAATTATGGGTGATGTTTGTTTTGAAGAAGCCTTAGGACGCGCAAGCGCAATCACTCCTGTACCAGGAGGCGTTGGCCCCATGACCATTGCTTTTTTAATGTATAATACGTTAAAAGCCGCTTGTTTAAGACGAGGATATGAAGTGCCTGACATGTTTTAGTTAAGTGCTTAGCTTAATCTACCTTTTCACCATCAAGAACAATTTTTAAGCCATTATCATCCATAAATTCAATAAGAGCATGCATATCATCTGAATTTCTAAGCACAATCTCTTGATATAAAGAATCGCACTGTAATTTAATATGCTTACACTTAGGAAACTTCTTTTTAAAATTATCTAAACATATCTTTATGATATTTTCTATATGATCCAGCGATACATAATTGATCCACCATGCAGATGTTATAAACCCTGCATCACTCGTTTCCCATTTATAAGGTGTTTCACCCGCAAGTGCCAACATAACAACAAGGTGATAAAAATCTACTTCATATTCATAACGTTGACTACAATTTGAAACCATATCCACTGCAATATTCAAACAACGCATCAAAAAATAATTTGTAGATGCAAGCGATCGTTCAACATTAAAAACAACATCTTGCGCATTTTCATCACCTTTTATATAGGCTTTAGCGCCCGTTCCATTTAAAGGTGATTCAATAATTGTCCATCCATCCACATCCGTGGTTATTTTTTCTGCAGCATAACCACCTTGTTCTTGCATTGCTTCAAGATTAAATGCATAAGCACCAACAATAAAAAATACAATTAAAAGTATATTTTTATTCATCACAATTCCTTACCTATTCATCGAGATTTCACCTATCTTATAACGATATAGAAGTATTTTATATTTTCAATATGTCATCTCAAAATATAGATAAAAATGAGCATAACAATATGACATGAGGATTATAAATTGAGGAAAAAAAATCGTTTATTAAATTATTCTACTTGACGCAAAAGTAGTGCCACAACAAATATTGTGGCACGCGCATTAAAAATTAATCCAAACTTATTTTTGCAAAATAAACACTTGTTTTATCTTCATGGGAAGAATAATAACTTACCCAAAGAAAATTATCATGCCAAACCATGCCTGCATAACTGGTATCATCACCTGAAGGAAGCGTTAAAAACTCCGTAAGTGTACAATTTTCAGGATCAACCCAAGCAAGTGCTGTGCGCGCTGTAATTATATTATCCTTGCGTTCAAGAATACGCAAAGCTGTTACGACCCTACCATCATCTAATTGCAGCATTTGAGGGGCATGAATTCGAAGATCAAGCTTGTTCCATGTCCATTCTGTGTAAGGAGGATTCGCTGTACCAAGTAATCCATTATAGGTATTGGGTTTTGCTTGAAGCCGACCCTCTTGGTTTTCAAAGATTTCACCTTCGCAACGCAAAAGACAAATGGCTTTTTCATCGGGTTGAAAAATAAGAGCAGCTTCACTAGGATGGGATTCTTCACAAAGTTTAGGCAAAATCGTTGAATAATTTATGCCATCCTGACTTTCACAAAGACGTGTATATGTCGAGGCAGGGAATCTACCGCCAAAAGCATCATCCCCAAGAGCATCATAGCCAACATTAAAAATTTTGTTATGATGAACTACAGGACGCCAGAGCCAAATATTATCTTCATTAAACGTTGTTTCTGGAGTCCAATTCGTTCCATCCTTTGACACCCAGATAGGTGATTTATACCGAGGGTTACTTCCTTCTGGCAAGGTAATGCCAGCGATAATCATTAACTGCCCTTTTGGTGTTACAATAATCTTTGGATCGCGCAAATCACCCTCTGGCGATGTAAGACATGCGACAGAATCCCAATTCAATCCATCTTTTGATGTCAATACACGTATCACGCCATCAGGCGAAATATGGTCGTTGCCTTCACGAAAAACACAAAAAAATTGGTCATTATAACGTGCTAAATCGGTGAAGGCATTATGGTCGCCTTGATCCCAAATTTTTTGATAATGTTCCAATTTCACACCCCAAAGATGATTTCCTCCAATGATGGAAAAAAGAATATAAAAAGCTGTAAAAAAAAAGAATGTTTCATTTCAATACCCTATATTTTTTATTCTGTTTACTCTAATGTTTTTGATGATTAAATCAATCATATTTCAGATTAATCTACAGGATAATTTTTGGTGTATACGCATTGTTTAATTTTCAGATTACAGCTTTTCTGAATGTGACTTCGAAGCCTTTAAGCTGTCAAGTCCACGGAATCAGACACGTTGTTGATAAATTTTTAATTAAAATATATTTTGGTCAATAAATTGATCGAGTTCACATTACTAGAAAGCAACAGCATTCATAAATATCTTATTTAAGCATATTCTCAAGTTTCATTTTAATCATTGGCCATTCCGTGTCGATAATAGAAAAATACACACTATCTCTCACCCTTCCTGAAGCTGTAATCAAATGTTTACGAAAAACACCCTCTTCGACAGCACCAATACGTAAAATTGCTTTACGTGATTTTTCATTAAGGGCATCAGTTTTAAATGTAACCCGAATTACGCCCATTTTTTCAAAAGCATAGGTTAATAATAACAATTTAGCCTCAGTATTAGCTTTAGTGCGTTGATACATAGATGTAAGCCACGTTGAACCAATTTCTAGTCGCTTATGCAACATAACTATATCCACATAACGGGTACACCCAATGACTTGATTGCTCACTTGATCAATAATAACAAATGGTAGCGCAACACCTTGACGCTGCTCTTCAAGTGCTTTTAAAACATAATCGTGCATATGGTCAATTGTTGCTACAGGAGAAGGTATCCATCGCCAAAGTTCAGGCTCCAAGCCAACATGCGAAAGCCCTTCAACATAATCAATCGACAAGGGCTCAAGACGGACTACGGACCCATTGAGTATAACAGGTTCAATTTTCATCTGTTTTATAGGATTCATCACACACTCCAATCAAGAAAAGACATTTTATACGCCATTGAATAAAAAACTTTGAATATAGCAAAACACATTGTACACGACACTTTCAACCAATTAAATCTATAACAAATGATAATAAATAACTAACATATTTAAATCGAGTTATTCTTTCAAGTGACATGTTATTTTTAATAAAATCAATACCATATGTAAGCAAAGAATATAATTTTCTATCATGATTTTTTGTTTTTATTTTTTCAAGGCAATTTCTTATTTTTCCATTTAATACAGAAATAGCACAAGCAACCGTTATTATAAGTAAAAGTTTTTCAAGTTTTTTTGTTTCTTTTAAGTGCGTTTCTTCTATATTAAAATATTTTGTTTTTGTATTCTTAAAAAGAGTCTCAATCTTCCATCTTTCTTTATAAGATTTTAACATTTCTTTCTCTTTTAAATTTAAATTATTTGTACACGCAATAAGCAATCCAGACTTTAATTTTTTTACTGCAATTACGCTTGAAACACCTAATACTTTACCCTTTCGAGATTCAATCTCATTTTTAGATAAATATTCAAATATTTTTCCAGCTTGCATTTTTTCGCCATTGAAATGCCTTAATAAATGAGATGATTTTAATCTTACAAGATATTTAATATTATTTTCTTGTAAAAATTTAAACAATTCTTCTCCTTCAAACTCCCTATCACCTGTAAGAATTTTTATTTTATTAACATCAATTATTTTTAATAGATCTAAAACGATTCCTTTACGTTCTTCTGTATTGGAATTTCCTTTTTTATCAAGTTCTTTCCAAATCAATGGAATAGATGTTGATTCATATACTACAGAAATAACAAGATAATTTATTTCTTTGTTTCCAAATTTCCAATTTGTTCGATCCATAGCTAAAATAAAACTATCTTTTAAACCAAGTAATTCGATTACGATTTTTCCGGCCTGAGTGTAATCAATATCTTGTTTTTGCATAAACCTTTGCATTTGTCTGTTTTTTGAGCATTCTTTTGCATCTCCACTTACATACTCTACTAATTTTTTATAATGAATATGACCTGTTCTAATTGCCGATATAACTCTTTCTTTAAAGAAATTATTTCTTAACGGATGCCAATCGAAGTGATTATTTATTGCTTGATCTAAGGTGTTCATTTTTCTCATTGTACAGATCCTTTTTTTGTATCTTGTCTGCACTATGTTTTCTTATAAAAAATCAATACCTTAGATCAAACCAAAAAGTGTCGTGTACAATGAGCAAAACAACTTAAAACCCTAGAAATTGAAGAGCAACTCCCACCCCCTCCTACGTCCCGCGACCATATCATTACCCATAAGTGTTTCAACATATTGATTTTTAATATAATTTTTGCGACAATGTTTTCTTTTTAGGGAGCATTATTCATGAATTGGTCTGAAAGTGAATATGGTTTGATAGATTTAGGAGATAAACATTTAAATGGACGCGCAAAAAAATTATTAAAACAGTTTGGGGATAC
>JAUYSY010000063.1 GCA_030696155.1 Alphaproteobacteria bacterium | reverse complement strand
ATCGAAGCATCTTTAAACCCTAGGGAACGTTGCGGGGATTGGAGCATTTTTTATCCTTTTGTTGAAAAAGCGCTTCAAGAAGCTGATGTAATTTTAAGTTTAAATCCTAAAGATGCGTTAATACTCGGTCATGAAGGATATGGGGCAAAAAATATTCATTTTCCTTTAATAATGCAGCCTCAATTTTTTCAACAAATCGATAAACGGCTTAGTCGAGAATTTATAGCTGACAAGCATTCGTTGGATGTAAACAAGCCTTGGATTTTAGTGGTCGCGCAAATGCGTGAACATAAAAAATATGATTCTTATGTTTATTTAAAAGAATCTTTGGATTTAATGAACAATCAAGATTATGAATTACTGATTGTTGGATCTGGGGAAAAAGAATCAGATATTAGGGATTGTTTTAATGCTGTGAAGCAAGTTCATTTCTTGGGTATTATTGAGCCGAAAGATATGCCGGTTTATTATGCAGCTTCTGATGTTTTTGCCTGGCCAGGCTTAAGGGAAGCGATGGGCATGGTGTATCTAGAGGCTCAATCCATGGGATTGCCAATTGTGATGGATCAACGAAGCGGTGGGCGTTATTTTGTGTTGCCAAACGAAACAGGTTTTGTAGTACAGGACAAACAAGAATATGCGGTTCATTTGGATATGTTACTGAAAGATAATGTGTTGAGGCAAAAAATGGGTAGCAAGGCACAAAATTTTGTACGTGAAAATTATTGCGTTGAGATTGCAGCAGAAAAAATGAAGGAATGTTTGGGGGGTAAATTTTTTAGATAAAAAATGTATATTTTTATTTATAAAATTCTATAGTGTAATCCCTGTGAAAATACATCATTTCAACTCTTGTTTTGTGTTTATTAAGGTCCGTCAAACCCACCTATTCAATTGATTTCAAATTTCCTATTTTGCGCTTTGAGTCTCACAGGGCATTGCAATCTTATCTGGCTCGTCTATAAGTATCATTCGATGTCACAGGTTAGTGTTTTGCCTGAAAGCGATAATTTAGAGCTTCTCACCCTTAGGACTATATCGTCCTTATCTTTGCTCATGGAGCATTCTTTTCCTTTAAAGGTTTCGTCAGCCGGTTTGATGGTAAATGCAAACCCTTTAATATAACCAAAGGGCGTAGTTGCTGTTTTGTGTCCACCAGCCGGAATTTTCACTATACATGGATCCGCATTACCACAAAAGGTCATGTGTATTTGCACGTTAGTATCTGCGTTGTTGATCATTGTGTAGCTTCCTGCAAAAACTGTTGGAATCAAAAACATCGACATTGTAAATAACAATCCAACTTTTTTTCTCATTTTCTTGCTCCTGGTTAAAAAATCATACTTATAGTTTAATCAACAAAAGTTAAAAAATGTTTAAGATAATGGCATGGGGTAAAATAAAAAATATGCAAATTGTTATACTTATCAATTTTAAGTCTAGAATCGCATAAATATTTATAACTTGTTGTATAAAAAATTTATGTTTTTATTTACTTTGTTTTGTATTTATAGTAAATTATATTTATTATTAATCCATATTAGGTCATTCAATGATTAAAAATAATATTCAAAAAAAGAAATTATTAGAATTTGATCAACAAAAGAATGCCTGGTTTAACGCTATTTGTGCGCCTTTATTTAAAAATACGCCTATTACTTCTTTTGCATATATGGAGTTTTACAACGAAAAAGAATTTTTTCATATGTGCACTGATGTTGCGTGGTCAGAAGTGTTTTTAGGATTTGAATCCAATGGCGCGGCATTTGAGAAAGAAGTTTCTATCGCATTTAACACACCTAAGTTTCATTCATATTATTGGCCTCTTGAAGGTGATGATCATGTTATGTCGTGTTTGAAGAAGCACAATATTTGGCATGGGTTAAGCATTTATAAAAAAGATAATGGATTTTTGCGTGTATTTTGTTTTTCTGGAGATTTAAACTCATCTTTAATTTATAATTTTTATTTAAACAAAATGAATATATTGGAAGAATTTATTTGGCATTTTGAATCTCAAAGTCGCATTATTCTTAGTGATGAGAATACACGCGAGAATAGATCTTCATTTTCAATTCCTATGAATTTGTCTTACAATGATATGTTCTCAAATAAAGATGATCCAAAATTTAATGCTCAAAAAATTCCATTTTATATTGATGGAACGCGTCAATTTATTACACCACGCGAAAAAGATTGCCTTACTTTGTTTTCAGAAGGCTATTCAGCTAAATCAATTGCACAAAATTTAGGCGTTTCACATCGTACAATTGAAAAAACAATTGAGCATCTCAAATTAAAGACAAATCAAACAAATAAATTGAATCTTATAAGTCTTTGGAAATTAAATAAATTTTTCTAGTTGAGTTATTGGGTTATCCGTTTTTTAGCAAAATCTTTTGTTTAAAAGACAATTTTATTGACATAATTGATAGAATTGTTTAAAATTTCTTATTATAAATTTATTAATTAGGTGAATTATGTTTAAGTTAAAAACGATTTTTATGCTTTTTGTAGTGTTGACTACTTCAATCGTCCATGCAGATTACAGTAATTTTTGTGTCAATATGCCTTTATCTTCAAATGATGCTACAAATGTTTCTAAAGGCGTTCCTACAAAACAACCCGCAGCAAAAGCCTTTCCTGTGCCAGATTCTGCTGATAAAACAAGTTCATTTTATTTTGTAGAGCGTATAAGTCCAGCAAATTATCACATTACTTTGGAGCATTTTAAGGGCAAAGAAAAAGCTGACATGTTTAATGATGATGATTTTGTGAAGATAAAAGGATTTGCAGAAGGTTTTAAATCACAAAGTACAAATATGTCACCTTTAGGATATCAAGGGAAGGCAGCTGAACTTTTACTTTTTGTTTATTATAAAGGTATTGATGGTCGGAAGACTTGCTTAACGCTTAAAGAAGATAATCTTTGTCAAATTGATACTTTGCCTGAAATTTATTATGCGAATTTAGTGCTGTGTACAGACCATGACGTTAATTTGGGGTCAGATTGGGGTAGTTACGCGTTGAACTCAAAACAAGATCCATATTTTGGAAAATATGCATTAAGACGATATCCCTTTGTGCCACATATAACAATTGCTAATGTTTTCAAATATTCAAATAGAGCATATCACATTATTCAAGAGGGTCATAATTTGGTCATTAAGAACAAAAAACATCCTGATGTGCGTGCAAAAACAACAGCTTTTACGCCAGCTGAATTTGGGTATCTTAAAACTTTTTTTAATGATGTGAATGCTCATTTTAAAAGTAAAGCTAAGCCTAGTATTACGTTAAGTCATTTAAAAGTGACAACCAAAATTAATAAAAATGTTAGAATTTTAAGAAATATCGATTTACTCAATTAAGTTGGTTTTGAATTAAAAATTTCTTTCCCCTGCTCCCCCCTCCTGCTACGCCCCGCGACTTGATCGCGGGGTCCATGCTAAAAAAGTAAAATGATAAATATATGTCGTTATTTTTCAACAAGTTTTAT
>JAUYSY010000044.1 GCA_030696155.1 Alphaproteobacteria bacterium | reverse complement strand
ATCGACTTCACTAATGATTGCAAAATCCTTAGGACGACGTGCTTCGAAAAGTTCAGCCACACGAGGTAGACCCCCTGTAATATCACGTGATTTTGAAGATTCACGTGGAATACGCGCAAGAACGTCACCGGCCTGAACTTTTGCACCATTTTCAACACTAATAATCGCATCAGTATAAAGGAAATAACGTGCTTCCAAACCATTTTCAAGTGTAATATTTTCGCCTTTGTCGTCACGCAATGTAATACGTGGTTTCAAATCTGCGGCGCGAACTTGTTGCTTCCAATCCATGACAACTTTATTGGAAAGACCTGTTTCCTCATCAAGAATCTCACGAACGGATGCCCCTTCAACAAGATCAACATAATGCGCAATACCAGACTTTTCAGTAATAACGGGAATGGTATATGGATCCCATTCTGCCATACGAACGCCTTTTTTGACAGGTTGAGCATCTTCAATAAGAACTTTCGCACCATAAGGAATATCATAACTTGCTTTTTCGCGATCATCTTTATCCATAAGTTTTAACTTACAGTTACGCGACATAAGAATTTTAGCACCCGAACTATTGGTCACAAAGCTATAATTGATAAGCTTGATGGTCGCATCAAATGAGGCTTCAATATGTGATTGCTCAACACCTTTTTGCGCGGCACCACCAATGTGGAACGTACGCATTGTAAGCTGAGTCCCTGGTTCACCAATCGATTGGGCCGCGATAACACCGACAGCTTCACCAATATTAACCAATGTACCACGTGAAAGATCACGACCATAACAAAGGGCGCAAACACCAACTTTGGCTTCACATGTTAGAACCGAACGTACAAGAACAGTATCAACGCCTGATAGAACAATCTGATCAACCATCGGCTCATCGACCAAGGTGCCTTTAGGCATAACCATGACGCCATGAATATCGACCAAATCTTCAGCCATTGTACGACCAAGGATACGATCTGAAAGTTCGGAGATAACCTCACCACCTTCCATAACGGCTGTCATTAACAAGCCATTATCCGTACCACAATCATGGTCTGAAATAATACAATCTTGCGCAACGTCAACCAAACGACGTGTTAAATATCCAGAGTTAGCCGTTTTAAGCGCCGTATCGGAAAGACCTTTACGCGCACCATGGGTTGAGTTGAAATACTCAAGAACGGTCAAGCCTTCTTTAAAGTTCGAAATAATAGGCGTTTCGATAATGTCACCCGATGGGTTTGTCATCAAGCCACGCATACCAGCCAATTGTTTAATTTGTGCAGCTGAACCCCTGGCGCCCGAATGTGCCATCATATAAACAGCATTAATCGGTTCGCCTGGTTTAATTTTTGAAATAACTTTCATCATCTCGTCAGCGACGCGATCGGTACATTGTGCCCAAACGTCAACAACTTTATTGTATTTTTCCCCTTGGGTAATAAGCCCATCGAGATATTGTTGTTCATATTCTTTAATCTTAACTTGTGAATCAGCGACAAGTTTGATTTTGGCTGGCGGAATCACAAGATCATCTTTACCGAATGAAATACCGGAACGTGTTGAATAACGGAAACCAAGTGACATCAAATGATCGGCAAAAATCACCGTTGCTTTTGGTCCACAATGACGATACACAACGTCAACAACTTCAGCGATATCTTTATTAGTCAAATGTCTATTGATAAGATCAAAGGTAATTTTACCATGTCTTGGCAATAATTCTGAAATCAGCATACGGCCAGGCGATGTTTCATACACCTTACGATAAGGCTTGCCATCTTCACCAATGGATTCAAAGCGTGCACGAATTTTAGAATGATATGTGATCAACCCTTGCTCAACAGCATGTTCGATTTCTGAAACAGATCCAAAACATGTGCCCTCGCCTATTTCACCATCACGCATAACGGAAAGGTAATATAGACCCAAAACGATATCTTTTGTTGGCTCAATAATAGGCTTACCGTTAGAAGGACTAAGGATATTATTGGTTGACATCATTAAAACGCGAGCTTCAAGCTGCGACTCAAGTGACAAAGGCACGTGAACGGCCATTTGATCGCCGTCGAAATCGGCATTAAATGCTTTACAAACAAGCGGATGGAGCTGAATAGCCTTACCCTCAACCAACACAGGTTCGAACGCTTGGATACCCAAACGGTGAAGCGTTGG
The DNA here is from genome assembly GCA_030696155.1 of Alphaproteobacteria bacterium. Lineage (GTDB taxonomy): Bacteria > Pseudomonadota > Alphaproteobacteria > JAUXUR01 > JAUXUR01 > JAUXUR01. The sequence goes on along the minus strand of JAUYSY010000044.1, from coordinate 16,028 downwards.
CGCACGGTTAAGAAGCACTGGATGTTCTTTAATAACTTCTTCAAGAATATCCCAGACTTCTGGTCTTTCACGCTCTACAAGGCGTTTAGCGGCCTTAATGGTTGTGGCCAACCCATAGAGTTCTAATTTGGAATAAATAAAGGGTTTGAATAATTCAAGCGCCATTTTTTTCGGCAAACCGCATTGATGAAGCCTTAATTCAGGACCCACAACAATAACAGAACGACCGGAATAATCGACACGTTTTCCTAAAAGATTCTGTCTGAAACGACCTTGTTTTCCTTTGAGCATATCTGACAAAGATTTAAGCGGACGTTTATTCGTACCCGTAATAGGTCTGCTACGACGTGTATTATCAAACAGAGCATCAACTGATTCTTGCAACATTCTTTTTTCATTACGCACAATAATATCAGGCGCGCGCAATTCAATAAGACGACGTAAGCGATTGTTTCTGTTAATAACACGTCTGTATAAATCGTTTAGATCTGATGTCGCAAAACGACCACCATCCAAAGGCACAAGCGGACGAAGTTCGGGTGGAATCACAGGGATAACATCAAGAACCATCCATTCAGGACGGCAGCCAGATTCTGTGAAAGATTCAATCAATTTCAAACGTTTAATGAGTTTTTTACGTTTTAATTCTGAATTCGCTTCACGTAAATCTTCTGTAAGCGTTTTAAGTTCTGTTTCAAGATCGATGCCCGCTAAAATGCGTTTAATAACTTCTGCACCAATACCCGCTGAAAAAGATTCATCGCCATATTGTTCGCGTGCTTGCTGATATTCATCTTCCGACAAAACTTGCATTAATTTAAGAGGTGTTAAACCAGGTTCGTAAACCAAATAGGTTTCAAAATAAAGAACACGTTCAATATCTTTAAGTGTCATATCAAGCAATGTTGACACACGACTTGGGAGTGATTTCAGGAACCAAATATGTGCAACAGGTGCAGCAAGTTCGATATGTCCCATACGTTCGCGACGAACTTTACTTAATGTGACTTCAACACCGCATTTTTCGCAGACAATGCCACGATATTTCATGCGCTTATATTTACCGCATAAGCATTCATAATCTTTAATAGGTCCGAAAATACGCGCACAAAATAAACCGTCACGTTCAGGTTTAAAGGTACGATAATTGATGGTTTCTGGCTTTTTGACTTCACCATAGGACCAAGAACGTATTTTTTCAGGACTAGCAATCGATATACGCATTCTGTCAAAGCTTTGTACATTGCCGCCTTGCTGACCGAAAAGATTCATGACATTTTTCATTAAACGCCTCACTCATGTTGACCATCTAAGATATTTCTTCGTTCTATCGCCGAAGAATTTGCTTTTTTGGTCTTTTAAAAATTTTGTTTTTTAAGGCTTAGCCATCTAGACTAAGCCTTAATATCATAAAGAAGAATTATACATCTTCTTGGAGCAATTCCACATTCAAGCCCAAAGAGCGAAGCTCTTTAACAAGAACATTAAAGGATTCAGGTATACCTGCCTCTAACGTATGATCACCCCGAACGATTGCTTCATAGACTTTCGTACGTCCTGCAACGTCATCCGACTTAACCGTCAGCATTTCTTGCAAGCTATAAGAAGCACCATAAGCAAGAAGCGCCCAGACTTCCATCTCCCCGAAACGCTGTCCACCAAATTGCGCTTTACCGCCCAATGGTTGTTGCGTCACAAGTGAATATGGTCCGATGGAACGTGCGTGAATCTTATCATCAACCAAATGGTGAAGCTTAAGTATGTAGATATAGCCAACAGTCACAGGTCTATCAAAAGGAATACCCGTACGACCATCCTTCAATATGTACTGACCTGTGCGTGAAATACCTGCTAAAGCCAATAACGCATTGATATCATCTTCACTAGCACCATCGAAAACGGGTGTTGCCATCGGCACACCTTTTTTCATTTGATGCGCGATATCAATAATTTCTTGATCTTTAAAATCACCCATATCTGCTTTAAAGGCTTTTTCACCATAAATCTGTGTAAAAACATCTTTAATCGTGTTGATGTTATTGCTTTCACGGTAGGCACGAAGTGATTGCTCAATCTTTTTACCAAGCCCGTAAGCTGCAGCACCCAAATGGGTTTCAAGAATTTGACCAACATTCATACGTGAAGGAATACCCAATGGATTCAATACGATATCTACGGGCGTACCATCTTCCATGTAAGGCATATCTTCAACAGGCGCAATACGAGAAACAACACCCTTATTACCATGACGACCAGCCATTTTATCGCCTGCTTGAAGCTTACGCTTCACAGCGATAAAGACTTTAACCATTTTAAGAACCCCAGGAGGCAATTCATCACCACGTTGGAGTTTATCAACACGACTTTCGAATTTTTCTTGCAAATGATCAACTGAATCATCGAAATGCTTATTAACAGCTTCGATTTTATCCATAATTGCATCATCTTTAACGACAAATTGGCGCCATTGACGGAATGTAAACGTATCAAGCATTTCTTGTGTTAAAATGCCAGCTTTGAAGCCTTTAGGGCCTTTCGTTGCATTTTGACCAAGAAGTAATTCTTGTAAACGTGCCTTAGAATTACGCTCTAAAATGGCGAGCATGTCATCTTTATCACGTGCCATACGTTCGATTTCAGTACGTTCAATCGATAAGGCGCGCTCATCTTTATCAACGCCACGACGAGAGAACACACGCACTTCAACAACAGTTCCCTGCACCCCAGGAGGGACACGTAAAGAACTATCACGGACGTCAGATGCTTTTTCACCAAAGATCGCACGAAGCAATTTTTCTTCAGGTGTCATTGGTGATTCACCCTTAGGCGTCACTTTACCGACAAGAATATCACCCGGAATAACTTCAGCACCGATATGGACAATCCCTGCTTCATCAAGATTACGTAAAGCTTCTTCACCCACATTTGGAATATCGCGGGAAATTTCTTCTTCACCTAATTTCGTATCACGGGCCATCGCTTCAAATTCTTCAAGATGAATTGATGTGAACACATCATCACGACTAATACGTTCTGAAATCAGAATAGAATCTTCAAAGTTATATCCATTGGCGGTCATGAAAGCCACAAGAACGTTACGTCCTAAGGCAAGCTCTCCTAAATCCGTCGCAGGACCATCCGCAATAATATCGCCTGCATTAACAAAATCACCGACTTTTACAAGTGGTTTTTGGTTAATACATGTATTATGGTTAGACCTTTGGAATTTCAGTAGATTATAGATATCAACACCCGCATCGTTTTGCGCTGTTTCAGCAGAAACACGAATCACAATACGTTTTGCATCAATCTGATCAACAATACCTGGTCTTTTAGCGAGTACAACAGCGCCTGAATCACGTGCAACAGGTAATTCCATACCCGTTCCAACGAGTGGCGCTTCTGCACGTAACAAAGGAACCGCTTGACGTTGCATGTTCGAGCCCATCAAGGCACGATTCGCATCATCGTTTTCAAGGAAAGGAATCAAAGATGCAGCAACTGACACGATTTGTTTAGGCGAAACGTCGATATATTGAATATCTTCAGGACGACCTAAAACATAATCACTGTTATAACGACAATTCACAAGTTCTTCAGCAAAAGTACCGTCTTCTTTTAACGGTACGCTGGCTTGCGCAATATAATATCGACCTTCTTCAATCGCTGAAAGATAAACAACATCCATTGTCACTTTCGAATTCACGACTTTACGATAAGGTGTTTCGATGAAACCATATTGATTGACACGTGCGTAAGTCGCTAGTGAGTTAATCAACCCAACGTTTTGACCTTCAGGTGTTTCAATGGGGCAAATACGACCATAATGCGTTGGATGAACGTCACGAACTTCAAAACTTGCGCGATCTCGCGAAAGACCCCCAGGTCCCAAAGCTGATAAACGACGTTTATGGTTAATCTCAGACAATGGATTGGTTTGATCCATAAATTGAGATAATTGCGATGATCCAAAGAATTCACGCAACACAGCAACAATCGGTTTCGCATTAATCAAATCATGCGGCATGACCGTGTCAATATCAACAGAACTCATACGTTCTTTGATCGCACGTTCCATACGCAATAAACCTAAACGATATTGATTTTCCATCAACTCGCCAACAGAACGTACACGACGATTACCGAGATGATCAATATCATCGATTTCGCCACGTCCATCTTTAAGATCTGTTAACACCTTGATAATGGAAAGCATATCTTTTTTGCACAATACGCGAAACGTATCTGGCAAATCAAGGCCAAGACGCGAATTCATTTTAACACGACCAACGGCCGATAAATCATAGCGTTCAATGTCAAAGAATAAACCAGAGAAAAGTGCTTCTGCAGCATCCAAGGTTGGTGGTTCGCCAGGACGCATGACACGATAAATATCGATCAATGCTTCTTCACGTGAACGCGCGCGATCCGTTACAAGCGTATTACGTATGTAAGGTCCAATATTAATATGATCAATTGCAAGGGTCGGAATAATAGTGATATCAAGCTTAATCAAACGATCTAAAATATCTTGAGATATTTCGTCACCAGCTTCAGCATATATCTCACCATTATCTTCATTCACAAGATCTTGGGCAATGTAGCGACCTAAAAGCTCATCAGGGAATGCAATACGTGATTTTAAACCTTCACCAACTAATTTTTTAGCCAAACGTGGTGTAACTTTAACGCCTTTTTCAGCTTTAATTTCGCCGCTTTCAGCATCAACAAGATTTTCAGGAAGCTTCATCCCTTTCAACGTTTCAATATCAAAATCAACAACCCAACCATTTTTTGTCAATGTGTAGGTAATTGTTTTGTAGAAAGTTGAAAGAATTTCGTCTTCGTTCATACCGAAAACATCTGAAGGAAGTAGATCTTCACCCTTTTTAGCTTTTTCGATACGTACTTTTTCGGTGTATTCTGAATCAAGCGCACGCAATAAAGTTGTTACGTGTAACTTACGACGTCTATCGATACGAACGTTTAAAATATCTTTTGCATCAAATTCAAAATCAACCCAAGATCCACGATACGGAATGATGCGGGCTGCATAAAGATATTTACCAGAAGCATGTGTACGTCCACGATCATGATCGAAAAACACGCCAGGTGACCGATGCATCTGTGAAACGATAACACGTTCTGTACCATTGACAACAAAAGTACCTTCGTCGGTCATGAGTGGAATATCACCCATATAGACGTCTTGTTCTTTAATGTCACGAATAGAGCGTGCCCCAGTGTCTTCATCAATGTCCCAAACGACGAGACGTAAAGTCACTTTTAATGGCGACGAAAATGTCATACCACGTTGGCGACATTCATCCACATCATATTTAGAAGGCTCAAATTCATATTTTACAAACTCAAGATGCGCTCTACCCGAATAATCTTTCACGGGAAAAACAGAAGCAATCACTTCTTGAAGACCAGAATTTGGTCTTTTTGTAGAATCAACATCCCTTTGAAGGAAATTTTCGTAAGAAGTTTTTTGAACCTCTATCAAATTAGGCATTGGTGCTACTTCGGGAATACGTCCGAAATTTTTACGAACCCTTTTCCGTTCAACAAGTAGTTTGGCCATTGGAGCTCCTTAAGTTCTTATTTTTAGTGGCGGCTAAAAACGTAATCCCGCACAAAGTGGGGAAATCCGTCGAGAAAGAAGTGTGTTTTGTTGCGCTTATATCCCAAGACAAATCTAAAACGTACAATATGTGCAATTTGAGCACGCAAAAAAGAAATATTTTGCTTTATACATTGTAAGATTGAGTCTGTATTCATAAAACGGCACAAAAAAACTAAATAATTGAGCGCAAATACGCTGCGCTTTAATACAAAAAAAGAAAATGTTTGAGCAAGATTCATTATATATACAAAAGAAAAAATAGTTGTTTTTCCCATTGACGCGTCAAACAATTTCAAAAACCTAAACCTTAATTGATAACATCTTTATAGCTATTTGTTTTATAAGAAAAACAATTTAATTAGCCTTATAACGCTATCCTAAATTCAAAACATCTACACTTTAAAGTACAGAAAGGCACGCAATAAATTGCGCGCCCCTTCCGTAAAAGCTTAAAAAATCGTTATTTAATATCGACTTTTGCGCCTTCAGCTTCAAGCTTTTCTTTAACTTTTTGTGCTTCGTCTTTAGAAACAGCTTGCTTAACAGGCTGTGGCGCACCTTCAACGAGATCTTTAGCTTCTTTAAGCCCAAGACCTGTTAATTCACGCACAACTTTAATGACGTTGATTTTCTTTTCGCCAGCAGCGGAAAGAATAACGTCAAATTCTGTTTGCTCTTCAGCGGCAACGCCAGCAACAGCAGCAACAGCAGCAGGAGCCGCCATAGAAGCTGCAGAAACGCCCCATTTTTCTTCGAGCATTTTGCTAAGCTCAGAAGCTTCAAGAACTGTTAGTGTAGAAAGTTGATCAACAAGCTTTTGTAAATCGGCCATTTTTTACTCCAAATCTAGATAATGTCTAAACACTTATGAATTGTTACCTTTTTCGGCATAGGCTGAAAGCACGCGGGCGACTTGTGTCCCAGGCGCATTAAGCACACCAACAATTTTCGTTGCAGGCGCCAAAATAAGTCCAAGCAATTTTGAACGAAGTTCGTCGAGCGATGGCAATGCAGCCAAAGCTTTAACACTTGCTTCGTCGAGCATTTTACCAGAGAGTCCAGCAGCGACTACTTTAATTTTATCGTTTGTTTTTGCAAACTCAACAATAACTTTAGCAGCGGCAATTGGATCTTCAGAAAAAGCAATTGCTGTAGGCCCTTGAAAAAAGTCTGAAAGATCAGCGTGTTGCGTATCTTTCAAGGCGATTTTTGTTAGGCTGTTTTTGGTAACTTTAAAGAACGCACCAGCTTGTCTCACTTTAACCCGAAGGGCCGTCACTTCAGCCACTGTAAGGCCTGTTTGACGTGTGACAACAAGTAGCGGACACTTTTTGAATTCACCACTAAGTGTTTCGACCAATTGTTTCTTTTGTAATCGGTCCACTTTTTTCTCCAAAACTATCGAACATTTCGTTCAATCTGTGAAAGAGTTTAACTCTTATGCCCTCTTTCAGAGAAACAATCCGCGCAGTGAAATGAATCGACTTGCAGAAGCTTGTATTCTCTGTCTCATATGGGAATTACGCTTTTACACATCCCAAACTCTCGGACAAAACCTAGCGCAATAGCACTAGGTTTTCATTTGTATCTGATTATTTATTAATTTGCAAGAGAAATTAAATCAACACGCACGCCAGGGCCCATTGTAGAGCTTAAACTTACGCGATTGATATAAGTACCCTTAACTGTTTCGGGCTTCGCTTTTTTCAAAGCTTCCATAAGCGCCTTAATATTTTCGGCTAACTTATCTTCAGAAAAGCTTGCTTTACCAACACCTGCATGAACAATACCAGCTTTTTCAGCACGGAATTCAATTTGTCCACCTTTTGCAGCTTCAACAGCTTCTTTAACATTCATCGTCACAGTGCCTAATTTAGGATTTGGCATAAGCCCACGTGGTCCTAAAATTTTACCGACTTTTGCAACAACAATCATCATATCAGGAGTTGCGATACAACGGTCAAAAGGAATGTCGCCGCGTGAAATCATATCGATAAGTTCGTCTTCACCAACATAATCAGCACCGGCAGCTTTCGCTTCTTCAGCTTTAGCATCACGTGCAAAAACAGCTACTTTAAGCGTTTTACCCGTACCGTTAGGTAAGTTAACCATGCCACGCACTGTTTGATCAGCTTTACGAGGATCAACATTAAGCGCAACAGCTACTTCGATTGTTTCATCAAATTTTGCGCTTATGCGCCCTTTAATGATTTTTAAAGCCTCGTCAATCCCGTATGATTTTAAAGGGTCGAGACCTTCATAGGCTTTACGAATTCTTTTTCCAGATTTAGCCATTTTCTACTCCACAATCTCGATACCCATGGTACGTGCCGAACCAATAATCATTTGACATGCGCCATCAATATCATTGGCATTCATATCAACAATTTTTTGCTTCGCTATATCGCGTACTTGAGCCATTGTGACTTTACCAACGTATCCACGACCTGCAGTCGCAGAACCTTTAGGTAAACTTGCAGCTTTTTTCAAGAAATAGCTAATTGGTGGTGTTTTAAGCTGGAACGTAAATGTTCTATCACCAAACACAGTAATCACAACTGGAACGGGCATCCCGATTTCCATGCCTTGTGTTTGCGCGTTAAACGCCTTACAAAATTCCATGATGTTCAAACCGCGTTGACCCAAAGCCGGCCCAATTGGTGGCGATGGATTTGCTTTCCCGGCGGACACCACAAGTTTAATATAACCTGTAATCTTTTTTGCCATTTTATCCTCTATATTATGGTTAAACGGTACAAACAAGTACCTCCCATTCAATCTTTAATCCTATACATTGTGTTCATTGCTGAAAAAAACATGCAGAATCTTTGGACTTATAGCATTAATAAGGGGTGTTTGTAAATTTATTTTTATGAACATACACAGAATGTGTAAACATGTGTTGATTCCATTGAATCAACAAAAAATTAAAAGATAAATTAACTTACAATAAATTCTTATATATTTTATTGCAAACGAATACACAATATTAATAAATATAGCAATTAATAAATATTTTATTTACTATTGAAAAACAAAACAAAGATACATATGTAGTATAAGAAAATTAAATTATAATAATACAAAACATCCTAGTTGCAATAAAAAAGGATTACATAAATGAAAAAAATCAATATACTAATATATTCATTATTCATACTAAATATTACTTTTGGAGATAGTCTAGCACTTAAAGAGTCATTTCAACTTGTTAAAGAAAATTTTTCTCAACAAAACGAGATTGATTTTGACGGATTATATCAAAATATCGGATATAAATTTAAAGATCAAACACTTATATTGAGCGCTTTACATCCCTTACTACCCAAAAAATTACAATCCTCAGAGACAAAAAACAAATACGAACATCTAGAATTTTTCGGTGATTCTGTCCTAGAAATAATTACAAGAGAACTACTCATTGATTTGTTTCCAGACGAAAGCAGAGGATTGCTTAATGAATTACGACAATTTCTTACACGTAACACTACGTTAACTGATATTTATCTAACTCATATAAATATTGAACGTAATTTACCATTTCCTGGGAAAGACAGAAGTACTGAATATTGCAATATTATCGAAACCTTAATTGGAGCTATTTATAAAGATGACCCAAAAGAAGGATTTAAAAATGCGCAAAAATTTGTCATGCGAATATTGCCCAATGAAATTCTGCATGAAAGATTAGAAGAAATTGCTCAGCCAAAAAAAATAGCTATAAAATCTGCTGCTGCAAAGAAAGCACCTACTTCAAAATCTATAACCTCGGCAAAAACACCTGAAGCAATCGAACCACCACAAAAAGCTTCGCTATTTCCAAAAAGAGAGTTAGACCATATACAACAAGCTCTTCTGCAAACGATCGAAGAACATTGCCCCCCGCTAATGACTGGAATAATAAACACCATAACACAAGAATACAATGAATCTGATATAGACTTAATTGATATTGTAAGATATAAACGTAAAATACATTCAAGAAATTCTAAGATATCAGATATTCTCGATATATTAACAGAAGAAATCGCAACTCTTAATTTAGAAAACTCAAAAAAAGAAAAAAACATTCACGATATTGTTTCAGAAATTAAAGAAAATACAAAAGTCTCAATTATAGCAACAAAATCTACTACATCTGCTTCAAAAATCCCAATATCAAAACCAATAAAATCTACTACAACGGCGGCGAAACCTATTACAAAACTTAAGTACAGAAAAAAACCTACCACCAAAGCCTCACTCGTGCAGAAACAACCTGCACTACAATCAAAAACCCTAGAATCGGTTAAACCGCAAAGCAAAACGCAGGTTGATAAAATGTTAACAGGAAGAGAAAAAGCTTGGATTAGCTCCCCTTCTCAACCAACGCATGTTAATATAGAAGTTATTGCCTCAAAAACAAAAGCTTCAATAGCAGCGAAATCTACTGTCCCAGCAGGAAAAACCGCTATAGCATCAAAACCTACCTCAAAAGCCGCAGTTGCAACTAAACACCAAGTTGCAAAAACCGCTATAGCACCAAAAAAAATTGTAAAAACTCCAACGACTTCGAAACCTGCTGTAAAAGCTAAAACGGCTTCGAAACCTGCTCCAAAAAAGCCAGCAGAAAAAGATACTAAAAAACAGACCACTCCAGAGACAAAAAAACTAACAAGCGTAAAAAGAGAACTCCCAGAACGTTAAAACTTTATCAACCTTATTATCCCAGTCAGCTAAAACTGATTGGGATAGCAGCTGATCCTTGATTTATAAAACTTAGAAGAAAAACTAGACTTCTTTCGAAACTATACTACTGCGGTCGATTGATGCGTGGCTTCGATACTCAGATCCTCATGTATGAAGAATACACGGGTAACCTGTGCCGAATCTTCTATCACTCATCTCACATTAGCGAGTTTCGAAAGAAGTTTAATCAACATGCTGTAGAACATTCAACCTCATTCAAAACGACCAACAAATTTAACTTTGCTGGTCTCTCAAACTAATATTACAATCCATGCCCAAGAGCTTGGATTAAAAATTCTCTTAAATGACCATTAATCGTATCCATACCGATTGTCCCATGTGTATGAAAAACAGTTTTAATGCCATTCAAAACAACTTTCATTCGAGAGCCACTTGAATCTTCATGTATTTCAGCAGCAAGATTTCCAAGAAGTTTTTTAACATCAGTTTTCCAATTAAGTTCTGATAATTTACGTAAATTCCCTGGTTTTATGATGTGCGACAACATATCAAAAGAAGTATTTTTTTCATATACACCTAAAATTAGAGCAATTGTTTCTTCCTCATTTTTTTCTACAAATTGCACCTGAGGCGTAATCTCATTGTCCCTTAAGCGCCATTGATCTCTTGCAATTTTGGATTGTAACTTCTTCTCAAGCTCATAACCAAGCCACCAGCGATTCGCTTCAACGTTAAAATTATCTTCTACAACATCATCTAAAATAATTTCTTCTTTCACAAGAGACACTGGCATTTCAATTGCATCGTCACCAATACTTATTTTTTCTGATTCCATTTGAACTTTAGAGAAAGGCTGATCTTCGATTGAAGGCAAAAAATCTTGTTTAGAGCCATCAATATCATTAACTTGAATATTTTCTGACGCAACAACATGTTGTTGGATCGGCTCAACGGGAATAGAAATTTTTTCTTCAGATTTCTTTTGGTCTATATCATTATCATTTTTTATTTCGACCTCTTCTGGCTTTCCTTCAAAGAAACGAAATAAAGCTAAAGAATTTTGCGAAAAACTACTATGCAATTCATTCATTAAACTTTGAAACTGCATATAACCGCTTTTTTTAAAAGAACGATCTATATAAGCAAAAAGTGGATTATTATATAAATGTTTCTCATCTGGTTGAATAATTGTATCTCTTACATACCGATCAATATCATTTTTATAATAATTAATTATTGGCTTTAAAAATTCAAACAAAGATTTATCAACAACCAAATAGGAGTATTCCAATGTATTCATATATTTTTTATTATTATCTTCTAGTTTTTTTAAAAAACGTGATGCTGAACAAATATGTTTTTCACTTAAATCATTCTTCGACGCAAGAAATTGTTGAACTTTTTGAATCAATAACCTTTCATTAAATTTATCCTTTGCCAAACGAAATTCACAAAAAATATCCATAAATTGAACAATATGATTCAAATCTTTACGCACTGTTTCAGCACATTCTGCTTGATATGCATTATTACTAAGCAAATTGCGTTTATTAGAAATTAATTTACTAGGAATATCTTTTGTTTTAATATTTTTTAAATATTTAATGTAATCCATTGTACTAAATTTCAAAGACTCAAATATACTTTTATATTTTTGAATCTTTTTTGACGATTTTTTCTCTAATTGATACAAATCAACATTAAAACATGCGTAAGAATTATTTCCAAAAACCAAGACAGAAAGTAATATTGCAATTTTTTTTATTTTCATTTCCTAAAATATATAAATTAACATATCCAAAATTATGGCAACAATAATTCACGTGTCAAGAAAAAATAATAAAACAAACAATGATTTTAATAAAATTAATTATTTATAGACTTAATGTAAGAACGAATTGGCATTTTTTACTAACAGATTAACTGAACAGCACAAAAAAAGAGGCATTCATTTAACTGAATACCCCTGTCAAAGATCTCAATAACATTTATTAAATTGTTATTTTTTAAAGATCTCATTTATTTTTTGAAAAAATTCTTGACCTTCTTTATCAAAGTCATCCATTTTTTTCTTATCCGCATTCACACATGCGCCTTTGACCGTTGCAAGAGCTGGATCAAATTCCTTCATATTTTCTTGAAATTTTAGGCCAACTTCTTGCGACTTTTCGATATCTTTTTTCCATTCAACGGCCCTGGGATCACTTGGATTAGCATCTAACAAAGCCTTTGATTCATTCCTCTTTTTACCCAGATGAATATTATTCGCTACAAAATTTAAATTCTTATTCCCTAATTCCCTCACATGATTCATCGCATCATCACAAGAATCGGCATAGGCTGTTTTATCAAAAAAAGTGACACTCGCAAAAATAAATGCCGAAACATAAAAAAACTTTTTCATTTTCATCTCCATTGCATAGTTATTTGATTACATATTTTAATATTATATTTTTTTAGTTAAAAATTTGTAAATAAGTATTAAAAATTTAAAAATTAGACCAAGGATCTTTTAAAATTTCATAAAAAAATCATACAACCTACAGAAAAATAAACAAAAACTTTGTCATTGCGAGAATGCCTGAGTGCTTAGGCACGAGGGCATACGCGGCAATCCACACTTATAAATACTGTAGTAATAAAGTATGGATTGCCACAAGCAGCCTTGCGTAAACGCTCGGCTATTTTCGCAATGACGAGCTTGCGCTCATTTTATTAAACCAAAAGTCAACAGTCCCTAATAGTATTTTTTAATTCACACCAAAATATTATTAAATCAATAATCACTGTCTAGCCCTTCACAATATCTAAAACAAACTTTTTTAACTTTTCCGCATCATACCAATCACCTAAATATTTAATATGCGGCACATCAGATGATCAAGCTTAAAACCACGTATATAGAATTGTAAAACATCAGTGTGATTATCACTATTTTTAACTTTTTTTGCGTGTTCGCTTGCTTGCACAAACCCCTTCTCTAACCAATTGTTAAATTGATGATCCTGTGAATTAACAGCGGGTGCAGAATGTGTTGCAAGTGTATTTTTTATAAATTTTAAATCATTCATTGTTGTTGAATGCCAATGAGAATCAATAGATTGTTTTGGTACACAACTACTCAAAAAAATACTTAAGACAAATAATATAGATTTTTTATTCATGCTTCTACCCTGTGTTGAAAAGCATTACCACCCTCTCCTTCTTAACCCAATCAAACAGGCAAATATTTTTTTATATTTTCCGCAAGAAGAATTTTTTCTTCTTCAGCAAGATAACCCAATTTTTCAAGAATAAATCGCACATCTAATGTAAAAATTTTCATGCGAATAAAAGAAGCCGTTGGAAGGCCAGCTTTTTTCAAATCAATAATTGAAATATCATCTGACCATGCCGAATTTTTAGCCGATGTTATCATTGCAAGAATATGATGATTATGTTTTTTTTGATAATCTGATGAAGAAAGCACAATGGACGGTCGTTTCTTGGATGTATCTTTATCTGTAAACGGAAATGGTACTTTGACGATATCGAATTGATTATAAATCACGATACGCCTCTTCATCTTCTTTTGAGTCCCATTCTTCAGACAGGGTACTTTCAAGCGCTTTAGAAAATTCTATATCAAGAGGCGTTACTTTTTTGATGATAACTTCTCCATCTACAATTTCAAACCCAAGCCGGTCCCCTTGATGAAGATTAAGATGTTTTCGAATATTAAGAGGAATCGTCGCTTGATATTTCTGTGTTACACTTGTATATGTCATTTGATCCTCCTACCTTACACCATTACTGTATTACACATACACTAAAATGTCAAGATTTTGACTAAATTATACACAGCTACAATGGATATTTTTGAATCCAGACGTTTCTTGATAAGGCCCTAACATTGAAATAAAAAATCATCTCATAAAAATTTTAACTATACAAAAAAAGGATATTTATTTTACTAAATACCCTCACATTTTAAGACAATTCAAAATTTAAAAATAGTCTCTACCTAAATGACCAACGAATGAAGCTCTATTAACCAAAATGGAAAATAGTAAAACTGTACCTAGATTACTAAGAAAAGAATCTTTCAGCATGCATCCAGTGATAATTGTGCACAACAGCACTAAAACACATGACCCACAGACTCAGCAGACGCAAACACCTGAATCTACATTGAAACCTACATACCATCGTCCGCTGAATATTCTTCTCAAAATTAATAAACAAGCAATTATTTACCAAAAGCTCCTTTTACAGCACCTTTAACACCTTCTGCTTTTAATGCTAATGAAGCCCTTGTACTTTCTTTAGTGTCTTCTATCTTTCTAAAGAGTGTGTCAGTCGCCAATTTACAATACGTCGAATTAGCCATCAATTGTTGATTAAATCCAAGCTGCATATCATCTTTACGTTTAGGATCTGTTTCACCTCTTAATTTCAATATAGTATCTGTTAATTCTTTTTTGCGATCATTTAGATTTTGATCCAGCTGACTCAATTCTCGTATATATTCTTCTCGCGACAAATAATTACTTATTTTTGCACTTGGAATATTAGCGTCTTGACCTCTCAATTTATCAATATTAAATTTGCAATTATTTGCATAAACATCAATAGATTGAGTATTGGCATCAGCAGCCGAAGCATGGACATGCGCAGAAATTAAGACGCCTAAAAAGGCAAACATTGATATAGAAACCTTTTTCATTTGATACTCCCCCATATTTATATTTTTATTCTATCGTATTTATTATATCTATATTTTTATTTTCAGTAAAGTCAATCCAACTTACCTTCTATTTTCTTTATATCTTAAATATCAGTTTTATTTAAAAGATATACAACGAGTCTTTTTGAATCTACCCACGCAAACCCTTCAGCGAATCGACAACCAATTTCATTTTCATACTCAATGACCCTTTAACCATGATCACATCACCAGATTGCACAATGCCCGGCAAATATGCCGCAAGTTTTTCTGAAGATTCCCCATGAAGACCCCGTTTTTGCGCAGGTATTGCTTCAAACAATGCCTTGGATAAATCACCACACGCATAAACCAAATCAATGTTTTCAGCACAAACGGAACCCGCCAAATCAGCATGAAATTTCTGCGCATTTTCGCCTAATTCACGCATATCCCCAAAAACGAAAATGCGTCTGCCATTTTCACCAATTTGACTTGACCCCAATACATTTAGGGCAGCTTTCACAGCAATAGGGCTTGCATTATAGGATTCATCAATCAACAGGAATGAGCCCTTTTTGAAATGAATCAGTTCTTGTTTGCCGCGCCCTGATAAAGGTGCAAAAGATTGTAATGCTAAAGCTGCTTTTTCAACATCCAAACCAAAAGATGCAATACTGGATAAAACAGAAAGCGAATTAAACGCTAGATGACGCGCATTCGTATTTAAATGATAGGCAATTGATTTACCAAAAATTTGCGCCTGAACATCACATTGATTATGACTCATCGTCAATTTCATTAACCGAACATCAGAATCTACATGGGATCCAAAAGTGACGATTTTTGCATTTTTTACGTCACGTGCTTTTTGCAATTGTTGTGTGAAGGTTGAGCAATCATGATTTAAAATAATAATGCCAGGTTCAACCAAACCATCAAAGATTTCACATTTTGCTTTGGCTATTTCGTCGATCGAGTCAAAAAATTCTTGGTGCACTTCGGCGACCGTCGTAATGATCGTCA
>JAUYSY010000035.1 GCA_030696155.1 Alphaproteobacteria bacterium | reverse complement strand
AAAAGGTCATATTGATGATTATAGCACTTATATTAAAGACCTTACCCAATTTATAAATCAAATTGTTTTACCTGATCTTGAACCCCCTTTATATATTTTTGCGCATTCTATGGGTGGGAATATAGCTTTACGTTATGTTTTAGAACAATTAATTACACCTGTAAAAGGTATTATTCTTTCGGCGCCTATGGTTGACATCAGAACGGCACCTTATCACCCTAAAGTCGCACGTGCACTCTCTAAAGCTATGATGCTTACAGGATATAAAGAAAAATATATTTTTGGTGATAAATTGAATGATCCAGAATTTGAACCATTTGAAGAAAATCCTTTTACACATGATGCCGATCAGTTTTCGAAAAGGCGCAAAATTCAAATGAAACATGATCAATATCTTGTGCGTGGCTACACTTTTGGATGGCTTGAAGCCACTTTTAAATCAATTACAGCCCTCCATAAATTATTAGAAAATAAAAAAATTGATATGCCGATGTTGCTTCTAAGTCCAGAAAATGATCCTGTTATAAAAAATGAAGCATATAAAGATATTCTTAAAACATTTACCAATGGCCAAATAAAAATATATCCCCATACACGTCATTGCCTTCTTGATGAATCAGCAGAGACACGCAAAAATATTTGGGCAGATATAGATGCGTTTTTACAGGTTGTTAATCATATACCAAAATAATCTGAAACTACCGTTTTTAGTCTATGATTTTTGGCTGCTTTTTGAACCAAAAATTTCTAAGGTAAAACAATTACCTGTCGTAATTTTTGACATCAAAAAATCACCTCAAATCTCAGACTCAAAAATCTGCATTTCCAAATCATTTTGGTATATCAAAAATTAAATACTATTTTTGTAATGTTTATTTATAATTACCAATAGATATTTTTATTATTATTAATAAAGTCAATAAAACTATTTTTTATTGACTTTTATATGTTGTATGGGTAGCATCGATGACTTAGTTTATTATGAGACAAATTATTAGGATTATTAAATGAAAAGAATATCATTGCTCACAGCTATTTTTACGCTTTCTTTGCATTCACTTAATGCAGTTACGATCGTTTCAAAAGATGGAAAAGATCACATTATTACTTTTGATAATAATGTATGCATTACATTGCCCCATTTTTTGGATGTTCAGCTAACGCAAGATGAAAAAGGAATTATAATTTGCGATAAAGAACATGTTGATTCTATCGATTATCAAGGGATGAGTAGATTTAGAGATGCATTTGGTGTTCAATACGATCTTATCAATATGCCTAAATATAATAAATTTTTTATAATACCTGAAGGTCTTGAGATAAAAAAAGAAAATAATTCGTTTGCTATTCAAGAAAAAAAAGAAAATAATATTATTGAAAATGATGATAAATCTGATAGTGATTTAGAGGAACTTTCTGATATAAAAGAATATGCTGACTACATTCTTCACGACGAAGAAGATAATAATATCATCAATCATTCGCTAAACATTCAAGACGGATCTAGTGCTATAGAAGCATCGACTGATTCTATGATTTTAATAGAAAATTATTTTACTAATTTTAGAAATGCAAAAGCAAACAGCTATGAAATGACATTTATTTTCCTTAAATATACATTAAATGAAAATAAAGATCCATTAGTTCAGCATATAGCTGAACTGCATTTAGGGGAAATGTATTTTAATAATTTAATACCAGAGTCAGAATCTTGCAATAGATTTCAAATAGCCTGCGATTTGCTAACGAAAGCATCTCAAAAATCAAATTATCCTGAGGCGCAACATATAGCAAAAATGAATTTAGGTAAAATGTATTTAGAAGGGCTGGCACCTGGAGAAGAAATATCGATTCAACGACAAAAGGCTTTTTTTATTTTGTTTGAAGCGGCTTCAAGCACATCTAATTTGGAAGCGCAACAAATAAGCGAGGTTCTTTTAGGAAGAATGTATTTCGAAAATCTTATACCTATAACATATGCTGATGATCGTTTTGAATGTGCTTTTTTTTATTTTTCATCTGCAAGTACAAAAACATTTAGTTTAGTGGCGCAACAAATAGCTGAAGTATTTTTAGGTCGAATATATATAGATGATCTTGTTCCTGCTGAACCTTCTCAAAACCGATTTGAAATGGCATTTAATTATTTTAATAATGCTTATAACAAATCTTTTGACCTTGAGGCGAAGCATTTGGCTGAAGCAATGTTAGGCAGGTTGCATTCTTTACCTTGTAAACATCCACAGAATCATTATTCTGCTCCTCTAAAAGCTGTTCAATTGTTATTAAGTGCATATTCAAATCAATATTCTTCTGTAGCGCAACATATTGCTGAAACTTTTTTGGGTATCATTAACCTTAATGAAGCAGCTTTTTTTGCGAATATGCGTGTTTCACAAGAAGAAGCTTTTCGCCTTTTAACAAATGCAAGCAATAAAACATTTGATAAGGAATCACAGAAGCTTGCTAAAACATTTTTAGGTGGGATGTATCTTAAAGCTATGGGACCTGCAGCAAATGATCCGAATAGATTACAAAAAGCAAGAACGTTGTTGAGTGAACAAGCTGAAGATATGAGTGACGTCAATAAAAGAAATAATGCGAAAGCAAATTTAGAGCGAATGATCAGGCAAGAACAATCTAAAAATCGGAAATAGATGAAACTTTTCTTGTGTTGATAGTATCAAATGATACTATAAATGGCATCAGGAAAAATAATTTACTAAAAACTGATGATACACATCTTTTAGTTTGTAAATATCATCAATAGACGCGCATTCATCAATTTGATGAATTGTTTTATTCACCAATCCAAATTCAATAACAGAGCAATGAATATGGATAAAACGTGCATCGGAAGTGCCACCAGTTGTTGAATAAGTAGGACGATGTCCTAAAACCTGATGACAAGATTCTTGTAAAATTTGGGCGATGGTTTCGCTTTGCGTATAAAAAGCTTCGCCACTTGCTTGCCATTGAAATTTATCATCAGGATCGTTCGTAAGTCCCTGAATATGCTTTTTTAAACTCTCCGAATTGTGAAGCGTATTAAAACGTATATTGAATTGCGCTTCGATTTTCGCAGGAATAACATTATAGGCTTTGTTATTAACATCAATCGACGTTATTTCAAGATTTGTGGGTTGAAAATGTTCAGTGCCTTGATCCCACTCGATGCTAGATAATTGATCAAGAAATCCGATCATTTCAGGAATAGGATTATGTGCTAATTGTGGATAGGCCACATGGCCTTGTTTACCACAAAAAGTTACTTTGCCGTTTAGGCTGCCTCGTCTACCAATCTTTAAGGATTCTCCCAGATATGTAGGACAAGATGGTTCGCCTACCAAACACGCATCAAATTTTTCGCCTCGTTTGATTAGATGATCCAAAACTTTTTTGGTGCCATTAATCGCAGGCCCTTCTTCATCACAGGTTAAGATAAGACTGATGGATCCATTAAAACTTTTAGATTTGATGAAAGAATGAAGGCTTGCAATGAAAGAGGCGACGCAGCCTTTCATATCGGCCACACCTCGCCCATAAAGCAAACCATTCGAGATATGGGGGTCGAATGGCGGATAAGTCCAAAGAGTACTATCTCCAGGTGGCACAACGTCTAAATGCCCTAAGAAACAAAGATGAGGTGCATTTGTACCAAATTTTGCAAAAAGATTATCGACATCTGGTGTGCCTTCTTGACTGAAGACAAAACGCTCACAAACAAATCCTAATGATTCAAGATGATGCTGACATAGATCCAACGTGCCTGCTTCAAAAGGTGTTATCGAAGGCAATGCGATTAGATCTTGCGTAAGTTTAATTGGATCAATAATAGTTCAGCTCCCTCTTCTAAGCCCCGCGGCCATATCATTACCCATAAGTATAAACCCCACCCTCTTCCTACGTCCCGCGACTTGTTCGCGGGATCCAGACGATCTTCCCTAAAGTTAACATTGTATAAATTGGACGATCACATCTTTTTTATTTATTTTCTGGATCCCGCGGACAAGCCGCGGGACGTAGGAAGTAAGAGAATTAATTTCAAAGTTCCTCTCTCTTCGGGAAAGTATGAAAAATAGCTTCAGCATAAGGGAGGGTAAGTAATTAAAGGGATCAAGCATGGAATCCTCTTAATTACGTAATAATTCATTAATGCTTGTTTTAGATCTCGTTTGTGCGTCAACACGTTTTACAATCACGGCGCAATAAAGACTGGGGGCAGGGGATCCGTCTTGCATAGGTTTAGAAGGCAATGTACCAGGCACCACAACGGAATAAGAAGGTACGCGGCCCATGAAAATCTCGCCTGTTTGACGATCAATAATTTTGGTCGAAGCACCCAAATAAACCCCCATGGAAAGAACTGAGCCTTCTTCAACAATGACGCCTTCAGCAACTTCTGATCGCGCCCCTATAAAGCAATTATCTTCAATAATCACGGGATTCGCTTGAATGGGCTCAAGAACGCCACCAATACCAGCGCCGCCTGAG
Source organism: Alphaproteobacteria bacterium (assembly GCA_030696155.1). GTDB lineage: Bacteria > Pseudomonadota > Alphaproteobacteria > JAUXUR01 > JAUXUR01 > JAUXUR01. Next base: position 9,420 of record JAUYSY010000035.1, on the reverse strand, counting down.
ATATGACAATTTTTACCAATTTGAGCACAGGAACCAATCGTTGCCCAAGTGTCCACAAGCGTTCCTTCATCGACATAAGCACCAATATTCACAAAGCTTGGCATCAGCACGACGTTGGGGCCTATAAAGGCGCCATGACGTGCAATTGATCCGGGGACAGCACGTAATTTTGATGATTCAAAATCTTGGCTCGTCCAATGTTGAAATTTGGTGGAAACTTTATCAAACCATGGCGCATCATCGGGACCGTTTTTAATTAAACGATTAGGATTCAATCTAAATGAAAGCAAAATTGCTTTTTTGATCCATTGATGCGTGATCCAAAGGCCGTCTTTTTTTTCACAAACGCGTAACGTGCCTGCATCAAGACGATCAATAATATGATCGATTTCTTGCTTAAGGGAAATATGCTCGGATGTAAGTTGTGTTCTGTTTTCCCAAGCAAGGTCGATAGATGAATTGCTCATGAAGAATTACTCCATATAAGTGTTATGTAACCACTCTGCAATATCATCGGCAATATGGTCAATATAATCTTTTTTGCAATCGGGTAAAAAGCTTTCAGGATTATTGCGTACAAGTACCGTCATCATGCCAAGATCAGAGGCCGGTTTTAAATTCATCGGGACATCTTCAAACATAATAGAATTTGCAGGATTAATATTATATTTTACAAGAAAGTTATTATAGGTTTCAGGCAAAGGTTTGGGGATATAATTGGCGGCGCTAATATCATAGATATGGTCGAAATGCTGCAAAATACCTAATTTTTCAAGCATTGTTTCAGCATGTAATTGAGGCGCATTGGTAAAAATAATTTTGCGCCCTTTTAGCTTGGAAAGGGCTTTATGAAGCTTAATGTCTGGTAATACATGCGATAAATCAAGACCACGCATTGTTTCAAATAGATCTTTAGGTTGCAAATTATGTTTTATCTTAAGACCACGCATAATCGAGCCATAATCTTTATGCAATTCACGATAAAGGTGGATAGATTCTTCATGGGTTATTTTTAATAAATCAGCCATATAGACAACGACTTTTTCGCGCGCTTGTTCGATAATGCCAAGCGATGCTGGGTAAAGCGTGTTATCAAGATCGAAAACCCAGTTTTCAATGTTGTTTGAAGCAATCATATTAAACAATCCTTAAGTCTTTAGCATAAATACGCAAATTATGAGGCTAAGTCTAGAAAAGGCGACGCCCGGCACGGAGCGTACTTAAGTACGTGAGTACCGGCCAGTTTCTTTTTGTGTACAGGCTAGACGACGAATTTGCCCATAATCTGGGTATTTATTATTTTTGTATCTCGGTTATAAGTTTGGCAATAGCCCCACGAAGAAGATCAACGCCTTCTTTGGTGCTAGAGCTTGTGATTATTATTTGTGGAAAACACGCCACAAAATTTTTGGCTTCTTCCATCGTTTTTTCAGCGATTTCTTGAAGTTCTTGCGTTTTAACCTTATCCGATTTCGTCATCACTATTTGGTAGGATTGCGCAGAATCATCTAACAATTTCATGACTTCTTTGTCTGTTTGTTTTATACCATGACGCGCATCAATAAGTATATAAACACGTCGTAATTGTGCGCGACCACGCAAATAGATTTTGGTGAAATGTTGCCAACTTGCCACTTCTTTTTTAGCGGCTTTAGCATACCCATAACCAGGTAAATCGACCAAGGTTATTCTTTCGCCTAAATCAAAAAAATTGAGCTCTTTGGTACGTCCTGGTGTATTTGACGTCCTGGCTAATAAAGCACGATTGGTCAATGCATTGATAAGGCTAGATTTGCCAACATTGGATCTGCCAGCAAACGCAATTTCAGGCAAGGTCGTCAGGGGTAAACCTTTTTCAGAGACAACGCCTTTAAAAAAAGTTGACTCTTGGGTAAAAAGCCAACGCCCGAGTTCTAAAATTTCGGGCGTTAAAGCAAAAATATCGTCACTATTTTCCATTTTTAGGCGCTTTTAAATGACTTAGGGTTTCTTTTGTTAATTTAGGTTTATATTTTTTCATAATGGCCCATTGTTGTAGAATCGATAACATATTGCCCCATGTCCAGTAAATCACGAGACCTGATGGGAAATTAGCACAAACAAACGTAAAGATGAGCGGCAAGAATGCCATGATTTTTGCTTGTGTCGCATCCGTTGGTTGTGGGTTCAATTTTTGTTGCAAGAACATTGTAATACCCATCACGATCGGCCATGCGCCAAGTGTAAAGAAAGGTTCAAAGGGCAATAAACCAAAAAGATTGATGATCGACGTTGGATCAGGCATTGAAAGATCGTGAATCCAGCCAAAGAAAGGCGCATGACGCATTTCAATCGATATATAAAGCACTTTATAAAGCGCAAAAAAGACAGGTATCTGGATAAGTATAGGTAAGCACCCAGCCATTGGATTAATTTTTTCGCGTTTGTAGAGCGCCATCAATTCTTGGTTCATCTTCATGCGATCTGTGCCATAACGTTCTTTAAGACGTGTTATTTCAGGATTTAAATAACGCATTTTTGAAAACGTCTTATAGGAATTATTCGCCAATGGGAATAAAGCCAAACGAACAAGAATGGTGAGGCCTAAAATACAAAGACCGAAATTACCAATTAAACTATGAAGGAAATCGAGTAAATAAAACAAAGGTTTCGTTAAGAAATAAAGCCAACCGAAATCAATAGCTAAATCAAAACGTTCGATATTATGCGTATCGGCATAACCCGCTAAAATTTTAAGCTTTTTAGCGCCTGAAAACAAAAATGTTTTGTGTTCGATAGATTGATTAGGTGCCAAATTATAATCTGGTCCTAAATAATCTGTTTGATATTTATCCTGATTATTTAAAACAGTGTGGTTAATGGTGGATTTGTATGTTTTGTCATTTTCAGGTGCTAATGCCACAAGCCAATATTTATCCGTAATACCCATCCAGCCGCCTTTGGTGTCAAAGTCGACCTTACTTTTTTTCAAGGCATCTTTATAATCTGTTTCTTTATATTTACCTTCGTAAACGCCTAAAAATCCTTCATGTAAAATAGCAGCGCCTTCAAGTGTCGGTGTGCCTGTACGCGAAATAAGACCATAAGGATATAAAATGTGATTTTGAGTCGTATTATTGATCACTTTTTGTGTAATGGTGAAAAGATATTGATCATCAACGCTAATCAATCTTTCAAAACGCAATCCTTGGCCATTTTCCCAAGAAAGCGTAATCGGTTGATTTGGCACTAATGTTTCGCTTGTTGACGTCCAAATTGTTTCACTTGAAGGTAAAGAGGTTAATGTATGATTACCTGCTACCCAACCAAAATCAGCATAATATGGTTTTTCAGCGCCTTGTGGAGAGAATAAAGAAATGAGCGGACTATCATCAGTATTAACCACTTTATAATCTTTAAGAGTTATATCATCAATAAAACCGCCTTTCAAATTGATCGAGCCCTTCATATGAGGTGTGTCGATTGTCACGCGTTTGGATAGTTTCAGTGCTTCATCACGTGATACAATTTGTTGCACTTGTGGGAGTGTTGGGGTAGAAACACCTGGCGTTGCGCCTGTTGGGTTGGTAGGTGATACAATGCCTGATTGAGCAGCTTCTTGTGCTTTTTTTTCAGCAAGCATTCGATGTTCTTGCTTAATGCGTTCTTGACGTGGTGCTTCGTAAATATAGTGAAAACCTACAAGAATACCAACTGAAAGAATGAGTGCAATAATTAAATTCTTTTGATCCGCCATTTTATACTCGTTTATTTCGTTCATTATGTTCGGGAACCGGATCATATCCATGATCCCCCCAAGGGTGACATTTCATCAGGCGTTTTGACATTAACAAAAAGCCACGTATTGGTCCATGTTTTTCGATCGCCTGAATTGCATAGCGTGTACATGTTGGATGAAAACGACAGCAAGGTCTATAGAAAGGCGAAATGAGGATTTGATAGAGCTTTAATAAAAAAATAAGGAATGATTTTAGTAAAGTTCCAAGCATGTTTTCTGTATCTTTTTTAATAGAAATATAAGCACTACGTAACAGTTTTTTTTATTTTTTCAAGAGAGATCTCAACTTCTTTTTTAAGAAGGTCAAAATTTTGATCAATTAAAGAATGTCTTGCAATAAAAACATAATCATAAAAAGGTAAGGCCAAAGTTGAAAAAAGATCACGAATCAAAGGTCTTAAACGTCTTTTAACACGATTTCTTATAACCGCATTGCCTATTTTTTTTGTAACAGTTAAACCATAGCGTAAAGATTCAAGATCGTGTGAAATTGCGTCTGGAAAGGGTTTATATTGAAGAATGAATGATTTAGATTTGATGCTTTTGCCACTTGTGGTTAAACGCTTAAAATCAATTCTTTTTTTAAGGGTAGCTATCAACACATCAAGGCTTCATAATTTTGGCAGTTGCCTAAGGTTTTTTCGGTGTTACTAGGAATGTATAAGCGCTTAAATCTAAGCGCTCTCAACACAGATAGTAAAATCCTAATGGGTATTAGGAAATACTTATTGCGATTTTAAATTAAGCCTAGCTCAAATTATGAGTCAAAATATAGGAAGCCAGAGAACTGGAACTGAATGCACTTAAGTACATGAGTGCCGGAAGAGGAGGGCTGACAACTATTTTGACCATAAGATGGGTTGTGCGTTAAAATCTACGCAGAAAGTTTTCTGCGACCTTGCGCACGACGACGATTTATAACGTTGCGGCCAGTTGGTGTTGCCATTCTAGCGCGAAAACCGTGGCGGCGTTTACGAACGATAACGCTCGGTTGATATGTTCTTTTCATCTATAGTCTCCGTAAGCTTTAAAAGCCAAGAATCTTGAATCTATCCTTATATCTTCTTTGAGTTACTTTGTCAAATTTATTCTTCATGAAAGGCCGTTATCCAGACAAAAACCCATTTTAAATTTTTTAAATTAGGGACTATTGATGTTTCATAATAATTTTATGAAATTAACTGGAACATATGGAAATTAATGGTTTTAGGTAGTAAAAAATTATTTAAGACCTGTCATAGAGCGGGGCCCAAATTTAGGGCCCCTGCGGCAATTTAAAAACTTTAATTAAAAGTAAAATTTACATTTAACATTAGAAGTCTAAACATAAAACAAGGGGTTAAACTATGATGATTTCACCGTGATTTTAACCCCTTCAATATTAACGCTTTAAATTTTCAAAAAATTCTCTGACCTTTTCAAGTCTTCGTCCTTCAAGAAACGCTCTTTCGTTGTGTTTAGGAATATCAATATCAAGTTTATTGCCTGCAATATCAAACTTTACTTTTGAACCATTATGTTTAGTGGTCATAATAGAGTCACCAGGCTTCATATAACGTTGCGCAAGTTTCACAAACTCATCCCAGCGAACTTTTTTACGAGATTTTTTATTCATAATATTGCCTAAGATCACAGATTCTTTATCTTTAAGTTTTATTTTTGAAGATAAAGATTTATTTTTAGGAACAACTTTATTTTTTTTCTTTTTATTAATGTCTTTGTTGTTTTTTAATTCAACTTGTATTTTCTTTTCAATTGTATCTGATGATAACAGTATCGTTGGCGCTGGATCTTCTTCCGAAGAACTCTCATCTGCTTCACTTGAAACAGGATCTGTTGTTAGGTCTTCTAATGCCTCTTCGTCAAGTTCATTTTGTTGTAATGTTTTCAGGTTGTTGAAGGCATCAAACAGAGGCAATACAAAATTAACTTCTTGCATCCAATTAATATTTATATTGTTGGCGCGTTGAAATAATTCAATAACTTCAACTTGATATTGTTCAAAATCTAAAAATAAAAGCATAAATATTTTTAGTGCGATAGCTTGCGTATTGTTTTGTTCAATAGATCTATCTAAATAATTTAAGATTAAATCTTTGTCTTGAGAAAGATTATGAATACCTTGAATGTGAAACATTGCTAAATTAAGCTGTGCTTTTGCATTATTGTGGGTATTGGCTGAGCATTCACACCACTTGATGCATTCAGTAGAATAATCATCACCCATTTCTGTTAGATAAGAATAGGCAACACCTAAATCAAATGCAGCATCAACTTCGCCTGTATTAAAAGCGCGCATTGAAAGATCAATAATTCTAAAGAGAACATCTTTATTTAAATCGTATTTAATAGCATGATGAAGCAATATATGCCCCAAATTGTAAAGAGCATCAGTATAATTAGGGTCAATTTCTAGACATTTTTCAAAATAAGAAATTGCTTTCTTTGTATGTTCTGGTGATTTTTCAATACCACATAAACCATCTTTATAAATTACACCGATTTGATTAAGAATATGTTCATTGTTTAAAAATTTATGTGTAAATGCATCTAATGCTTCTTCAGATAAATGATCATTATTTTTGTGTTTTGCTATCAAGCCGATATATCTAACGGCATATGATTCTTGATTTATATTTGGTCTTTCATATCCCATTTTTAATGCTTCTATATATTGATCTGTAAAACGATGATCTTCAGCGATTAAATATATCTGTTCATTTAAAGCAAGTAAGTAATTAAGAGCATCTTCGTAATTTTCTAATGCTGCTTTTTTTAAAAAATTAAGTGCATTTGTAATTTCATTAATATCTTTCTGTATTTCTTTTCTTTGAAAGATGTTTAATTTATTGAACTTAGTATAACTCATATATCCAGAATTATAACAAGCCAACAGATCACCATTATGTGCCGCTTTTGTATACCAAAAATGGGCATTTTTAATATTTTTAGGAAAATGCTCATTAGCTAATTCTTTAAAATTAAAATCATATAATGCTGCCATAAAATTTTGCGCTATATAATTTTCTTCATGTGCAAGAAAATGAACAATATCTAAGATGCTGTCATTAACACAAGAAGGAAGATCAAATTGATACCTTGTTGCATCATTTTGTATTGTATTGACTGCATTCTTAATTAAATTGCTCGCAACAGAATCAATAAATAATTTTGAATTGCTTCTTCTTCCATAAAGATAGGACCTAAGAAACCATTGAGCCCATTCTGAAAATGCATTTTTTTTGTAAAATAAATCAGCAAGTTTTTCTTCTCCTGCACCTTCTTGTGAATTCTCTATAATAAAGGCTTTTAATTTAATGAAATGATGATTGGGGTCAAGTTTTTTAAGCTCTAAAAACCCATCGCGATCGTATAATTGTGCAGCTTGAAGATAATAATCTAATGGTTTTTTTAGGGCTTGTTTTTTAATTAATTTTACTTTTTGGCCAGATGGTTTTTTTTCTTCAATCTCAGCAATTTTACCCAGTAATATCATTGCGTGTGAATTGTTTTTTTGTGATAGTGCTTGGAGAGATAGGATTGGTTTCTTTTTGTTTTGATTGTTTATGTAAGCTATATATTGTTGAGAAGCTTTTAAATATCCAGAACTTAGATGAGTGTTAAATTCTTCTATAGTGGAGGACGTTTTAAAATCAACATCGATATTTTTTTGTTGTAAATATTTTAAATAATCATAAGCTAACATATTACCATTTTGATGGCATTCCAAAAAAAGGGATGCTGATTCGTTATATTTTTCAGCTTCAAAAAGTTCTACAGCTTCATGAAAGCCAGCAAAACAATTTGCAATTGTTAAATAAAAAGAAACGACAAAGGATAGAGTTATTTTTTTCATAGACAAACCTAACATGTTTAATAAATTATTAAATATTTTTATCATATGAATTTATTTAGGTCAATTAAATTGACTTATTAAGTCAAATAAATAATTTTATGAATCTTAAATCTGTCCTTATGTTTTCTTTGAGTTACTTTGTCAAATTTATTTCTTTGAAAAGCATCTTCTGCTTTTATGGATAAAGTGATTTTGGTTTACCACCCGTTTCAGGACTGAAGAATTTAAAGTCATTAGGATTTAGTTTAACGCCATGTTCTTGGCTTAAAAGGTTTACGATGGTGTCGGTGCCGTGCGCATCTGTAAGACGCCAACCTTTTAATTTTAAATTCGATTGTTCAAAATTAAGTTCAACAGTACCGCTGCCTGGATCTTTCTTCTGAATGATGCGTATTTTTATGTCTTTGACATCTTTAATAAGGTTTGTCACGATATAATCATCGTTAAATCTAATTGTTTCATGCGCTAAAAAAGCAGCTGGTGTTGATTTTAAATCAATAGGCGTCTTTTGATCAACTTCATTATCGTAATACATTATATTGTTTCCAACACCCAAAATCATAATTTTTTGGGGTGGGGCGTAATCAAATCGAAATTTTACAGATTCGCCTTTAATGCGTGACAACAAAAAAAGACCTTTGGTTTCTGATTTTTGACCTTGGGCCTCCACAGAAATTTGTCTGAATTCTGTCTTAAGCGTATTAATATTATTGAGTGATTGTTCAATTTTTGATAGAAGAATTTTATCTTCTTCTTTCAAAGTGATTGCATGCGGCTGTAATTGTTCAGCATTAAGAACAAAATTGATGGATAAAAAAGATAGACACACAGAAAATATTTTTTTCAATTTTAAATCCTCATATTAGAAAACGCCGTATTATAACGCTTATTATGAATTAAACAAAATTAAATTTTATTCCTTGCGTAGTGCATAATATAAATTATGGGACAAATCACGTGGCGTTTGTATCTATTTTACAGAATTGCCAGAATTGCCATAATTGTAAGGTAATTTCCCTAAAAGTTTCAAAAAAATTTCTTCATCTTGCGCAAGAATCGCAAAAAAATCTTGGTCAGTTTTTTCAATAAGGGGAATGGCTTGGCTTAAGCGCTCTCTTCCTTCTTGGGTAAGTCTATGAAATTTACTTCTTTCATTATTTGATCTAATGCGTTCTACAAGATTTTTTGTTTGAAGTCCGCCTAAAATTTGTGAAATTGTATTTGGATCTAATCCAGCATGGCGGCCAACATCAGCTTGGCTCGCTTTTTGATCGCCTTTGCTTAACCAATCAATGGATGCTAAAACAACGAATTGAGGATGTGTAAGTTTTGTGGGTTTTAAAGCCAATTCTATTAATTTTCGCCAGGTTGTACTTGTGCGCCATAACAAATATCCAGGGCTTGTTTCGGGTGTTTTGTAAAGACTCCATTGATTTAAATCAGAAGGCGGCATCATCTATTAACACTCCCATTGCATGAGCAATAATTGAAAAGTCATTAAATGGTACAGTAAAACATCCCTTTCGAAAAGGAAATCCCCAATATTTCTTGTTCTGAATAAACGAAAGTTTTTCAATCAATGGTAAGATAGATGCATCTTTTGCTTGATAAAACTTAATGTTGCGGCGCCAGGGTATAAAATGAGTGTTCATTTGAAATTGATAGGGTTCTCCCGCTGAAATCTGTCCAATTGCTGTAAAATGACGATAGAGTTCATTTTCACCAAAACGTAATTTTGATGAATAATAAACAATCCAGTCACCTTCTTTCATAAGACTTAATGGTC
>JAUYSY010000033.1 GCA_030696155.1 Alphaproteobacteria bacterium | reverse complement strand
AACCATTTAATTTTTGATCAAAAAACAATTGAAACAAAAGAAGAAAAATTGATTTCCGATGATGATAATCAAAACAATTGTGCTGGAATGAGAGAAGAGTTGGGACATGAGGAGGATGATGGTTGTCGTAAAATTGATATTAATGATAGTGTCCATATTGTTGAGGTGCAGAAACTTTTTGCTGATATAAAATTATGTGATACAGAAGAACGAAAATATCTTGCTAGTAATGAACAATTGGAAGAATTGAATCTTTTACAGCGTAAAGAGCTTAAAGCATTAAAAAAAAGGCAGCGTGAACAAAAGAAAAAAGATCAAAGTGATAAGTTTAAAAAATTTCTTCGTGGTCAGCTTTCGGAACAAGAAAAAAATGCTTTGATTCAGAAACAAAAAATAAATTCTTTTAAAGAAGATATAAAGATTGTGTTTGATAAAAATGCACAAGATCAATGGATTGGACTTAATGCGTTTGAACGCAATAAAGTCTCTGAACTTATTGCAGATATTAAAATCGGTGGAAAGCGTGGAAAGCCTGAAAAATTACAAAATTCTGATATATTTTCAAGACGGATTACAGAAAAGCATAGGCTTGTATACAAAATTGTAAATAATGGTGATGTTAATATTTTGTCTTGTAAAGATCATTACGATGATTAATATTTAAAATAAGACCAGTGTTGAAAATTATGTTTTGCGCTGGTCTTTTTAAAAATTAAATTATGCTCTAAAAGTGATTATTCATTTTAAAAAATTTTTCTCATCTTTTGGTTTGTTCAAAATATTTAAATTTCAATAATTATAATATATTTCATAAAAAAGTATTAACTTCTATATAATAAAAAAATTTTATAAATATAACTATTGATGAACTATATTTAAAATTTTGTAAATGTAAAATTAATATTATATTAACTTTTATAATTTATTGTTTATTGTAGTGGCTTTTAATTGTGGAGATAAACAATGTATAAAAAATTAATGTTGATTGCTTGTCTTTTTTCTTATGCAGATAATGTTAATTCTATTAATCCAAAAAATGATGAATTTAATATAGAAGATGAATTTGTTGATGTTGCAAAACATTTTGATTTTAAGTGGAATATAAAATACTACAATAGTTCTGCTGTTTTCAATTTTTTTCAATGTTCTTATAATAACAGATTACCAACATATACTTTTGATGAGAACCTTCAAAAGCGTTTTTTTGATGAACATTGGAATGCCTCAAAAGCTACATATAGTAACGTTTATGACGATATAGTGCCGTCTTATCATTTTAAAAAACAAGTTAAAGATGATTTTATTGTGATTACAAATACGGCGCATGATCTTGAAGAAAATGTAAGTGAGTCAAAAAAACGAGAATCAGGAAATTTATCTTTAGAAAATATTATTGGAAGTGTATTGTCGGATGCTAATTTTAAAGGAAAAAAAACAGACATATTTATTCCTCTTGCAGAATCTAGAAAATATCAGATATTAATGAAGTCTTTTGAAAGAGCGCATTATACATTACTCCATATTCATAAAACTGACAAGGATATGATAAACGTAAATTTATATGATTCAAAAGGAAAAAGTAGTAGTTATTACAATCTTGATCATATACTTGAAATATTTAAAAAATTTCATAAAGAAAATTATTATAATGATTTTACTATTTATTATTTAGGACACCAAGGCATGATGAATAATTCTGACTGTGGACATTATGTCATAAATTATATAGACACTTTCGTTAATTCAGGAAAATTGCCGTATCAATTATCTTCTTCTGTGATACGAAGTGGTATTGAAGAACGCCCTGTAGTAAAAGATGCTGACCTAAAAGAAGGTGATATAAAAGAAGGAAGCGATGAAGAAATGTTATATTTTGACGATTTTTAGAATATTGTCGTGTTTATGAAGGTTGATTTAATTTTATTAACCTTCTTTTTTTTCGTACATTCATAGTGAAGTGGATAATGCATTGTTCGAGTCATTATTAATTTAGTGTACAAGATATAAAATCGATGTATTGTATAATAACAAAAATCCATATAAATATGAATGTGGAAAGAAAATAAGCTATTTGGGGGGCAAAATGTTTAATTTTAAGTTAAACAAGATATTATTTTTTTGTTTGATGTTTCTATCTATTAATCTTCATGCTGAAAATCAATCACAATCGGGGGCGGAAATGAGTTTTGATTTTAAAAAACAAACAGATGCATTTTGGAAAAAAAATCTTAAGCCTGAAGTTTATGGCATTTGTCGCATGAAGGGAACAGAACCTTCTTTTAGCGGTAAATACGATAAATTTTATGAGGAGGGCACTTATTATTGCGCCTGCTGTGGTGGCGATCATCCATTGTTCTCTTCAACAACTAAATTTGATTCAGGAACAGGTTGGCCAAGTTTTTGGGCACCCTTTGATGACAAATCTGTTGAATTACATGAAGAGTCTTTTTTTAAACGTATTTTTGGCCCAAGAATAGAAGTGGTTTGTGCACGTTGTAATGCTCATTTAGGTCATGTATTTGATGATGGTCCTAAGGAGCATACAGGCAAAAGATATTGCATGAATTCTTTAGCTCTTTCTTTTACGCCAAAGGGAGAAGTCATTCCTATAAACACAATCATTCCTTCTAAATAGAGGGATATAAGATGCGTTCTATATTTTACATTTTTGTTTTGCTGATAAGTTTTTTTAATATTTCGATTGGTTTTGGTGAAAAAATGGAAACACAAGAAGCAATTTTTGCAATGGGCTGTTTTTGGTGTGGAGCAGCTGCTTTTGAAGATCATGATACGCACAAAAAATTGCCTGGCATCATCGATGTAAAATCTGGATATACAGGTGGTACATCGACAAATCCTACATATGAATCACATGCAGGACATCTTGAGGCAGTAAAGATAGTGTTTGATCCTGCTGTAATATCATATGAAAAATTATTGGATGTTTTTTGGCACAATATTGACCCTTTTGATGATCAGGGACAATTTTGCGATAAAGGATTTCCTTATAAGGCGGCTATTTTTTTTAGAAATGAAGATCAAGAGGAAAAAGCCAAAAGATCCATACAAGAAGTTGAAAAAAAATTAGGTAAAAACGTTGTAACGTCAATTATACCTGCATCCGTTTTTTATAATGCCGAAGAATATCATCAAGAATATCACCTAAAAAATCCCGTTCGTTATAAATTTTATCGCTGGAATTGTGGGCGAGACAAAAGATTGAATATTGTTTGGAGAGCTTAATTTAATACGCAGAAGATAAAGGAAGGAGAGGCACTATCAAGCGCCCCCCCCCTCCTTCCGTATAAAATGAGAAATAAAAAGCGAATAACAGGGGTCAGGCGTCAGAAAAATAACGGCGATGGCGAACTTCAGACACTTCTTCTAACGCCTGACCTCTGACATTCGCATTTGCTCACGATTATTGCAGCTTCTTAACATCCTTTAAAGCACTTAAAAAGCATTGCAATACCATAGAGGGCTGCCAATCCTACAACGATATAAACGATTTTGGTAGCAACAGCACCGATGCCGAATATATATTCAACAATGTTAAAGTTGAATACACCAACCAAGCCCCAGTTTAGCGCACCAATAATCATAATAATCATGGCCAGCCAATCAAGAAAATTGAATTTTCCCATTTGAACCTCCATAAAAAGAATGTATTTCCTATACAATATATATCACATTTATTATAAAATTTCAATTTATTATTAAAAGTAAGTATAAATTTCAATTAAAAAATTTACATTGGATCAAAATAGGATTTTAATTTATTGCGGTAAAAAAGATAATAATATACAATCATTACCTTTAATTTTATTAAAAGTGATGGCTTTTTCAGAGTTCATTAATATTTGGAATGATGTCATGCATTATATATTTTTAATATGTTCAAAATCCTGTCTAAAATTAAAAAAATATCCATCATAAGCGAGATTTATATCCACTTTCTTTCTTGTAAGACTTGCATCAACTAATGATAAAAGTTATAAATAATAAGAAAGAGGGGGCCTCCATGATTTTACAATGTCCGGCTTGTAGTACGCAATATAGATTAAAGCAAAATAATATCAGCGATGAGGGAAGACGCGTTAAATGCGCGAAGTGCCAACATTCTTGGATTGCTTCACAAAATGATCTTATTGATGATTCCCAGCAGCTCGCTCTTGATGAAAAGATTGCCGTTGGCGCAAGAACCGTTTCAAGGTCTGTACCAAAAGAATCAATTCCTGAACCTCATGTTTCCAAAAATATTTACGCTGTTCCAAATGATGAAGATAATGCACCAAATTTAAATACCCCTTCGTCTGAAGTTAAACTTCAATTGCATACTGCTCCTTCGCAATCCCCTCAAGATAGTGATGTTTTTACCAGAAGCAAACCAACTATTGTTCACCCAAGAGAGGCTGTACCACGTTTTGCAGCTACAAGCGATAAAACTAAAAAACCACTTTGGCCAGTTCTTTTGATTTTTTCTTTGATTTTGATTATTTTTATTACCAGTTTATTATTAATGCGCAAATCTATTGTGAAGACCTGGGAAGGGTCAGCGCGTTTTTATGAATTGATCGGCTTGCCTGTGCCTAAGATTGGAGAAGGGCTTAAATTTGAAAACCTTAAAACATCTTTTGATCGCAATCCCGAAGGTGGAAAATTTATGCTTCTTGAAGGAGAGATAAAAAATACATCAAATGATGAGAAAATTATTCCTTCAATTAAAATCGTGCCATATAAAAGAGATGATAAGATTTTAACATCTGCTAAAATCAAGGTAAATGCAGAGAAATTAAATCCAGGTGAATCGACTAGCTTTAAAACACAATTGCCCCCAGATACACGCCTTAATGCACGGGATGAGTTGCGTTTTTATGAAGATTAGTATTTCCAATCTACCGGGTAATTTTTAATTTATTTTGAAAATTCTATGTTTTCAAGGCTTCTTCCTCTTTGTTTCCCTGGACTCGTTGAAGCGCAGCTTCATACGTAGATCCAGGGTCCAATTAATAATCATGATCGCAGATCATGGCGTTTTTAAATAAATTTGCCATCCTCTTGCGAGCATGTATTTCGTCCTGGATCCTGAATTTACGTATGAAGCTTCGCTTCAAGGCGTTCAGGAAAACAATGGCGCGAGAATCAAACAGAGATATAGAATTAAAAATTGTCTAGTTCTCTAATTGCGCCTAAGTCAAGAGATATCTCCTTATTTTTTTCTTTGTCTTTTCTGAAAGATAGAATTTTATAGAACAATATCCATGGTTCTCTTCGAGGTCTTTAATGAAGAAGGATCGTGTTTCTTCTTCGCCTCA
>JAUYSY010000027.1 GCA_030696155.1 Alphaproteobacteria bacterium | reverse complement strand
ATTGACTTCTTTATTTTGAAAAATTAAGGGTAGCTTTTTTAGATTAATCGCTTCAAGAAAATTTTTAAAATCTAATTCAGTGCAATTATTTGTGTTTTTTAAATCAAGAAGTAAATCATTATCACGATATTTAAACAAATTTTTAGGATTATCTAAATTAAATAAATCTTTTGTTATTGTTTGAAAATAAACAATAAATTTTTCAATTAGGTTGAAATTATTGTTGTACAAATTCAATATGCTCGTATTAGTATTACTTGCAGCAAAAAACCAAGAATCGACGTAATCTTCATGCGTTCGATTGAGTATAGATATTCCATTGTAATGATTAAGGTCTTTTAATAACGCAGACCATTTAGTAGATTGAGAAACATCCCAAAAAACAATTTTTTTTTCATTTAATTTGGGTGTAAATCGAAATACATGGTAGGTAGATTCATCTATTGATGGCAAAACCCTTTGTACAATGTCAGGATTTGACATATATGAGAAAAATTTATTGCCATTGTAATGCCTGAAATAAGAAAAATAATTGAACCCCAGATGATCAAAAAGAGGTTTAATGAATTGCATGGCTTCATTTTGAATATTTGTATTGTAATCATACAGTTCACGCATGTTATTTCCTCTCCTTGAATACCCTAAAACCCAAAATTTTTATAAATAGATTTATTAAAATAATGAATCAATTTTTGGGTTGAAAAAAGATTCATTTTTTCTTTCAAATCATAAATTTGCGATTCAATTGTGCGGGGCGATTTTTCAAGAAAATTACTAATTTCTTTAATCGTTAATCCTTCTGAAAGAAGCTTCATAGTTTGTAATTCTTTTTGTGTACAATTGATTTCTTTATCATGAAGAAGTAATGGCAACTTTTTTAAATTAATCGCTTCAAGAAAAAATTTAAAATCTGTATCAGTACAATCATTTGTTTTTTTTAAATTAAAATATATATTGTCACGGTAGGTAAAATGATTTTCAGGATTATCTACATTCAATAAATTTTTTGTTATTGCTTGAAAATAAACAATAAATTTTTCAATGAGATCAAAATACTTATTATATAAATTTGATATTTGAGTATTTTCATTGCTTGCAGCAAAAAACCAGGAATCTACATAATCTTCATCGCTTCTGTTAAACATAGATACACCCTGACAATAATCATGTTCTTTATATAATTTAATCCATTTGGTTGGGTCTGAGCTATCCCAGAATACTTTCTTTTTTTCATTGAGTATGGGAGCGTATGAAAATACGTGATACTCAACTTCATCAATTTTTGTTAAAACATCAATAATTTGATTGAGATTTGACGTATACATAAAATATTTATCGCCATGATAATGACGTGCAAACGTAAAGTAGTTAAATCCAAGGTGATCAAAAAGGGGTTTCACAAATTGCATGGCTTCATTTTGAATATTTTTATTGTATTCGTAAATCGCACGCATATTTTTTCCTTATGTAATGGTTAAGTTATTATAACTTAATACTTATAATAAGTCAATATTTATGACATTTATTACGTTTACACCTATTGTACAACACTCAATTAAAACTGTCTAAATTGATGTTTTTCTGATATATGCTTGTATAGAAAAATTTTTATTGGACATTTCAATGACTGAAACTTGGTATATTATTCTCCCCTCAATCCTTTTAATTTTAGCTTTATTGGGTTATTTCGGCTATCGATTATCACATCAAATGCGGGGGCATTTACAGCAAGATTTGCAGCAAATGGTCAATAATCAGAATGCAGCACAACTTCAAATAAATCAACGCATACAAACACAAGAGCAACAAATAACAGAAATGATTTATCAACGATTTGAAGTACTTAATCAAAAAATCCAAATAACATTAGATAAAAACACTGTTCAAACACATGAAAATTTATCTCATTTGCGTGAAAGATTAAGTGTCATTGATTCAGCACAACAAAAAATTACCGATTTATCATCTCAGGTCGTCACATTACAAGATATTTTATCGAATAAACAAGCCCGTGGTGCCTTTGGTGAAATTCAATTGCAAGATTTGGTCAGTTCTATTTTACCCCCTTCGGCTTATGAATTTCAAAAAACCCTATCGAATAATAAACGTGTTGATTGTTTGTTGAAACTCCCTAATCCACCAGGGTCTATCGGTGTTGACGCTAAATTTCCCTTGGAAAGTTATCGTGGCATGGTCACGACGCAAATTGCACAAGAAAAAGATGCTTATGCTAAAGTATTTAAATCCGATATGGTGAAACATATCAATGCGATCGCCGAAAAATATATCATCCCAGGCGAAACAGCCCAATCGGCACTTTTGTTTTTACCAAGTGAAGCCATTTACGCCGAATTACACACAAATTTTCCAGATATTATTCGTCTTTCATTTGAAGCAAAAGTTTGGATTGTCTCGCCTACAACTTTAATGGCAACGCTCAACACAATTCGTGCGATTTTAAAAGATGCAACCATGCGCGAGCAAGGTGCTTTGATTCAAAAAGAAGTTGCATTGCTGATGAAAGACATAGGTGTTTTAGCGACCCGTCTTCAAAAACTAGACTCACATTTTTACCAAGCTGTTGAAGATATTAGACTTTTGAATCAAACAATAGAAAAAATATCCAAACGTGCAATAAATGTTGAAGAAATTGAACTTGGCAAAAATACTGAAGATGTGTTAGGGTTTGATGAACAAAAATTAGCGTCTTAATTATTTAAGGAGTTCTATCATGCTTCCTATTGAATATATTGCCATTGGTCTTGTTGTTGTCGTTTTAATCTTTATTTATTCAAGCATCGTTGCGGTGAAACAAGGGCAACAATATACGATTGAGCGTTTTGGTCGTTATACAAAAACCTTAATGCCTGGCCTTCATATTTTAATGCCTTTCGTCGAACGAATTGGCGCTAAAGTCAATATGATGGAAAATGTCCTTGATGTGCCCTCCCAAGAAGCCATTACACGAGATAATGCACGGGTTCGTGTTGATGCTGTTGTCTTCTTTCAAGTCTTAGATGCATCGAAATCTGCTTATGAAATCAGCGATTTGAATCGTGCGATTCTTAATCTTTCCATGACAAATATTAGAACCGTTATTGGATCTTTGGACCTTGATGAGGCTTTATCCCAGCGTGATCGCATCAATAATAAATTATTGTCCGTCGTTGATGAGGCAACAGCACCTTGGGGCATTAAAATAACACGCGTTGAAATTAAAGATATTTCACCACCGCATGATCTTGTCGAAGCTATGGCCCGCCAAATGAAAGCAGAACGCGAAAAACGCGCCTCAATTCTTGAAGCTGAAGGGGCACGTCAAGCTGAAATTTTACGTGCTGAAGGCGATAAATTAGGGACTATTTTAGAAGCTGATGGCCGTAAAGAAGCAGCCTTTAGAGATGCTGAAGCGCGTGAAAGATCAGCAGAAGCAGAAGCCAAGGCAACAACCATGGTTTCGGAAGCGATTGCCAAGGGAAATGTCAACGCATTGAATTACTTCGTTGCCCAAAAATATGTTGAAGCGATTGCTAAAATTGGATCAGCCCCTAATACTAAAATGGTCTTTATGCCCCTTGAAGCTTCCAGCCTTATAGGTGCTATTGGTGGCATCGCCGAGCTTACAAAAGATGCATTAGGCAATAAAGAGGGTCGCAAATAATGATGGATTTTTTACAAAACCTTGATTATTGGCATTGGTTCGTTTTTACTTTTATATTCTTTGGGCTTGAACTCATTATTCCTGGCTCGTTCTTCTTTCTGTCATTGGCTGTTGGTGCATTATTA
>JAUYSY010000057.1 GCA_030696155.1 Alphaproteobacteria bacterium | reverse complement strand
GTTTTTATTTTAAAATTTAATAATAAAAATTTTAATAATATAGACAGGGATGTTAATAATTTTATAGAACAACATGGTCAAAAAGATGCCGTAAATATAGTGCCGCTTCCTTATGCTGATTTTTATAAATATTTGTTTTCTGATAATGTTGATGATGTAGAATCTTTGCAAAATGAATTTTTCTCAGTGCGAACTGGAATTATTTCTAATCAACAAAAATACAATGATGGTATGGATGTAAATGTTAATTTCAATGTTGGTCGGACTATAAATGTACGACTTGATGATGGATCTATATGTCCTATTGGATATACAATTCATTTTCCTGTAAATCCATGTAAAATTGAAGCCATTAAAGTTAATGTTTATGGTGGGTGGAAAAAAGATGCGCGTCTTAAATGGGCATATAAACCCTCAGTGTTAGAAGGTGTTGATGCTTATTTAGCACGTCAAAATATTATGATTATTAATTTAAATTTACCTGATTTGTTAGATAATGAAATTCATCAATCTAAAATGACTGAAAATTATATGAATAAATTGCAATATTGTATTCAAAGTTTTTTGCATGTCATTAATACACATCCTGAATCTATTCATCCATCTTTAAATAATATTAAAAATGTTCCTAAATACCTATATGGTGCTAGTTTTGGTGGTTTAACTGCGTTGATGCAAGCACAAAAATATCCTAATAGTTGGGATGGGTATATTTCTCATAATGGTTGGCTCTCTTCAGGTGAAAATGAAAAATGGGATATTTTAGGACGTCTATATAACCTTAAAATAGATCCGAGTAATTTTAATGATGTTCTTTTAGTACTTGGAAATGCATATGACAATAATGTTAATATGCGGGATTGGACTAATTTTTACGAAAAAATTAAAAAAATGGGTAAAGAACGTTTGGTTAAAACATGGTTTACGTATAATGGCATTGAGTGTAATACAAAAGAACTTCTTAATACAGGGCATGGTGCACCAAATCATTTCGAAGAATTATTAACGTATTCTTCAGTGATACGTGATTTTATGAAAAAAGATAAAATTGTTCATAATGTAGCGCTTTCAAAATGGATTAATTTGGTGGGATTAATAAAATCCTATGAAAATGACATTTCTGCAACGCCCGAACAATTGTTTTTAGCGGAGATGCATCATCAGGAACATGAAAAAAAACGTGTCTTAAGTGAAGAAGAATTGAAAAATATATTTTGTGTTTTTTATGCGATTAAAAATGAACCTGCTTATCTTATGTCGCTGATTAAATCTGAACCTATTACGGATGATCAACTTGCAAAAGGCTTTGCACGAGATTATAAAAATTGGATTCATTTTTCGAAAAAAATGCATAATGAGCATCCAAATGAGAATCCAATTATGGAAGAGTTTGTGGAGAGTGATCCCTCTGAAATTGCGCCTGAACTACTTGGAAGTTACAAAAAATTGTTGTTGAAATTTTCATCTTATTATAGATCATATGATCTAACAATTAAAAGAAGTTATCTTGCTTTTTTAAGATCCATGCGTAGTTTTTTTGTGGAAAATAGTGAGTTGATTAATATGTATGAATTAGATCAAGATGTAATGAAAAGTTTTGAAAAGGCAAAAAAAACATGGAAAAATTTTAAAGAAGATGAGGCTGAAGCCTTTAAAGACGTGATGCCACTTTTTGTGGGGCAAGATAAAGATTATGGAGATTTAAACTTTTTAAATGATTTATTAGAATTAGATGATGGATTGTTAGAAAAAGAATTAGAACGTCATGGGGTAAATGATATTATGAGTGATGATATGTTTATTTCATAAGAGCATAGTAAAACAACTTGAAAATGCTATTGGTTGATTGATATTGGTCACTTTCCTGCCCCCCCTTTGGCATATCATTGCCCATAATTATAAACCTCTCTTCCTACGTCCCGCGGCTTGTCCGCGGGATCCAGAAAGTAAATAAAGAAGATGTCATTGCTTAATTTATACAATGTTAACTTTAGGAAAGATCGTCCGGATCCCGCGATCAAGTCGCGGGACGTAGGAGGTGGAGCAAGCAATAGTTATTAAATATCAATAGGTTGAAACACTTTTGGGTGATGATATGCCCGTGGGGAAGTCCGCGGGGAGTAGAATGAAGGTTAATATCCAACCATGTTTCTAGGATTAAAGTTCACTTTAAGCGATGAAACATCAGCGTATTTCTTTTTCAGCCAGCCAAAATCATTGCATTTTGGATTTAATATAGCGCGGTGTGCTGCATCTGCTATCGCACGATTTACGGGATTAGATGTTATTTCGTAGGTTTCATCCATTTTAGGATTGGTGAAATGGCCATCTTTGCTGATGTCAACTTTAAAGACAATATTCACATCGCGTACTTCCTGGAATTCCCAGCATGGTTCAATTTGTTTTGCAATCATGGCAATATCAGAATCATCCAAGCCCTTAGGGCCTTGCTTGCCGCCTGATTCGGTTGGTTTTTTTGGTACAACTTTAGGCGCTTCATCCATTGCTAAAACGGATTCTAATACATCATCGAATTCTTTATCTTCTTTGGTTTTGGGTGCATTCGGGTTTTTAGGTTTCTGCATGGGTTTAATGGCAGCTGCTTGTGGAACAGGCTTCAGTATAGGTTTTGGTTCAGGTTTTATGTCTTTGACAGGAACTGGTTTCTGCACAATATCAGGTTTGATCTCTGGCTTAATATCTGGTTTCACCTCAGGTTTGGGTGCTGGGATTGGATCGGGTTCTGGGATAGGTGTAGGGGGAGGGGGTGTTGGTTGATCTTCGATTGCACCAATTTTAGTTTCTTCAGGCACAAATTCAGGTTCAGGTGGCACAAGCGGTTGAGGTGTTGGTTTTTCGATGATGGGTTCAGGCTTGGGTTCGGGCACAACTTGTTTAATTTCTGCGTTTTCAGGGAGCGACGTTACCATTTCAAAACCGACAAGTTCCGGCATAATGATTTCTTTATCAAGCGAAAAAGGAAGACCTATAATCATCAAAAGTAAGATTGCTATATGAAAGATGATTGAAAAGATAAAACCTTTGCTCATGCTTTCATTATTTTGGAAATTATCGTTTTGGCTGAACATTATTCTTGCTTAGCTTTTGATCTTTTGATGCTGCATTAGGTTTTGCACTCACTTTATTTTGAGGCATTTGCGCTACCAAGGTTACTTTTTTAAAACCTGCAGCACTGATATGCCCCATAATTTCCATCACACGACCATAAAGCAAGGCTTCATCCCCACGTACAAATATTTTGGTATCGTCTTTATTTTCCGTAATTGCTAATAATCTTGGGACGAGTTCTTCTAAAGCCACTTGCGTTTCTTGAATGTAAATTTCCTCTTTTGCGTTCAAGGAGACAACCAATGGTTCAACTTGATCTGTTAAAACGGCGCTATTGGTGCTTGGTAAATCAACAGGGACGCCTACATTCATTAATGGGGCAGTAACCATAAAAACGATAAGTAATACCAACATGACGTCAACAAAAGGGGTGACGTTGATCTCGTATAATGGCTTATAATTTTCTCTGCCACGACGGCTTACTAAAGGTCCTGCCATCTTTAAGCTGCTTTCTCTTCAACGCGACGTGATAAAATCGAACTAAATTCTGTTGTAAAGGCTTCTAATCGTTTTGCGTAGCGATTTAAATCATTTGAAATTTTATTATAGGCAACAACTGCAGGAATAGCTGCAACAAGACCTAAAGCTGTTGCCAGCAAGGCTTCAGCAATACCAGGTGCTACAACGGCTAAGGATGTGTTTTGCGAGACCGCAATGGCTTGGAATGAGCTCATAATACCCCACACAGTACCAAAAAGGCCTGCAAAAGTAGCGGTTGAGCCAACGGAGGCTAAGAAGCTCATATATTTTTCCAGATCTTCCATTTCGCGCCCTAAGGTAACGGTCATAACGCGCTCAATGCGCGCTTGTAAACCTTGCACAGGGTTGGATGCACGTAAGGAGCGTGCCCATTCGCGCATGCCGGATACAAAAATTGAAGACATAGGGTCAGTTGGTTGAGGGCCTATTTGCTTAAAAAGATCTTCAAGTGATTGTCCAGACCAAAAGCGATCTTCAAATTCATTGGCGCTTTTATTAAGTCTACGTATACGGGTTATTTTTTCAAAAATAATTGCCCAACACCAAATGGATGCTAAAATAAGGACGATCATGACTGTTTTTACAACTAAATCTGCGCGTAAAAACAACCCTATAAATGAAAAATCTTCGCTGCCTTGAATCATCGATCTTGCCTAAGTTGAATTTAAGTTGCTATATTAATACCCTATTTTTAGCAAAAGATAAATCGGGTAATTGATTATAAATTTCTTTAATTATTTCGGGTAGTTTTGTAATTTTACCCTCTAAATTCATGCATGCCATATGTACTTTGAGAGATGCTATTAACTTGTTTTGTTTCATTATTTCTTGAGAAAACAAAACATTAGTGGGTGCGAATTTCAAAACATCTGTTTTTACTTCAAGGAAATCATCAACGAAACAAGAAGCTATAAAATCAACTTCGATCTTTCGAATCACAAAATATATTTTTTCTTTTTCGCGTAAATATAACGGAGGAATATGCATGGCACGAATCATTTCAGAACGACCGCGTTCAGCATATTTCAAATAATTCGCGTGAAAGACATGGCCAGACATATCTGAATCTTCGTAATAAACACGTAATGGCCAAATAAATACTTTATCTTCCCATCGACCTCGATTTAGGTCATAAGGCAGTTGGGCTTGTTGATGTTGGTGCATTGGTTTTAAAGCTCATTTTGTTTTTATTGATTCTCTCACATAACGGGCGTTTTTTAAAGTTACTTTAATAATGTATTCTCAGGTTTTGTTGATGTTTCACTATTGGCTATGTGTATGATTTGGGTGGGTGGTGAAGAGGATCTGGAACCTTTGGGCGTGGTGGTGAATTATCAACACGCCCAAAAAATATAATAAATTAATCCTTGCTTAAAGCCTTAAATTCTACTTTAAGTTTTGCAAGTTCCTCGTTAATTATTTTTGAATCTAATCCTTGTTTTTTTGCTATATTTAATGCTCTAACAAGGGCTATTTGAAAAGGTGCTTTTCCAGCTTTTATGTCTTTAATCAGTTTGTTTTTAACATGATTATGATGTTCTGCGCTTAATTTACGTATTTTTTTAACAGACTCTAACCTATTGAAATGTTTAATTTCCTTTAGTTCTTGCAAAGTGTATACATCTGGCATGGCAGTTGCCATAATTTTAATAAAAGATTTTTGGTAAAAATCTATTATTTTTTTTCTTCCTTCGTTTTTAATATAATCTTTAAAAACAGGAAAAAATTTAGTTTGCTCTTCATCTAATCCATTAAGTAGTTTTTTCGCTTTATAAAGAATTGTAACAAG
Organism: Alphaproteobacteria bacterium; assembly: GCA_030696155.1. Taxonomy (GTDB): domain Bacteria; phylum Pseudomonadota; class Alphaproteobacteria; order JAUXUR01; family JAUXUR01; genus JAUXUR01. The sequence continues at coordinate 34,930 of JAUYSY010000057.1, read as the reverse complement.
CAGTCTGTTAAGACGATAAATTTCTGGATTATTCAAATAAGCAAGCTCTCCATCCGCTATTTCCTGTGCAAGTTGTTCTTTTTCAGGTGTTCGTAGATCAGTTGCTACAGAGTAATTAAAACTGCGCATGTCTTTATCTGTTGTTGTAATGTAATTTGATAACATTTTCTGAAATTCTTCAGACTCAAAAGCGTCAAAAACAGCTTTTTCAAAAATATTTAATTTTTCAGCATTAACGTTTTCTTTTTGTGCTTTTTGAAAAACATCGGTCAAAATTTCTTTTAATAAATTTGGTGTTGCTGGATTGTAAATAGAGTTTTGGCTTAATAATAATTTGAAATCATTACTATCAAAATTTGATCCAACAATATTAAGGGCGTATTTTAAAACCATAGGATGAATTTTTAATTGTGCAATTTCTTGTAACTCAGACTTTGATATTTTACTCAAATAAAGTTTTTTCTGTATATCAAGATTTATTTTTCTTTCTTTTTGTTTTTCTTTAAAATACTCATTAACAAAAATATCGTTAAATTTTGAATGCGATTGGTTGAATCTTCTGGAAACTGATTGAAATTTTTCAAATAAACGACTATATAGGTTTTTCATATAATAAAACTTAAGATCTTTTTCGCTTTTTTTATTTTCAATGCTTAAAAGAATTTTATTAAAAATTTTATTTTTTTCAGCATGTTCATTAGCTGTTGCAGAAAAAAACGTTAAAGTAATAAAAATAAACAACAAAAAATTTTTCATAACACACCCCATTTAATAGTTACAATATCATTATAACAAAAATTAAAATTTTAATCACTTATATTTTTTTGTTTAAAGAAGTATTAGTGTAAATATTTAATTTTGTAAGTATAAAAAAAGGGCGCCTGTTGGCACCCCTTTTAAAGTTTTAGTTTAAAGTTTTAGTAAGCTTCAATAGCATCTGGAGTTGGTTGCTCTTCGCCAAGATCATCCATGTCCAAACCAAGTTCTTGATAAAAATTTGCTAATTCTTCTTCACTTTGTTTGTTTTTGCTATAGTCTTTGTTTTTAGCGTGCTCAAACATGATAGAAGCCATCATTGCGTCTTGTTCAAGGCGATCGGCTTCTGCTTTTAGGTTTTTAGCTTTACTAAGGTCTTGTTTGGCAATTTTAGCAGCTTCAATTTTTTTTGCTTTAGCACTACCACGTTTGTCTTTACGTATTTTGTCATAAGACTCAGAGTCAGAATCGCTATCAGAGGCTTCTGCTTTAATTTGATTTACATGTTTAACATGTGCATCATTGTCATTAACGTAATTTTTAAAGTCGTTATAGGCTGTTGCGTAGTTTTGTCCAAAATCATCGATTGCTTTTTCTAGTCTAACACGTTCCGCAAGAGTTTCTTTTAAGTCAGCAAATGCATCACCAATCAAATGAGCGTAACGAGCCATGAAATGGTTGACAACAGTTGGTCCCATGTAAGCTTCATCCCATGGATTGTCGTGTAAAGGAAAATCTACACCAACATGTTTTGAATTATACCATTCAGGAATAATTTTAGGTACGATATCCCATTCATTAAATATACGTAGTATTTTGTCATGACCGAGTGCTTTTTCAACTCTTTCTGCTGATTTTAAATCAAAAAGTCTTGGTGATGCAACTGTAATAAGGTCTAAATCAACTTCAATATTTTTTGCTTTTAAAAGATTTGTTTTAAAATCATAAGCTAGAATTGTTGCGATAGCTGCACCAAGACTATGCCCTGTTACATGACATTTAAAAGGATTTTTTGAATTTTTAATAGTATTCATATTCTTTTCAAGAAATGCATTGAGTGTGCTTTGAATGCTGTCAAAGCTTTCTTCATATGCATTGCCGAATCCTTTATGGATATTAAGACCACGACCAGCTCCTGTTACAGGATTGCCTTTTTTGCCCCACGCTTGAACGTTTTTAATCCAGTCCGAAGCAGATTTTGTACCTGGAACAACAACAATCATGTCATTTTTCTGTTCGTTAAAAAGAATGAAGCCGCCGAATTCTCTGTTGTTTCTAAGGAAGCTGTCAACAACAACATAGCCTTTAAATGCGTGATTCCATTGAAGAAGGTTTTCATCTTTTGCTACGGCTGCGTTATAAGCATTTTGAACTTCACGGTCAATAAAAGATGGTTTTGTTTCTTCTTTGATTCTTTTTTCGAATTTTTCAAGTTCGTCTTCAAATTTCATAAGTGTTTCAGCACGTTCAAGCTTAGATGTATAGTCTTGACCAAATGATTCTTTAATGCTTTTTGTAATAGATTTGCGATCTTCTTCATTTAATTTTTTTGATGAATTGTAAACCCATCCTTTTGAAGTCGTTGCATTTTTATGGTCAGCTTTAATTTGAGCAAGCGCAGCTTGGCGTCTTTTAATGCTATTTTGTGCCATTGCAGGAATATCTGCATCAAATTTTGATGAAATGTTATAAGCAATTACATTAAGACTCATAACTCTGTCAAGATAATCGCCATCAATTTGGCTTACAAAACTGTTTGGATTTTTAAAAGCATCGTCGAGCCCTGCTTTTCCACTTTTCATCAGCGCTTCATAGGCAGGTTTTGCTGAATTGTAATCTTGTACTAATGTTTCGAGTGCTTCTACTGGATTTGTTTCTTTTGTTGCATTGGCAAAATTAGCCGAGGAAATGGCCAGTGCGAAAATTGCTAGTGAAAATATTTTCTTCATTTTAAATAGTCCTTTCAAAAATGGTTTACGTTCTAATATAATTTTATTATATGTCATTAAGATTGCCTTGTCAACGCTTTTTATAGTAAATGCTTTAATATAATTGTAGTATTTCTTGTTGTTTAGATTTTTTTTGATTCTAACCGAATGAAAAAATTTGATTTTATCAGTAATTAACTTTTTTTAATTTAAAATATCCTCTGACATTTTTTCACGTGCAAATTTTTTATATTGTTCCATCAAAGGGATAGCGTCAAATTTGGGGTATTGTTTAAAAAGTTTTTGATAATTGTCACGCCAATATAATGCAGTAAAACGTGGAACAATACGTAAATTATCTTCTAATGTGTTAAAAGAATGAAGTAATTCAGGGTCTATTTCTAAGAAAATTTGAGAATGAATATCAGCTATATTAAGATTTGTAGGGCTTCCCATATGAATAATATGCATTTCTGGGTGAGGGATTTGCTCGTCATCAAACCATCTTTTGAGTAAATTAATAAAGGTTTCGAAAGAATGACCATCGGAATGATCAACAATAAATATTTTTTTTGAATCAATGAGTTTGGGGTTGAATTGATGTTCATAAAGCATTTTGCGGAATATGGATTCTTTATTATGGGTAAGAATATTTAGATATGATAATTCTGGTTGGTAATGTTCTGGGATTTTTTTTGTATAATCAGGACAGCCAGAAAATGGAACATTGATAATTGTTGTGTCGTGATCATTTTGTGTGTGCGCAATTTCTTGAATCGTAATACCCAGATAAGCAGGTGCTTGACCTAAAACAAACAAGACATTTCCTTTAATATGGTTATATGTTTTGTATGCTGCTTTAAAAACTTGTTCTTTGTTTTGAGGTTCAGTAAAAAAAGTTGGATCGCTTTTTTTATAATCTTCGTTTTGTTGTAATTGACTATAAGGAAGAAATAAAGAGCCAATTTCATAAAGTCCGAACTTGAATTCAAAAATTCTTTTTAACATTGGCGTTAAAATGTCTTTTGCATCCCTTTGATCAAATTTATCAAGGATATTTTGTGCCGATATCTTTTCTTGGGGGGGGAGGGAGATTTCAGAATGATTTTCTTCTGATTTTGTATTGGGTTCGGAAGAAATATCATCAAAATCCCTTTGTTCTGCAGTTGATTTTTTTGTTTCAGTAAATAAATTATGTAAAAGTGATATGTTGGGTTGTGTTAGACTGTTACGTTTTTTTCTATTTTCCATGGTTTCTTGAATGGAGATATAAATTTCTTTTGCCCATTCAACATGATCAATAAAAGGTGTGTCTTGAATATTATCTATTGTTGCGATTTGCATTAAGTTTAAAAGTGCGGGTTCTTGTTGTGGAAAAATGGGAGGGGTCATTGAGCTCAAAAATATATTATCTTTTTGCAATTGTTCAAATGTTTGTTGAGCCTTTTCCACACAAAAAGTAGATTTCTCGTTTTCTTCAATGAAAGTATAATGGATGTTTATAGATTCAATATTATTTTTTCGACAAAATATTTCCATTTCTTTTGTATTGTTTTCTTGATCATCAATAAAAATAATTTTTTTTGGTTTTTGTTTTAAGTATTTAATAAATTCTTCTAGATGTGCTGTCTTTGAAAATCCACAGGTGTAAATAATGCCGTTTGAAAATAAAGGAGGAGCATAACTACTATAAGAATCTCGTTTTGCGAATGTCCTAGGTTCAAGATTTGGAAAGGAGCGATTGAAATGAATATTGAATTTTTTCAGCGTATCATATCTTAAGTCTGTAAGATTTTCAAAATGACTTAATTTACCAGTTGATGCTTTAGTGAGCGCAATTGTTTTAATGTCTCTGCTTTGTAGGGAGTGAATAAGGCTTGGCCATTCAGCATGAATAAGTTTCATTTTATAGGGTGTGTATAGTAAATCAATAAGATTAAAATCATTGCTCTGTGCATAAATGTATTGACTGAGCTGATCCACATGTTTTGGCATAAGTGGATTTTGAAAAGTAATAAGTACTTCATCAACGTCAAAAATAACCCAGGTATTTTCATCTGCTGTAGAAATAATGGAGGCTGCTTTTTCATAAGTTGAGACTTTTATTATTTCGCAATGAGCTGAATTTTTGACACAAAAAAGCATAAAAAGGAGTAAGTAAATGCGCATGATGTCCTCATTTTTTAAGTGTATATACTTGAATTATTATGAAATGTGCGTCAAGAAGAAAAATTGTACACAAACACATGTATTCTTTGTGCCTGAATTGCGAACCTAAAATTATACATCTTTGTGCCCTCCATCGTTTGAAGTAGGTGGGTGTTTGCCAAATAATTATTTTAATCTTTGTATAGAGTAAGATTTATTATGTCAAATTTTTTTTAAAATGTAAAATTTTATTATCAGGATGAGGTTATATTTATTTCGATAATTGCGCAGTCAGTTTTTAAACAAGGCCATAAATTTTCAATTTATGGTTGTTAGATCTTTATTACACACAATTGAAGCCCTTTTAAAACTCATTGAAAATTCCCATTCTATGCTATTTTAAAAAAGTGACGGATAGTGAGGATCTCACTATCTTCTTAGTACGATTATTTTTAGAAAATATTTTAGCAACAATGAACTTATTGATTTTCAATATGTTGAATTTCAGATTCGAGTTTCGTGGTTTTAATAGAGCCCTGATTCATATTTGGTGGAGACATTTCAATAATCTTGCCATCTTCTATACATTGTTTTTGTCCTGGTTCTGTTTTTGGTCTAAACCCTTATACTCGCATGTCGTGCGTAACCTATATGGAGAATTCAGGAGTTGAAATTAAGTTAGTTAGAAAATCTACATATATAAATTTTATGTTTATTAAATAATAATTGAATTTTGTTTTAAAATATACTACGGTTAAACGTATTTATGTTTAATTGAAAGGTGTTTTAAGATGAAAATGAAGTTGTTTCTGGCGTCACTTATCTTAGGTGTTTTTGCCCAACAGGGCTTTTCCAATGCGGTTGGGGATGAATTTAGCTCTAGCTCTTCCTCTAGCTCTTCCTCTAGCTCTTTCTCTAGTTCTGAATCGTCAGAATCTACTTGCCACCTATTGAAAGAATATGAAGAAATAACTTATTTTTTTGATTTGATTAAAGGAAAGATTATTGCTAACGAATTTGTTCAGCATGCTGATTATGAAACTTTAATTGAAACTTCCATTGTTGAAAATTTGTTAGGACATAATTTTCAAAATAATAATGAAGAAATCCATAAAGCTTTTGAAGAAAAATCAAAATATTTAGATTTAAATGATATTGTTAAGTTAAGAAAAATAAATCTATATCTTGAAGTTTTAATTCATTTTGAATTACCGAAAAATCATATAATAACAGCATGTTATTTGATTCCTGTTTTTGAAAAATTGAAAATAGAAATTGATGAATTAAAAAATAATTTAACTTATTTTTTATTAAAATTGGAAATCAAAACAATAACATCTTCTGTATATTTAATTTTGTCTCAGTTGAAAATGTATAATGGGAAACGAGATGAAGCAATTGAGCTTAGACTTCATGTAATGGATTGTTATTGTAACGCAGATCATAAAACTGATTCTGAATATAAAACGCTTTTGAAAGCTGATCCTATTGATTTGATTGGACAGATTTTTGTTTATTATTTAGATGGAGAACGAAATGATATGCATATATTGGGTAAGTTTAATAAATATCAGAAACAATTATTTTCTTTTTATGGCAATAATATTTCTGATTATTTTAAAAGTATGGTTTTAGGATATATTATAAATTTGACTTCGCAAAAAAAACCTGATCATTTGATCGATATTATCGGGATTCTTCCTGATGCGTTTTTTAAGAGTAATAAAGAAAATTCTTTATATGGAGATATTTTTAGTTCGATTTGTCATCGTGGTTCAGAAATTATTTTTGGTGATTACACAATAACAAAAAATCGTATCGAAATTCTTATGAGATATTTAGAAAAAAAAGGTATTTTTAAAGACATATTGCATGATGATTGTAATATTATAAAAAACAATCCCAATTTAGCTCTTTTTTTTGCAAAGATTTATGAAGATATTGGTTGCTTTGATCAGGCTTCAGAACTTTATGAAATGGCCATTGAGCTTCAAGATCCATATTTTTTGGTCCAAGCCCTTACAAAAAGTATTCAATATAGCGGCTCAAGATCTTTGTTGTTATTGGTAAAGCATTATTATCAGGTGTTCACTAAAGAGAAGTTTTCTAATGATAGTTTGAGGGTACGTTTGGCAAGATTTTTAAGAGTATTTAGAAGTGCTAGTTCAGAACTTATTGAGAATATTAAAAAAAACAAAAAAATTGACGAGGTTCAAGAAAATATAAACGATGTTAGGAATATATTAAAACTTATTAATAATTGCTCTATTTTTTGTGATAAAGCGCCTTCTGATCGTGTCAATGAACAAATAAAGTTTTTTGTTACTGAATTAATAATTTTGTGCAAACAAATTGAACTTTCTCTGGTTTCTGCTCAGTCTTCTCCCTGTTTCGATTTTGATTTGTCGAGGATTGATTCTGCGCGTCCAATGCATGAAACTACATCGAAAAAAGCGAAGTCTAATGCTGAAAAAACGAGAGCTTTTGTGTCTTCAAAATTTCAAAAAGACAAAAAAGGTACTAAAGGCAAAAGTGGAGAGATTTCTACAGAAAGTTCTTCCTCTTCCTCGAGCTCATCTTCTGTGTCTCGCAAAGAGAGAAAAGCGAAAAAAATGTTTGAGCAAAAAACTAACATATACCCGAAAGATAGAGCTTCTAATGATATTGCATCTTCAGTTCCCTTATCAAAAGTGCCTGATTCATCCGCTGAACCTTTTGAGGTTAGGGCACCACTTTTCGATTGTTCTGATGCTGGACAAAGTGGACGGGCTTATGTGAAGAATATTACGTTAACAAAAGAAAAGAAAAAAACAAAAAAAGAGGCTGTGTCTGAAGAGGTGAAAGAGCTAGATTTGGTGCCCAGTAAGGTATTAAATAAAGTTGATTTCAAAAAACGAGATCATGCTGGTTCATCTTTAAGATCTGCTTTTTCTTATGGTTCGACATTTTTACCCGATTTCGTGACGAAAGGGTTTCGCGCGGGTAAAAAGGTAAAAACTTTTTTCGATCGTGTGAAATTACTTGCGAAGTTGAAATGGCGCCCAGAGCAAATAGCATCCATGGTAAAAAGAATGGGTGGTGAGTTTTGTCCAGATGAGGGGAAAGGGGGCCATGCTATGATTCGCTTTCCAAGTATGAAGCCCATTACTTTCAAAAATCATGGTGGTGATTGTAAAGAAGGCGCACTCGTTCCTTTATTTAAAAAACTGCATGAGCGTTCCTTAGAGGCTGATGAGGTGGGCGGACGCATAAAATATGTTTTGATTAAGGAAGCAGGCGGCTCAGATGATGATTTAGAAGTTGAGGCAAAATTAGAGTCATCAATATCGGAAAGTTCTTCCTCCTCTTCAAGTTTTTCAGGCGACACGTCAGAGGGCGACGATTATGAAAGTTCTGAAGATACATCTTCTGAGGATGAGTGATTAAGTTTTTTTGCATGTTATTACAATAGTAGTAGAGTTGCGAAAGAAGTCTAATGATTGGGGCTGTAAAAAGCCTCAATCCACACGTGTCGCATTCATTTCAATAATCTTGCCATCTTCCATTTTCAATATACGATCCATGAAGGGCAGTAATTCATGATTGTGTGTGGCAATTAAAATCGATAATTCTTCTTCTCTGACAATTTGAATCAGCATTTGAAAGACGGATTCTGCTGTATGCGGATCTAAATTCCCTGTTGGTTCATCTGCGAGTAAAAGCTTCGGATTATTGGCAAGCGCGCGCGCTATGGCCACACGTTGTTGTTCCCCACCTGACATTTGTGCAGGACGGTGGTTAAGTCTGTCCTTAAGACCAACACGTTCCAAAAGTTGAGTTGCTTTATCTTTTGCTTTTTCCTTGGGTGTAGCATTTAAAAGCAATGGCAGCATGACGTTTTCAAGGGCTGAAAATTCAGGCAATAAATGATGCGCTTGATATACAAAACCAAGTTGCTGACGACGTATTTTGGTGCGGTCTCCGTCAGAGGCACGACGTGTTGATTTGCCCGCAATTTTGACGTCACCTTTGCTCGGTTTTTCAAGCAATCCTGCAATGTGTAAAATGGTTGATTTGCCAGCACCAGATGGTCCTAACAGGGCCGTGATTTGTTTGGGGTAAAGATGAAGCGTCACATCATTCAGGACGTGGATATCGCGATCACCTTGATGAAATACGCGCGAAATATGTTCTAATGTTAAAAAGGGGTCACTCATAGCGTAAAGCCTCAACAGGATCAAGTTTCGCGGCTTTCCAGGATGGATACAGGGTTGCTAAAAATGTGAGTCCTAATGCAATACTGACAATGAGTAAAATTTCTAGAAAATTAAGTTCAGCAGGTAGTTTAGTAAAACCATATACATGTGGATCGAAAAGGTCGACACCACTAAAGGATAAAACCCATTTCCGCATTGCGTCTATATTCTTGGTAAATACAATACCTAATATGGTGCCAAAAATGGTGCCGATAATGCCCACACTTGCACCACTCCAAAAAAAGACACGCATAATAAAACCGCGTGTGGCGCCCATGGTGCGCAAGATGCCAATATCCTTACCTTTTGTTTTAACAAGCATAATCATGCTTGAAATAATATTAAGAGAGGCCACTAAAATAATCATGGTTAGGATAATAAACATGGTTGTACGTTCAACAGCAAGCGCATTGACGAGTGAGCCAATCATTTGTTTCCAATCAAGAACATTTAGACCGCGTTCAGCTAATTTAACGATCTCATGTCTGAAAAAATGAGTGTTTTCAGGATTATCTGTAAAAATTTCAAGACTATCAACACCGTCATATTTTTTAAAATAGACTTTGGATTCTTCTAAAGGCATAAAAATAACGCCTAGATCATATTGTTGAAAGCCTAGATTGAAAATGCCGCCCACAATATAAGATTTTGAGCGTGGAATAGTCCCGAAAGCGGTTACATTGCCGATTGCTGCAACAAGTTCAATCCGATCGCCTTCATGAAGATCCAATTGGTCTGCCAATCGATGTCCGATTAAAATGCCACCTTGTTTAAAGGCCTCTAATGATCCTTGTATGATTGCATTACGAAAGGTGTCGCGTGATTCCATATCTTCGGGTGTAACGCCACGAACGAGCGCGCCTGCAGCATTACCTTTGGCGCTTGCTAAAACTTGGCCTTGAATGAAAGGTGAAACATGGGTGACACCTTTGATTGTCTTTATTTTTAAAGACAGCTCATCATAATCTTTGATGAGGCCATAAGGTTCGCTGATGGTCAAATGACCGCTAGCGCCTATGAAATTACGTAAAAGCTCTTTATGAAAACCACTCATGACGGAGGTTACAATAATAAGTGTTGCAACCCCAAGCATGATACCAATCAATGAAAGCCAGGCAATGATGGATATGAAGCCTTCATCTCGTTTAGAGCGTAAATAACGCCATGCGATAAAGCCGACGAGACTCCTCATGCAGCTCTCGCATTATTTTTAGTCATGTGATTGAGCGCTGATTCAAGGCTAAGTTCTTGAGACTCATTGGTTTTACGGCATTTAAGTTCAACCGTATTTTGTGCAATACCCTTAGGGCCAATAATAAGCTGCCAGGGGAGGCCAATCAATTCCATATCCGCGAGTTTAACGCCTAAACGTTGATCACGATCATCATATAAAACTTCTTCATTATTGTTGGTCAGCTGCGTATAAATATCATTTGATACTTTGTCGCAATTTGCATCACCCGAACGAAGATTAATTAATCCAATACGGTAAGGTGCAACAGATTCAGGCCAAATGATCCCTTTATCATCATGGCTTGCATCAATGATGGCGCCCACTAAACGGGATACGCCAATACCATAGGATCCCATATGGGCTAAAACTTCTTCACCTTTAGGGTTGACGATTTTTGCGTTCATGACTTCCGAATATTTCGTTCCAAAGTAAAATATGTGACCGACTTCTGTGCCACGCGCCACACTTAATTGTTCTTCAGGGATGGGGGCATCGCCTGGTTTGTGTTTTTCGTCTGTGGCTGCATAATATTTTTTTAGTTCTGATATATCTTTATGATCGAAGTCAGATCCTAATGTGTCGTAAATGGGATCGTAATAAAGAGTTGTTTCACCCGTTTCAGCGAGGATGCAAAATTCATGGCTTAGGTCACCGCCAATAGGCCCTGAATCAGCTTGCGTTGGAATGACTTTAACGCCCAAACGTTTAAATGTTTTTAAATAGGTTTTGTACATAAGGTCATAGGCATTGACAGCATCTTCGTAATTTAAATCAAAAGAATAATTATCCTTCATTAAAAATTCACGACCACGCATCACGCCAAATCGTGGGCGAATTTCATCGCGAAATTTCCAATTGATTTGATAAAACATTTTAGGCAAATCGCGATAGCTTCGTACAAATTTACGGAAAATCGCTGTAATCATTTCTTCGTTAGTGGGGCTATAAAGTAGATCGCGTTCATGACGATCTTTAATACGGAGCATTTCTTTGCCATAAGCATCAAAACGACCGCTTTCACGCCATAAATCAGCGGGTTGCAAAGTTGGCATAAGAACTTCCAGTGCGCCTGCTTTGTTTTGTTCTTCACGAATAATGTTTTCAATTTTTTTAAGGACTCGAAGACCAAGAGGAAGCCATGAATATATCCCTTGCGCTTCCTGATGGATCATCCCCGCACGCAGCATAAATCGGTGCGACAAAATTTGGGCTTCTTGAGGATTTTCTTTTAAAGTCGGTATAAAATAACGGGATAAACGCATGTTAGGACTCTCCTTCTTCAATGCATCGACTTTAAGGGAAATGGGGAGAAAAGTAAATTGTTAACACGCTGTGATTTTGCTAAAAGATAGGTCAAAATCTAAAAATAAATTTTGACCTATTTAAATAATTTTAGTCTTCTTTAATTCGGATGGTACCATCTTCTTTTAATAAGAGTATGGCCTTTGCTTTGTGGTCGCCAGGAACTTTATCTAGATCTACGGATGGATAGTTTTCAAGATAATAATAAGTGTTTAAAAAATCTGATCGATCAATTTCTTTATTGTCTATATAAATACCTTCAATATTAAACCCATAATCATCAAGAAATTTTTTAATAGTGTATAAATTAGGTGAATAGTAACAACTTGTTAAATACACTTTGAATTTACTAATGTCTTTTTGTTTTTCTATAAGTTTTGGTAAGAAGTATTTTTCTAAATCTTCATACCTATTCATAACACTATAATGATATATAGCACTTGTTTTAAATTCTGGTTCCCAAAAAGTAATGCCAACGCAATCGATAATACCTTCTGTGGAGAGTCCTAGTTTTTCAGATGAATCATTTATTACTTCGGAATTTGATGTGCCGACTTTAATAAAGTTAGCGTCCCAATATTCGGGAAATGCTTCAAAGGAAATTGGTAATTGAGGAGAAGGAAACTGTTCTTTTAACAATTGAATTTTAGAAGGATCATGGTGAATGAACGTGCTATAAACAATTGGTTGCATCATAGCATTTGTTGACGGGGTTTCAATTGTATGTATAAGAGTTGCATTAACAATATTTGTTGTTAGTATCATTAAAAAAAATAATTTTTTCATTTTTATTCTCCAAATGTTATTTAGGTCATATATTATGACATTTTTTATTTTATTGCAACAGATTTAAGGTAAAAGGGAAGATAAGACTAGAGTAAGGTTTGATTTATATATATCGATGTCTACGAATAAAATGATCTTTTGATGAAGCGTTAAGTCTTTTAGGTTTTTTAATTTTTTTTGAAAAATTTGGTAAATCTTAATCAAGGAAATATAATTTATTAACTTTTTGTTATTGCAATATAATTGTATAAATATTGATATGTTTAGACATAAGACTTGACTATTTTAAATATTAAATATAGAATCTTTTTTATTTTTTGAAAATTAATTCTTAGAGGATTGTGGAATGAAAAAAATCTATTTAATTGTTGCTACGATAACATCAATTTTTCAAATGAATACATCTTTTGCAGGAAAAGATAGTGTGTTATCTGAATCCTCGTCATATGAAAATTGCACCATAAATTCAATAAGTTGTAATGTGCCAGATTTATCACAAAATAAAATTCTTCAGGGGTTTTATGATGATTTCTTGAATTATGTAATGATTTATCAAGATGGGACATATTCCGTTTATTTTTTTAAAACGGATGTTGATGCCACTTATTACTTTAATGGTGTGATTCAGTGCACTTATCGTGATAATCGAATTGCTGTTTATGATCCAAATGCTTGTGTTAGTCAGTATTTTATTGATGGAGATTATGCTGGTATTACACATTCTGGCTTACCAGAAGGTATTCCTTTATTTTATCCGACCCCGCGTTGCTCTGTTTCAAATAACATTTTGCATGTGAATGAAAATCTTATTAATAAAAATAAAAACGTGAATAAAAACAGTAATGCACGTATTAATGTTAAAAATAAAGAAAATAATATAAATAATAAAAATGTATTGTTCTATTTAAGTATGATAGAGGGAAAAGATGAGGAGACGGATGAACTTACGCAATTTAGTGAAGAAAAAATAATAGAAAATTCTATTGAGCAATCCAAACAATTGTCTGAACAGAAAAGTTAGGATGAAGAGTGTTCTGTTGTTAAGGAAACTTCTTCTTGTGAAAATAAAAATTGGGCAATTGTTGCGCAACAATCGTCAAAGGATTTAGAGTCTTCGTTATTAAACAATAATGTTATTCTTAGAAAAGTAAAAAAGTTTAATTATGATAATCTTGATGGAGATGCAAAATTATTTTTAAAAAATATTGAAGTAAGAACTTTGGAATCTCTTAAACAAAAAATAAAAAAACTTAGAAACAATAATGATTTTTATGTTAAGAAGAATGAATTTTTTGATTATATACGTGCGGCAAATGAATTTAGACATTCAAAAAATACTGAAAATCAATTATTGGCAAAATATATATTAAAGGCGCTATTATTGAATAGAAATATAGATGTTTTTTTAAAAAAAATAGTTTATACGTATTTGGGAAAGATAAAATCACATAACAATCAACATGAAAGGGCTATTCATAAATTTCAAGATGGATTGAATGATTGTGGGGATAATGCGCGTCTTTATTATTTTATGGGCAATAATTATGCTGCTTTAGAAAGATATGATGAAGCAATCCAAAATTGGGAAAAAGCTCTTGCACATGTTGAAAAAAATGATTTGGAAATTAAAATTAAAGCTCATACCAGATTGTTATATTGTAAGGAATATCACCAAAAAAACGCTAAAACAATAGGTGAATTGTACTTTAAAGTAATCGATTTAATTCAAAATAATAAGGTGATTACTGATTATAAGAGTCTTTATAAAAAATTGATTATGGATTTTGCTGATTATAAAACAACAAATAATTGTGCGGCAATGTTTGTTTTTGAAAAACCTAGAACAAATGGGTCTATTTCAAAAAACATGCTAAATTCTCTTAGCGGGATTCATGTGAAACATAAAGAAGCTTATGGAAATGATTGAGTCGTAATTTTATTAAACATATGCTGAAAAGTCGTTTGGTTTTAACTTAATGACTTTTCAGTATATTAGCCTTCATGATCTTCGCTTTTCACAGAATCCACTTCCTCATCTGTTTCAACTTTATAAACGCCTTGGATCCAACGATGAAGATCTACTTTTTTGCATCTATCGGAGCAAAAAGGACGGTATTTTATATCCGTTGGTTTTTTGCATAAGGGGCATTTACTTGTTAGTTTTTTTTCTTCTGGGATATTTTGTTCTGCTGTTTTTAAATCTTTTTCCATAAATCACCTAAAACTGATTTTAACGATTGGCGGTCACCATAACGTACAATTTCAAAAAGACCCGCTTTTGTAAACCCTAAAATATCACAATCAACCATATCTTTTTGTTTTAATGTGCGCATTTTTTGTATTATTTGATTTTTGTGATCTTGGTTTTTCATACGAATGAAATCAATCAAAATAAGACCACCTAAATTTCGTCCTATTATGTGTTCTATAATAGTTGTGCAGGCATTTAAATTGAAGAGAAAAATAGCATCCTCAAATGATTTTTCAGGACGTTCACCTTCCATATTTAAATCAATTGCTGTTAAGGTTTGTCCTTCTTCGATTAATAAATTGCCTCCCTTTGGAAGTGCTACAAATTCATCATTAAATTCTGAAAAGATGTGGTCCAAATCGTTATTTTTAAAAAGACCGGGGAGAGCACAAAATTGTATTTTAAGATCTAATGCATTCGATTGAAGTAAGGATTTTACTTGAAAGAATAAATCACCTTCAATATGAAATGTATCAATATTTGAAAATTTCAATTTCTCGCATAATCGTAATAAAGGATGTTTGGCTTCAAGAATGATTGATTTTTTTTGATCAGCAATTTTAATATCAGATCGCTCTTTGAGTAATGCTTTTTTGTCATCACTTTTATCTTTAATGATTTCAACGGCAATGATTTCACCTTCGTGAAAGGCGCGTTTAGGTGATTTTAAGAAACCTATTTCATTGTTTGAAAATGTAACAAATATTGCATTTAAGCTTGGGGCAATGCGTTGGACTTTACCTAAATAAATAGAACCACTTCGATCGAGTTGTTGTAAATCAAAAAGTCGAAAAGTATATAATTGATTATTTTCTAAAATGGCGACGCGCATAAAATGATGGAATTGATCGATGTATAGTTCATATCTCACTTAAATAACCTTCTTCTTTCAAACTGTGAAGGGCGTCAGATTTCGGAATTCACAATGCTCAAGTATAAAGGATACGTTCCGCTTGCTCATCACTCATCTTCCTACTTACATTTTGAAATAATTTGGTTAAAGTCTGCACTTTTTAGAAGTTTATTTGTTTCGCATAAATCAAGACCTACGATATTAGAATAGGATCCGGATATAAAATCAATAAAAGTGGCAGCTAAACCTTGAATCGCGTATCCACCTGCTTTTTCAACCCATTCATGCGATTGAATGAAATTTTCTTTTTCTTCTTTTGAAAGACATTTGAATCGTACTATTGATTGGCTGAGTTTGATTCTTTTTTTGCTATCTGGTGTAATCAAACAAATGCCACCATAAACGCGGTGTCTGCGACCTGATAAAAGATCTAAGAATTTGCGTGCTTCAGCCTCGTTTTCAGGCTTACCCAGCATACGCCTGCCACAAGCAACTATGGTATCGGCTGATAATATGAAAGCATCAGGATTTGTCACTGCTATTTTTTCAGCTTTAAGCAATGAAAGTCTTTTAGCGCAAACACTGGGCAATTCATTTTTTAGGCAAGATTCATCAACATCTGCAGGGATTATTTTATTTGGTACTATATTAATTTGTTTGAGCAATTCCAATCGCCTTGGCGATTGTGAGGCTAAAATTAAGGGTTTTGACATTGGTGAAAAAATAATTTGAAGCTCCCAGGTATTTATCGAGTAACTACCCAATTTATGAGGCAAAGTCTAGAAAGGGCGAGACCCGGAACGGAATGTACTCTTTGTACATGAGTACTGGAAGCGCAGTCCTGACGACGAATTTGACCATAAGGTGGGTAGTTGTATTATTTTTGACGGAATGTGATACGCCCTTTTGATAAATCATAAGGTGTTACTTCAACAGTGACACGATCGCCAGCTAAAACGCGAATACGATTTTTGCGCATTTTGCCAGAAGTATGGGCTAAAACAACATGTTCGTTTTCAAGTTTAACGCGAAACATGGCGTTTGGAAGTATTTCAATAACAGTACCTGCGAATTCGATTAGATCTTCTTTTGACATGTAGCTAAAACAGCCTTCTTTTCTAAAATTGCTTATCCGTAAATGATTACATTGTTAAATACAAAAATACAACAAAAAAAACTATTATTGTATAGTTTAACTCGATACATACGTAAAAATAGGATTTGTGTGGCAGGGAAGATGCATTGGAATTTGTATTATAGGATTAATGAAAAATTTTGTTTCATAGGCCCTCCCTTTTGATTTTTTTAATTAAATGAGTAGGTTGGTTGCAATTCTATAGAAAATCGTTTTTAAGAATAAAAGTCAATATAAATATTATTTACCTTTCATGTGCTAAAGCATTTTGAACAAACTCTATTGATTTTTCAGTTTTTTTCTTGATTTTAGGATCCTCAAATTGAATGGCTTTTTCATAGGCAATTAGTGCTTTTGTTAAGTAAGTTTTTTTGGTGACATTATCTTGTTCAATGCTTGCAAGGCCTATGTTATAAATATTACCTAAAACATAATAAAGTTTTTGCATTGATATTTTGGTAGATATCATGGGTTTGAAATTGGGAAAATTGGCAATTTGTTCATAAGCTTCTAGTCCTTTTTCTATATAGGATATTTTTTGAAAATAATCATTTTCATTTTTTGATAATTCAAAATTATAAATATTTCCTAATTCATAATAGCAAAAAGGGATTAGTTTATTGATTTTGTTGTAATTTTTAGAATTATCCCAAAATGTTATATTGTAATAGGTATTGATGGCCTTCTCAATATAGTCTTTTTTTTGATGAACATTATTTTCGTGTTTGGCTAAATTAAAATAATAAGTCTTTATTAATTCATAATAAATTGATGACATTTTTTGGATAATGTCTGTGTTATCTCTATGATAACCATAATTTAGTGCACAATTGTAATAATATAATGTTTTTTCTAGATATTCTGTTTTTTGATGAAAATAATTTTCAAATTTTGAAAAACAATCGTAGTAAATTTCGCCTAATTTTTTATAAAAACCATATAAGAAATTATTTTCTATATAATTTGAGCATATTTGTAGCTTTTCTTTAACTTTTTTTTGAATTGTATAAAAATTCGAATGATTGTTGAAGTCCGTAATAGATAAATCAAGATAACTTCTTGCTATTTCAAAAGGATTCAATATTTCTACTATAGAATTTGATGATATGTAATCTAAGTTTGTTTCATATATAATGTCAGTGTAATCAACAGGTTCAAGTGAATCACCCCAGATTATGTTGTTTTCATTAGGGGGCGTTGTTGAAGAATTATTTAATTCTATTTCAGGTGTAGTTTCTGCGTTAGATTTAATAGATTCTACAAATTTATCCCAAATTATATTGTTTTCATTTGAAGGTTCTCTTTTTTCGTTTAATATTTGAATGTTGTTAGGAATATCATTGTTAGGTTTAACTTCTTCGGTATCTTTTGAATTTTGAATTGTAGGTTTATTTTCATTGTTTTCTTGCAATAGAAAAGAGATGGCTTCGATCTTCGTTTTTATTTTTTCATTAATATAAAAATCTTCTAATTGTTGAGCGATATTAAATGTATCAAGTGCTTTATGTTGATATATTGATAGTTCTTGAGCATAGACGTCAACATCTCTAGCATAAATATCTGTTAATTCACAATAAAGTGTTAACATTGATTGTAAAATCGTTTTATATTCAGTAGTCGTTTTTTCAAAATTCAATGCATTTTGATAAGCTTCAAGTGCTTCTTTTTTGCATTTAATTTTGTACTTATAATCGATTCTAGATCTGGATAAAAAAGATAAATGATTCCCTAAAGCAAGATATAAATTTAAAGAATAATATGATTTAAGACCTTTTTTACAAGCTTCAATGGCTAATTTTGTATCTTTTATGCCATAACGATAGACGTCTACTAAGGCGCAATAAAGATCAGCAGAAGGACAAATTTCAATGCCTTTATTGAAGATGTTGATAGCTGTATTGTAGTCGTGATTGATGCAAAATTGTAATTTGCCTAAACCGCAGTAAAGTTCAGGCGCATTGGGGAAGATAGTGATCCCTTGTTCATATGTTTGAATGGCTAAAGCTACTGCTTTTTGTTGATGTCCTTGAAGATCCTTTGGATCACTATAAATAGTTTCGCTGCGTTTTGGATAGCCATAGATATCTGCTAGCTCTCGATAAAAGGTAGGTGAGGGATCTGTTTGTATGTTGTTTAGCAATTTTGATATCGTTAGATTTGTTTTGAGTGCCTTTTCTTTTTCGTAAGAAAGTACGGCATTATTTTTAGGAAGGCTTATGTTTTTATTTTGTGGAGCATAAAGTCTAGCAGCATTCTCTGTATTTTTACCAGCAAACACATCAATGATTTGAATGAAACACAATATAAAGAATACACAAAATAAAATACGTTGTTTCATAGCCAACCCTTAAGATTTTATTAAGTAAATTTAAAAGTTATTGTCCTTTATATATAGCAAATAGCTTTTTTTTAGAATAGTCAATATGAACGTGAAATATAATTTATATGGTCAATAGACTTGAGGTGTAGACAAGGAACAACGAACGAAGTGTATCCCTATATGAGGCGTGACGATGTATCTTTCCAATATTTATCGACTATAATCGCCATTGATGACCTATCAAACAGACACAAATGATAGTAAATAAACGACGTGATGTTTCAAAATCAATTTTAATTTTAGGGTTTAATTGCGTTTTTAATATATCTGCACCTTCATCATGTATGGATTTGCGACCAAAATCGATTGCTTCTAATTGATCAGGTTTAAGAGCTGACAAAGCTGAATAATAAGATTCACAAATGGTAAAATAATCTTTTAAAATGCGTTTGAAACTTAATAAGGATAGATTGACTTTGATATTATCTTCAGTGTTTTCAACGTTAAAGACGATGTAATGTTCATTTATATTGAGATTTAAAATGAAGGGAGGGGCTAAATCATCGCAGCAAAAAAAATGAGAGGCCATAAAATCGGCAATGGCTGTTTCTTTTTCTCGTTCAATCAAAACGTTTTTAAGTTGTGCTTTATGTCCTAAATTAAGCTCAAGGACTGTTCGATTTTTCTTTTTTACCATTACATTCTCCCCATTAAAACTTTAGGTGTTTAATTAGGAGAATGCGACATCTTTTTCACTATAGATTGCGTATATGAACAAATAGAGGTGGATTCTGTTGGCTGTCATCATCAATTGGAATACCTAGATATTTTTCATAGGATCCGAACAATCCTTCTAAATTCTTTAATAAATTCCAGTAAAATGTTAGGTGGGCAGGATTAACCATCGCAAAACGATCGCCATCAGCTAGAACTTCAATAAGTGCCAAAGCATTAGCAGATAAAGTTGTTCCAGTGTTCATAAGAAGTTTGTAATAATTATTTTGTTTTGTGGGTTGATTGAAGTCCAATGGAATATAGAATTCTTCAATTGTGTAAGGTAAGATGTTTTGTGCTGCAAATTGGATATTTTTGGATATCGTATCTAATTGCGCAATTAAAGAATTTCTGTTTAGGTCTAGTTCATTGAAAATATCTTTCAGTGATTTTTTCTCAATAGCTTCCATTGGATTGCTTGATGTGTATACAACTTCTTGCTTTCTATAATTTATTTCTTCTGTGATGCCTTCTTTTTGAACATAATATTGCAACATATTGCTAAATTGTTCTTTCATTTGAGTAATAATTCTTTTTTGCTCTGTAAAAAAGAATTGTGATTCACTTCTTAGATTTTGTTGAAGAAATTCAGCATCTTTTATTAATTGTAATGTTTCTTTAAGTTTTTGTTCAAGATGTGATGAGGTGTTGATTAAAGCTGGTGAGGTGTTGATTAAAGCGGGTAATAATTTTGGATTTTCGAGTAAATTATAAACATAAAAAGGGACTAGATTATCAAATGGTTCATTTATTTCTAAAGAGGTTATAGTTGCATTCAAAAAATCTGATAAAACATTTTTCAAAACCGGATATAAGTCCTTAAAATTGTTATCATCTGTAATATCTGCATCACTTTGCTTTGCAAATATTGTCGATGATAAGGTTAGGAAATGTTTGTATAATTCTTCTGTGCCATTACCATAACGAAGCAATATTGCGTTTTGTTGATCTGTTATGTCGACTTTTTTCTGAACAGGACTTAAAAGCTCTCTTAAATCTAAAATAAGAGAATTGATACGATACAATTTATTTAAAAGTACTTTCTTCGTCCAATCCTCAGTTTGATTTATTTTTGTGATCTCATCTCTAATTAAGGTTGTGGCTGTTTCACGAAGCTTATTTTGTAAATCCTCATCTGATATCATGCGGTTGCTTTGTGCCTTTATGAATGGAACCTCTAGATAAGGACCCTCTTCATCACTTTTTAATACCAATCCATAACTTTCAGCAGGAAGCTTAAAATCCTCATGAACTCTTGTTTTTTCATATGCTTTTACGAAAGTTGGTGGTATTGAATTCAGGTTAAAAAGCGGCCTAAGCGCATCATATAAAGGGCCTGCAAAAACTTGTGCACTGGATAATATAATCGCTAAAGGTAGAAATCGTAGATAATTTAAATATTTCATTGTGTTGCCTCTCTATTTTTTTTAGAAATTAGTGTAGATTCATTCCATTGTCAAGAAAGATAAAATTTGGTAGAATCATCTATTAAATAGACTTGTTAAACGATAATTTATTTAAATATGTCAATATATCTTTCTAATTTTTCTTATTTTTTACAAAAAATATAATCTTATTGCTCAATATAAGTAAAAATTATAACAATGATTCAATATGCTGCAAAAAAATATGGCAGCATAATTTACGTAAAGTAAAAAATAGCTATAAATATATATAAAAATGTGTTATTCTTATTTTCGTGCTTATATACAATAAAAAATCTAGGCAAATCAAAATGTTTCTTTAGGGCAATATTCTGTCTTAAAATGACTTGTCTACCCATATTAAAAAAAACGAGTATTATTATTACTCTCTGATTAAAGATGAAGAGGCTAAGGATGTCTACACATACCAATATGGGATTTAATGCGGGTGACCACGTTGTTTATCCAACGCATGGTGTCGGAACGATCATCGGATTCGAATGTCAGGCCATTTCAGGCATGTCTATTAATCTAGTCGTTGTTGAATTTGAACGTGACAGAATGACTTTGCGGGTTCCTTTAACCAAAGCAACTGCTTCAGGTCTTCGTCGTTTAAGTACAAAAGACGATATGAATTTAGCACTTACAAATCTTTCAAAACCCACAAAAATTCGTAAATCAATGTGGTCAAGACGTGCTCAAGAATATGAAATGAAAATCAATTCTGGCAATCCAGCAACGATTGCTGAAGTTGTGCGAGAACTTTATAAAGACGATGACGCAGATCGATCCTATAGTGAACGTCAAATGTATCAGGCAGCGTTAAAACGTCTTGCGCGCGAATTTGCTGCGGTCGAAAAAATTGATGAATCAAGTGCTGCACAACGACTTGAAGATCTTATGCGTAAAGTTGCTTAAGTATAATAAATTCTAAGCTATGGGACAATTTTTAATTTTATGTTCCGTGCTAATTCTCACATCACTGTTTTCCTGAACGCGTTGAAGCAAAGCTTCATACGCAGATTCAGGATCCAGAATGAAACACATGCTCGAAGAGCATGCCAGATTTACTTGAGTTGTGCCATGATCTGAGATCATGAGTTTTAATTCGACCCTGAATCCGTGCTCGAAGCTTTGCTTCTCGCCTGTTCAGGTAAGTGGCTGGATTTTGGAAGGTTTTAAAGCCAAAAATATTTTTTGTCCGGTAAATTGGATAATCTTATCACCCAGTGACTGCATTTCTTTCATTGCGCTGTGGTACACCGTCCCGTGCTAATTGATCTGCGCGTTCGTTTTCAGGGTCACCTGCGTGACCTTTCACCCAATGAAACGTAACTTTGTGATAGGCTACAATTTTATCAAGTCGTTGCCAAAGGTCGATGTTTTTGACAGGTTGTCTTTGGCTGTTGCGCCATCCATTTTTTTTCCAATTATGTATCCACGTCGTTATGCCTTGTTTGACATATTGACTGTCACTGAAAAGCTGAACAATTGATGGTTTTTTAAGTGATTCTAAGGCTTGAATCGCAGCCATTAATTCCATGCGGTTATTGGTTGTGTCGGGTTCTCCACCTTTGATTTCTTTGCGATGATCTTTGTACAGAAGAACAGCGCCCCAACCACCAGGGCCAGGATTGCCTTGGCAGGCGCCATCAGTGTAGATTTTTAGGTTTGTTGTTTCTACATTCATTAAGCGATAACCAATTCACGTGGTAATTTAAATTCGATGTTTTCATCTGCCACTTTGACTTCAGAAACTGTTACTTTATAGTTTTTGTTTAATGCTTCGATCATTTCATCGACTAATATTTCAGGGGCTGATGCACCTGCAGAAAGACCTAAGTTTTTAACATCTTTAAGCCAATCCCAATCAATGTCAGCAACGCGTAAAATAAGTTGTGCTTTTTTGCAACCATGTCGTAAAGCTGTTTCGACTAAGCGTTGAGAATTAGAAGAATTGGGGGATCCAATAATAATAATGGCATCACATTTTTCAGCAATCGCTTTGATGGCCATTTGTCGATTGGTAGTGGCGTAACAAATATCTTCCATTTTCGGTCCACGAATATCAGGAAAACGTGTTTTTAATGTTTTGATCATCTCAATTGTATCGTCAACAGATAAAGTTGTTTGGGTGACGTAACTTAGTTTATCTGTTTGAAGAAGCGTAATGCTTTCAGCTTGTGACAAGTCTTCAATCAACGTAATGGCGCCATCTGGCAATTGACCCATTGTACCGATTACTTCTGGGTGACCTTTATGTCCAATTAATAAAATATGGTAACCTTCAGCGTAAAGTCGTTCGCTTTCGCGATGTACTTTACTGACCAAAGGACAGGTTGCATCTAAATAATGGAGTTTACGATTTTTTGCTTCAAGTGGCACTGATTTAGGGACACCATGGGCTGAAAAAATAACAGGCACATCATCAGGAATTTCATCTAATTCTTCGACGAAAATAGCGCCTTTTGCTTTTAAATTATCAACGACATATTTATTGTGCACAATTTCGTGGCGTACATAAACAGGCGCACCATAGAGTTCCAAAGCTTTTTCAACGATCAAAATGGCGCGTTCCACACCGCCACAAAAACCACGAGGGCTTGCTAAAATAACTTGAAGGTCTTGCATCATCATTTCCTAAAAACGTATACATGTCGCGATATTTATAAACATGCGTTACAATAACGAAAAGTGCGTCAAAAATCTATCATCATCTTCTTAAAATGGGTTTGGAAACAAAAATGACAATACCAAAAATTGCACAAAAAAGTCCTTATTGTGTCGAAGTTATTGCGCAGAAAAAATATGCCTGGTGTTCTTGTGGTGAAAGCAAACAACAGCCTTTTTGTGATGGGTCTCATAAAGGATCTGGTATGGTGCCAGTTATTTATACGCCAGAAGAAAATTGTATTTTATATTTTTGTGGTTGCAAGCAAAGTAAGCATCAACCTCTTTGTGATGGGTCACATAATCAATTATGATTTGCATTCAACTGAATAAGGTGCAAATTTTAAAATATGCACCTTAAATAAAAAATTTACATTATAGAGCAATTATCATCTTTTTTCTTTTTTTTGACATTGATATCGTCTGGTTTTGTTTTTGTAGGTTGGGTGGGCGCTATGGATTTTGTTTTTCGGGCTTTTTCAGAGATTATAAAGTCACCAGGTGCTGATACAGATTTGTGTCTTGATACAGGCGTACTTTTAATATTTGACTCATCCGTAACATCATCATTGTCTTCTATTATTGAAAATTCAGGTACGGCACTTGTAGAATTTTGTTTGGAAATATGGACAGGGTTTATAAGTTGAGATGAAGTTAAAGCTTCTTTTTTTTGTGAACCGGATCTTTTTTCTTTCTTAATTTTTTTAGCATCTGACTCTTTTTTTGTTCTTCTTTTTTTCTTTTTTGTTGTGGGTAAAGACTCTTCTTTTTGTGTATCATCTATAATATCAAAATGTGGTTCAATGCTTACGAAATCATCAATTATTGCGATATCATTGACCTCTGAGCGTGTTACAACCAAAGAGGAATCATCAATTTTTGAATCATCTATAAAAAGGGCATAATTTGCTGTGTTCTGATGTGCATCTAATTCAGATGGTTCAGCAATTTTATATTCAACAAGTTGAGTTTCATTAAAGTCATCTGGATTTAAAGGAAGTTCACATGATGCTGGGTCTATTTTATAAGTATAGTTTTCAATTTGAGAGGTTTTAGGGAATTTATTTATAATACCTTTTAGCACATAAAGAGTATATTCAGCCCCTTTTTTGTTTGAAAATACGGGCCATTCGTCGTCAACGGCTATGGCAAGATTTATTTGGAAGCAGATTGAGATAAATAGGACAATTTTTTTCATTTTTCACTTCTTTCTTATGGGCAGAAATTGAAATTAGGTTTGTTGACTTGATTTAACACAATGTAATGTTTGTTAAAATTTTAAATCAATTGTCCCTAATTTTTTCTCATTTGATTGCGTTATATTAAATATTGCTAGGATGTAACGTTTAACGCAAGAAAAATATTATTGATTAGGGTGGTTTGTTGTTTTATAAAACCTTTGAGATGCTTTATGTGGGAAACCCAAAAGACTTTTGTTATAAAATCTATATAATTACAATATAGAAAATATTTACATAAGTTTTGTCTTTCTAAGAAAAACATAATGAAATTTATTTAAGTATTGAATTATTTTTTTATTTGTGATACAACTTGTTTTAGTTTAAACAACTAATGTCGTTTCCAATAAAACAATACTAAGTAACATTCTCATATTTTTAGTGTTGTTTGTAATTAATGTAAGGATTATAATGAAAAAAGTTCTTTCTTTCGTATTAATGGCAGTTATATATATGCAGGTTCATGCAACACTCGATCAACAAAATGTATTTGATTCGTTTAATGCTAAAAGTCGTGTTTTGAAATCTATAGATGCTGTAACTGATAAATTATTGCCAACAGAAGCAGAATGTCTTGCTGTTGAAGATATTATTGGTGAAATACCATCAATTTTAAAACAGTTTTATTTAAATTGTGGTAATCATGTTCTTCATGGATATGAAATGGGTTTTGTTTATAAAGGGGCAGATTCATCACTTGTTAAACTTCATGAAATCGCAAAAGAAGATGATTGGTCTATTCCATTAACATATTTTCCTTTTTGTCGCGATCAAGATTCAATGTATTGTTTAGATAAAAAAAATGGCAAAGTTGTGATATTTGATCGATTTGAAAAACAGATTGATGAAGATCCCAAATATCAGTGGGACTCATTCTTGAGCTGGCTGAATAGTACTCTTGGTTAGTTCTTTGTATAACTTTGAAAATAAATCCTGCTTAATATGATTGAATTCATTTCTATCGATTGCTTTTGGTTGTGGATAATATTTTTTATCTCTGAAATGTAGATGCAGTGATTTTTGTTGATGCATTGTTTCTGAAATAAGAACATATATGCCGGGTTGGTGACGTGTAATATGGTGAATATTCATTGATTCACCATCAAAGCCAATAGGGGCAATGCCATTGTTAATTCTTTCTAGATTTGTTCTGTCTTCAGAATCTTTGATTGTATTTGGAATAAAATCTGGATTGTAGTAAAAAGTATTACCGTCTGATTTTATTTTTTTATAATGGGTTGAGACTAATGTTTCAAACTCATCTTCAATTTCAGATCTTGTAATTTTTTCACCACTGCCTTCATCAATTTCATTTTTTCGATCTTTAAAATAAGTAAAAAAACCTTTCCATATTTTTTTTTCTTGCTCAAGAGGTTTAGATTTGGGTGCTGAAAGGGCTGCTTGTTCTGCTAATAGTCTATTTTGTTCTGCACGTTGAGTACGACGTTCAGCTTTTTCTTCTTCTGTTTCTTCTGATATAGAGGGATGTTCACAATAATCAGTGTTAATAAGATCAATTAATTCATATGAGTTGTTTTTTAAGATTTCTTCTAATGTTTTAATTTTTTTTCTATTGGATGTTATTTTGTGTAATGTGTTTAGAAAAATTGATTTTTCTTTTAAGCATTCATCGTTTAATATTTTTTTCTTTTTATAAAGAACTAAAAAATGATTTAAGAATCTATTTAGTCTGTTTTTATCAAAATCAATTAAAATTAATTTTTCAGATAAATCAACTTTTTTTTCTTTTGTTCTGTAGTTGTTTTTTATTGTTTCATTGTATAGGTAAATTTTATTTGGATCTAAATTTAAATTGAGTATTTCGGATTCCATCTCATCTGAAAAATCATGAATTCCTTCGAATTTTTGTTTCTTTTTTAATTGTGATTCAGTAAGTATTTGTCTGTTATCATTGTTTTCTTTACCTTTATATTGATGATTTATATTTTTTTGATCAAATTCATCAAATTTACGTTTTATTATCGTTTTGTTTTGTTTTTTTTCTGTAAGAACACCTTTTTCTGTGTTAACAACTTTTTGAAATTGTGGTAGAGGGGGATTTAATGAATAGGTTAAGTTTTGAAGTTTTAGTGAAAAACTATAGGCATTATTTTCTGTAAATAATATTGATAAAAAAATAATGGATAAAATAGATAGTATCTTTTGTGTGTTCATTATACAAACCGCAACTTATGACCATTGCTTATATTTTATGATAAGTTTATTAAGAAAACGTTAATATGTGAAAATGAGTAATATTTTGTTAAAAATTGTCCAATGTGAGTTTAACCAAATTGGGCATATATACCCAAATAATCTGAAGTTACCGTTTTTAGTCGATGACCTTTGGTTGCTTTTTAAACCAAAAATTTTTAAGGTAAAACAATTACCTGTCGTAATTTTAGGTATCAAAAATTATCTAAAATCTTAGACTCAAAAATCGGCATTTCCAAATCATTTGGGTATATTAAAGTCTATCGAATGAAAGGTGCAATGAGTCTATCGCCAACATGTATGTTGTAGGCGTTTGTAAGGCCCGCACCAATTTCAAGGACGGCTTTTGCCATGCAATTTGAATAAATATGATGTGTTGAATTAGGAATTGTATGTCTTACGATGTGGCAAATACGTCCTGTTGCATCAATGAACATCATATCTAAAGGGATGAAACAATTTTTCATCCACATGGTTATCAATTGAGGGAAAGGATAAATAAAAAGCATACCATGATGTTGTGGAAGAATGGTTCTAAACATGAGTCCAGTTGATTGCTCTTGGTCTGTGCGCGCGACTTCTGTATCGAAGATATATTGTTGGCCAGATTGTGTTTGAATGACGCTTCGTTCAACAACCATCGCATTTACATTCATATTAAATGCAAAAAGACTGAGTATGAAAAATATTTTTTTGATCATTTAGAGGGCTCCTGGTTTAAATAAAAATGTAATAATCTATGATTGTTGCAAAAATACAGCAAATCAAACTATTAAGTCAAGAGGAAAAATAATCGTTTTTATGTAATGAATAAAAATAACTTATTTCATTTTTTTTATTAGAAATGAGGTCTGGAAATTTAAAATCTAATTTAAAGCCTAATTTTTCAGGAATTTTTTGACTTTCACTATTTTTTTGTGCACAACGAATGGATAATGATTGAAAGTTGAAATCGTTAAAACAAAGCCCTAAAAGCGCTTTAACAGATTCTAAAATATATCCTTTTTTTTGGTGTGCGGATCTTACCCAATAGCCAATATCGCTTAAACCTTTGTTCCATTCAATTGCATTAAGACTTATCATGCCGACCATTTGATCTTGATGTCTTAAGCAAAATTGGAGCGCTAGATCTTTAGATTGCAAATCAATAGCACTTTTAACAAGTTGTTGTGCGTAATCTCTATCAAAAGGATCTTTTGTCCAAACCATCCAAGGTAACAGATTGTCTAATGAATCAATGACAGCATGATAAAAATCATCAGTGTCATCTGATGTAATGGGACTAATATAAAGCCTTTCGGTTTCAAATGGCTTTATGTTTGACAATGATGTGGGGATTAAGTTTGACATCAAAATTAACTGAATTGGCTATATAGCATTTCTGATGTGCTTTTTCTTGAAGATGTTTTGCTTCTTCAATTTTATCTTCCTCCAAAATCGTGATTTTAGGTGTAAGGGTTATTTCAGTAAAACGGCCATTACTTCCTTGAAGCTCTAATATACCTTCAGGTTCATCCCTGTACTCAATCACGGTGATTTGGGCAAGTTTTGCTAAATATAGAAACCATAGCATATGACAAGAAGCCAAAGCGCCAACGAGTAATTCTTCTGGATTGTAACGGTTTTCATCGCCTTGAAATACAGCGGCAGAAGAGGCCATAATATATGGTTTGTCACCTACACCTTGTAATTTATAATTTTTGGAATCATTGTTCGAACTATTTGGTTCCCATTCCAAATGCATCCTAAACATGTGTTGTGATGTCATTGTTTCTCACCCGTTTTTATTAATGATAAGTTTGCCATAAAGTAAGCCTGAAGGGAAGGGGGGGGGGAGAATCCCAACGTACTAGACTGTTTTATGGTCTGCAGAACATTGGGATTAACACGATAAAGTTTATCCTTTAGCGCCTGATATGCTTGGTTGAAGCCAGACGGATTCCCAATAATGAACACCAAAGGCTTGTGTTGGTGCTGATCCAAATTGTTTCAACACATATTTTTCAGGCAAGGGTTTACCGCGTTCAATAGGATAAAGAACATTGGGTGGAAAAATAATGTCTCTATATCCAGGTTGGCCAATAGCTAAAGCGATTGCAGCAACTGCCATACCTGGTCCTGTGATCGAAATAGTGTCTCGTTTTTGATCGAGGAAGTCACCATTTTCATCATAAAGAGGTTTTTTGGTTTTTGGATCCTTTGGAATAAGATAATCGGGTCGTTTGTCACGTGATAGATTTCGGCCGATAAGTTCAACCATTTTTTCAACAACGGGGTGGTGAGGTTTTGCAGCCAGAATAGCGTTACCAATGACATGTGACATAGGTTCAATGGCACCGTAAAAGTCATATAATGCGTTTAATCCCTTAAAGCTATGGAAGCCTTCATAATCAGTATCCAAATAAATACCACCATAGACATTAAGTAATTCTACGCGCAACGTGTCAGCGGCCATTGCAAATTTATTTTGGGCTATACTTTTTAAGAAGACTTCTTTGTTTTTTAGTTGGTCAAGAATATCATCAGTAAGTTCTATTACTTCTATATTGCCAGATTCCTCAGCGAGTTCTACTGTTCTAGGAAGTAATTTTCTATCTTGGATCCATAAAATATGTCTCCAACCATCGATGGGTTTATTAAATTTAATCGTGTTTTCATACCATTCAGTGTATTTGTCAGGCATTTCAGAAGGTTTGTTTGGGTTTGTTAGCCAAATTTTATGTGTAATAAGCGGGATTCTTGGTTCTCCATTTAAAGCGTTTTTGTCATTTTTAAGTAAAGTGCCGAAATTGTTTTCATCATAGAGTTTTTGGAAAAGAGCTTGTGTGGCATGAATTTCTGCACCTTCGTGTTGAAGCATTTTTTTAAGAAATTTATAACTATTGTTGTAGCTTTCTTTGAAGGATTTTTTGTATAGACGTTTAGCGCGTAATTCATCAATACTCAATTCAGGATTTTCAGCCATGTTTTTATCATTAAATATTTTGAGTTCTCGTTTTTCAGCTTCAATCTCCTCTGGTGTAAAAAGAATTGATTCTGAATCAAAATTATAAGGTTTGTATTGATACAAGAATTGCTTATCTTCGCTATTGCTAATGTGTAGTTCTATGTTTTTATCTTTTGTCCATTTTGGATTAATAAACAGATTGTCAGGTGTTATTATACTTACTTTGTCTAGAGAGTTTTTGTCCTTGTTTTCAAAAGTAAAGGTATCTTTTTTGTTAATTGAATATCTTTTCTTTTCTTTTCCAACGACTTCTCGTTTGACGATTTTTCGTGTTTTAATTTCAACTTCTACATCTGAATTTGTTTCATTTACAATTTGAAATGATGTTTGAATGTTTAGTTTTCTTAAGAAAGGATGAAGATCAGATTGGAAATCATAAAGAATTTGATCTGCTGATGCATTGGATAATTGGTCATTTTCTACTTTTTCTCTAAGATTTGAATCATCTGCTATAAAGTGGCTACTTTCAGCAGCTGCTATAAAGATGGGTTCATTAGAAAAAATATAATTTATTAAATTGTTGGCAAACGCCATGAATGTTTCTTTTGTGTCTTCTGTAAGATTTGAATCATTTTGTACGCTTTCTGCAAAGGGAACATTAAGCATATTTCTAATGTAAAAGGCAATGAAGGGGCGCTCTGTTTTAGGAAAAGCGCTTATGTATTCTTTTATAAAGCTTTGATATGCGATTTCTGTGTTATTGCATATGTTTTCATTTGAAAAACAGAAATTACCTAGGTTATATTTTGTGATGGAGTCATAAATAACGTTCTTTAATCCATAATAAATGCTTGTTTTTGATGAATTGTTAGGCTCGTTATCAACGATTGTGATGTTTTTTGAGTCAGGATTGTAAAAAACCTTCAGTAGTTGACTATTGCCATAGATATTTGTTTTATATGTTTCCAATGGATTAAATGATTCGGATTTCCCTTTTTTAATATTGTCAAGAATAGACGGGTTTGTTTTGCTTAATAGTGTGTTTTGATCCATTTCTTGAAGATGTGTTAATGCTGATGCTTTTCCAAAGGCTGCAAAAGCTTCTTGAACAGAAATAGATTCACCATTCATGATCAACGCATATAATTGTTTGCCAGGATTTTCATCCGTACTTCCATCTAATATATTGTTTTTATTAGTGTTAAGATATCTTGTTAAGTTTTTAGTCAAAGTGATATAGGGTTCTATTGTATTGTTTGAGAAGGATTTATCGCTTTGTGCTTTTTTGATAAAATTTTCTTGTAGAAGGTAGTTAAAATAGTCAAAAACAAATGCGCGTTCTTCTTTTGGAAATGCTTTGATGTATTCACTCATAAAACTGCGATAGGCGGTTTTTATTTTATCGCATAAGGAGTTATCAGTTGTACAAGCTTCAGGAAATTGGAATCCTCTAATAGAGCCATACATAATATTTCGTAAGTCATAATAAATGCTTAATTTTGATGTCATTGATCTATGAAATGATTCATTGTCAATCATAGTGATGCGCTTTGAATCTGGGTCAAAGAAAATATTTAGTAATTGAGCGTCACCATGAATGATAGTTTTGTATACTTTCGAAGGGTCAAGGTTGTTTATAATTGATGGATCTTGTGCGCTTAATAAGCTTTTTGGATTCATTTCTAAAAGATGCATTTTGGCGCTGGATTTACCAAATTCTTTGAAGGCGGTTTCAATTTGTTTAATATCGCTGTCTATGATTGTTTTGTATAGATCTTTTCCTTGTGCTGCATCTTGAATAATTAAATATTTAGTTTTATTGTCTTGTGTAAATGAATGAAAAGGCTCTAAAGCTAATGCAGCTAAAGGAAGGTCTTTGTTTTTGGGCGATGCAATTTGTTTAAATAAATTGCTTTGTTGAATAAATTCTAATTTTTTAATTTCTTCTAAACCTTTTTCATCTGTAGTTTTTATAACATATTGTAATTTATATTTATCAGTCTCACTCATGTTTATACATTTTTGATTTATTTTAACTAAAAAAATGCCTTCACTTGCAAGCCCTGCTTCTGTTGATTGGATTTGTAGGCAATTTGGTTTTATTTGCTTTTGTTCATATAGGATATCTGGCAATAGATTTGAATATATTTCAGCTTCAGCTTCTGATGCAGGCTTTTTGCTAAGCCATTCTTTAATTGTATTAACAGTTGCTCCCTGACTTGTAATATTTGGATTTTTTATTTCTAAAATTTCCGCATTAATGTTGTTCGTAAATATAAATATAGCAAAAACTATAACAAGAATATGTGTTTTTAAAACAGACATTTAATCCTCCATCATAAGTCAATTAATATAATTTTATATTTAATAGATTAAAAAAACGTTAACTGTTTTATTTTGGTGTCTTAATTAAATATTAATACTTTAAATATAAAATCATATTAAGTTGCATGATTTTGTAAGGGAGAATGAGATGAAACGTATATTGGTATTTTCTTTGTTGGGTTCGCTGTTTGTTGGAACGGCTTTATATGCAAGGGTTGATCCTTTGAAATTAGAAAACGATTTAATGGAGCTTAAAAAAGAGCATCCAAACTTTTCAAGAGATGTAAATAGATTTTTATTTCGTCTAAAAAGATATGTGACTCCTTTATATAATGAAACTACATCAAATAATATTCCACAAAGTGAACCTGTTGTTGAAGTTGATGTGGGTGGATCTTCAGAAACTCAAAATGCTGCGTCTACGCAAGATACAACAGGCTCTGATAAACCTTTACAATCTGCAAGTGAATTAGATATTCCAAATAAAATTCCTGATGAAGTTGTCGCAGATTTTGAAAAAAAAGTAGAGAATTATAATTATCAAAAAGATCTTTATGGATATCTCCAAAAAATTAATCATGATGAGGGATTTTTAATAGAAAATTTGACTGATAGAGACGTAGAAGTTGCAATTAAAACAAGAATTGTTGAAGTGACTGATGAAATTCGTGATAAAGAAAAGGTTGCAAAAGTAACGTCAGAGCAAGTGGAATATATTGATATTCCAGCGCATTATATTCATGTTTACGAAAATGATGCAAAAAGAAGAATTTCTAAAGTTAAAATAAATAATTACGACGATTTGTTTCTTAATCCTAAGTGGACCTTAGATGGAAAGATTGAATTGCAAGTGGATACAGAGCAAGATCAATTCTTTTTATATCAAAAATATCCCTTTAAATTCGATGCACGAACCAAGCTTTTTTCAGCTGAAGCAATTGCTGCAGATAAAACAAATTTTAAAAAGAATTACAATGGTAATTATGAAAAATTTGTAAAAGACTTTAAAAATGAAGGTTTGGATTTTGTTAAAGCACAGGAACATCTTCAAGAACTTTATGATAAGAATAATTTTACTGCGTTGCTCGAAAAGAATCCAAATATTTTATATGAAGAACCTAAAATACCGCTCATTACCCATCATATTTGGTTAACAAATCCATCAAATCCATCAAACATGTTTGATAGATACATTAAATGGATGGAAAATACCATAAAATTTAATAAAACAAGAGATGGATGGCAACACTTTCTTTGGATTCAAAGTAAGGATTTATTGCCAGAGCTCGTCGAAAGAATAAGTCAAAATCCAGATATTACGATTATGGAAGTGGATGAAGCTTTCATGAAAGAAATGACCAATAAGGATGCGTATCAAGATGCACTTTCAAGATTTAAATTTGGTATGTCGTCAGATATATTGCGTCTTGAAATTCTTAAAAAGTATGGTGGCATCTATTTGGATACGGATTATGAGGCTTTTCAATCCTTTAAAGGCATCAATACAATGTATAATTTTTATGCAGGGTTAGAACCTGTATCCAGTTATATATGCAATGCCATTATTGGGGCAAGTATTAACCATCCTGTCATTCTTAAAATGATAGAACTTATCAAAAGAAATTATAATCAGGACACACGACCTGATTATATGATCAAAAAAGATCCCAAAACAAAAGAACCGATGCGTGATCCAAAAAATCCGACAAGATTGTTTGAAGATGGAGGAACGACAATTTATGTAACAGGTCCCTATGTTATAACGCTTGCTGTTGCTTTGGCTGCAGGTCAAGAAGGTATGACAGACATTATCTTCCCTTCACCTATTGTCTATCCCATTATCAAAGGGCTTGTTGGTCCTCAAAGCTTTGATGCAATTCTTAAAGAATATGGATCTGCGCGTCCACAATCTTTTGGGGTTCATTATTGGGAAGGATCATGGGTAGCTGGTGATGTAGCTGCTGCTAAGGTTGATAAATCTAAGGTAGCGCCTGCTGCTTAATTAAGTGTGCTAGACGATGGGGTGTAGTGCCCCATTGTTTGTCTTAAGTTAAAGGGAGGTTGCTATGTCTATTAAAAGAACAGGTATGTGGATTGCGTTAACTTTTTTTTCGATGGCGATTCATCCTTTTGTGTCAGATGCAGCAATGGCTGAAAATAGTCCTAATGTTTCTGGAGAGGCAGAAGAACCTAATAAAGAATTTATCGAATCAATAGAATCACCTGCATCAGCAGAAAAGAATGACAACGTTAGAAAACAAGAATTAAAAAATATCCAGCAAAATTTAAAATCCTATGATTTTCAGGGCGACCTTTATGGATATATACAAAAATTGAATACGCAACATGGTTTTTTAATTCAAAACAAAACAGACAAACAAGTTGATGTC
>JAUYSY010000135.1 GCA_030696155.1 Alphaproteobacteria bacterium | reverse complement strand
AACCGACCTTTTAGGTCTGTCCTGAAATACAAAGTCTTCTGCCATTATCATGACTAATTTCACTCAATCATGCTAGATTTTTAAGATACAATCCTGAATCTGCGTATGAAGCTTCGCTTCAACGCGTTCAGGAAAACAAAGGTTTGTGGGCAAGTTTATAACATGACAATAAAAATTATCCCGTAGATTGGAAAACGATAGATTTTGAATAATTGTTAGGGAGATTTTAAAAGAGGGGAAAAGAATTTAAGAAAATATATAATTTTAAAAGAATCATCGCAACAAACGACTAGGTATGTCATACGGGGTTACCCATATAGCACCTTATACTCTTAAGCTATAATAACTTAAGAACCCTAGCCGTCTGAAAGACGAAAAGTATATTAAAATAGTACACTTTAAAATATAAAAACAAAATTTTACCCTTGGCTTCTTTTACGTCCTAATCCGATATCTTTAGCAAATTGTGAACGTCGAATAGCGTAATTCGGTGCAACCATAGGATAATCCGACGGTAAACCCCATTTTGCACGATATTCTTCAGGAGATAATTTGTACGCTGTACGAATATGACGTTTCAACATTTTGAGTTTTTTGCCATCTTCTAAACAAATAATATAATCATCAGTAATAGATTTTTTGATGGGAACTGCTGGTCGTTGGTCTTTGTTATACACACCATCTTCAAAACCTGCCTCAATTTGGCGCAAAGAATCGTAAATGGTTCGAATAACATCTGCAATTTGTTCTGCAGGTAATATGTTATTGCTTAAATAAGCAGAAGCTATCCCAGACGACATTTTGAGCATGTCGCTGTCAGCTTCTAACTTGGGCTTGATGTCGTCTACATAAAATTCATTCATTTCATTTATCCTTACAATTAATGTTTAACACTTATGAAAGTGTAGTAAATAACAATAGATATGTCAACAAAAAAAAGAAATTATTCTTAATTTCGAATAAAAAAAAATTTTCTAATGTTTTTGCTATCTATTTACAAAAGTAGAATAACTTTCCAAAAAGACAAGACTTTTGTCCAAATGCAATATTTCAGTTTTATAAAATTTTTCTGGTAATGACGCAATACATTGATTTCTTTTATATTCTATATTAGAAAAACAAGAAGATTTACAAATTAAATCTTTATTTTTTTGAACCTGCAAACCCATAAAAAGAGATTTAAAAATTTCATATAAAGAAGGCACTTCTATTATTTTTTGAATAAGTACACCGAATTTAATATAATCAACTTCATTTTTATTCAACAAAACTTGAAGATTTTTAAATAAATCTATCCCTTGATATTTTTCGAGTGTCAAAAATTGTCCAGGCACTCCTTTTAAAAGATCGTATAAAGACTCATAAAAAGGCAAAATAGACGGCATTTTTGATTCTATAATGTTTTTAGTTGTTTCATAAGACAAATAATGAAATCTCAATTGAACACATCTTGATTTAATTGTCTTTAAAACGTTATAGGGCCTATGAGATATTAGAAAAAAAATTGTTTTTTCAGGTGGGTCTTCTAATATTTTCAAAAGCGCATTACTTGCATTAATATTAAGTGCATCAATTGTATCAATAAGACAAAAACGATATTGTGCATTAAAGGAGGTTAAATTTAAAAAATCTATTAACTTTCGAACATCCTCAATATTTATACTCGCATCCTCTGATCTAAGCTGAAAAAAGTGAGGATGCGCAGATAAATCAGTTTCATTATCTTTTTGTAATATATTGCTGACAAAATTTACGGCAAGACTTGCCTTGCCAACCCCACTAGGTCCCGTAAAAAGCCATACATGTGGCATCTGTTCATGCGCAAAAGCATTTTCCAATATTAACTTATTATGATTATGACCTAAAATTTCTATCACGATAATGCACATTCCTTAAAATGCAGTTTTAATAAAACCATCTTAAAATGGCATTTATAAGAAAATCACACAAGTACTTTATTCATGAATTAAGACTAAGAAAATGAGAGGGAGCAAGCCCCTCCCCTCTCTTGATTCGCTTATTTAGATTGTTGAATAAATTTATGGATAGCAATAAGATCAGGCGCAACAGTAAAACCTTCTGTAAAACTATTATAAAGAACATCCATTTCTGGTATGATTTCTTTTTCTCGATTGCATGTTTTCATAAACTCATAAAAAGATACATAAGTGGACGCTTCAAAAAACTTAGACTCACTATTTTTTGCAATCGTCAAGGATTCACGGAATAAGTTTTCCGCAATTTTTTCACTTCCTTTTTGGAGCGCATGAATTTCTGCCTTTACCCTAAAAATATGACTGTCATACATATGAATATCAAGTTTTTCACCACAAAGAAGCGCTTCGTCTGTTAATCTAAGAGCCTCGTCAGCATCACCAACCAAAGCCTTAACTTGTGCAAGCATGGCAAGCTGATACGGAACACCTTGCTCTGATCTTGTAGCACGATATTCAACAATACCTTCTTCCATTTCTTTAATATGGATTTTTGCTTCATTTATAAAATCAGCGCCTGTTTTAGATTTTTGAGCTTTCATAATTTGTGCCCAACCTAAAATAACTTGGCTCCAACTTTTCCAATACATGAACTTTCTTTCTGTTGCAAATTCAACAGCAAGTTTTGCATATTTTTCTGTTTTTTCAATATCTTTAAGCGTTTGAAAAAAGGCTGCAGCGACGCCATAAGCATAACAAATATCAAATGGATAGTTCAAATCATTTGCGTAATCAATCGATTCTTGTATCTGCGTTAATGCCAATTCAACAGAACCCAGAATTAAGTTGTTCCATGATAAAATTGAAAGCCCAGCAACTTTTGGATTTGCGCCGGTGCCAAAAATAAAAGCATGTTCTTTATGTAAGACTGGATCATAAATTTCAATCGATCTATCTAGATATTTTTTGCCCTGCTTGAAGTCACCTTGAAATAAAAGCGTATGACCTAATGCACGATAAGCCTCAAGTTTTAAAGCCTGATCTTGAAGTTGACGTGCCATACCAAGCAATTGCTCTGCATATTTTCGTGAGGTACTTAAAGGACCTCGAATAACAAAAAATTGCTGCAATCCTCTGAGGATAGGAATCAAGTAAACTGTATCACTTGTCTTTTGGCAAAGATTATATGCTTTCAAAAGGGCTTTTTCAACTTCATCAGCACCAGCACCCTTAAGCGCCATAAGAGGAACACAAATCGCTGCACGTAAGGGTAATTCACGAATATCACGACCCTGCCCAGGAGGAAGCATGCTGATCAACTCAATACCTTTTTCTAAATGCGCAATTGCCTCATGGTGCGTAGAATATTTATTTGCACGATTACCTGCCATTAACCAATATTGAGCTGCTTGATCAATAAATCCTGCTTGCGTATAATGCAACGCAATAATTTCTGGATGCGTTAAAACC
>JAUYSY010000134.1 GCA_030696155.1 Alphaproteobacteria bacterium | reverse complement strand
GCGACTTGTTCGCGGGATCCAGAAAGTAAATAAAGAAGATAATCATTGTCCAATTTATACAATATTGACTTTTGAAAAGATCGCCTGGATCCCGCGAACAAGTCGCGGGACGTAGGAAAAGGTGGCGTTTATATTCACGAGAATGATATGTGCCGACTTATGTGTGGCACATAGGCATTGATAATCAATCCTTAAACTTTTTCTTCATCAGATTTTTCAGCATCTGAAATATTTGAATTCACGTCACCAACATCATCTTCATCAGATTTATCTTCGTCCGAATCATTTGAATCCACATGAACCTCACCATCACTACAGAGTTCATTACAATCTTCACCAACATACTCGCGCATTACTTCAATTACGATTGTACGAATTGCTGTATTCTCGTCAGCATTTTGACCCAAAATTACATCTGGTATTTTCTTCACATAATTAAAGATATGCATGTAGAAATTATAAACAGATCTATATTCATCATATGCATAAAAAAGACTATAAAAAAGCAGTGTAATTTTATGCTCTGGGACAAGAGGCGAAAGCGCATACAAGATACCTATACATTCAGAATGATCAAGATTTTCGATATCAAAATCTGTATAACCAGTATTTTCCAAATTTGCAAATGTATCCTCTGCTAATTTTCTAACATTTTCAATTTGCTCGTTATTTTGTGTCACCATAGCATGATATGTGAGCAAACAATAATCTTCAATTGAATCAGGCAATTCTTCAGGCTTATGATTATAAGGTAACAAAAGAAGGGCTAATCTAGGAAAATCAAAAAGCGAAGAATTTCCATTGTCACAAAAAGGATTACGCATCCAATTTTCAAACATTTCGTTAGCATTTCGTATGAGTAATTCTGTTGCCCATTTTTTATAATAATCATTCTTCAAAAGATTGATGATCTTATTAACCTCGTTACACGCATCTTCATCTTCTTCATTAAGTAAATGATCCATATCTAATTTTTTTAAAATTACTTGCCATAAAAGTTCACGAATTTTTTTATTTGCCTCTAAAGATCCACCCATCGTAAAGCCTGGACTCTCAATAGAAAGCTCTGCTGCTTCTTTGAGTATTTTTTTATGTTTACAACTTTCTTTTTTTAGATCTTTAAGTAGCTCATAATATTTATATGGAAAAACATCCCCATTGTTTAAAGCATTTTCGTAAAATTGTTTAATTTTTTCTTTATTTACATTTTCAATTACAATGTCTTCTATTATTACATCATTTTTAGGAGTTTTATATTTTTCCAAAAGCAACCTAATGGCTTTATTCACGGATATTAATGATCCACCAAACACAAATTCTGGATGCATACTTGCTTCAATCTGAAGCTGTTTTAATTTTTCTGTAGCATCATTATTTTTGTAATCTTCTGAAAGAATATCTAAAGCTAAATAATATTGTAGTGGTAATGTCTTACCCGTTCTTCCACTTCTTTCAATATGCTGAGCACATAATTCGTCTAATTCTTTTTCTGATTTTTGTAATAATTCACTCAATATTACTTTGATCGTCGAAAAATCAAAAAATTCAAAATACTTGCTCTGTAAATGTACAAGTTCAAAAGTACCAGTCTTAGACATGTTCCAATTTTTATATACAACAAAAACATAGCCTTTATCAGTTTTTTTACCTTCATCAATATAAATTTTCTTATTCAAAAATTGTTGAACAGCATCAGGGATCATTAATTGATAATAAGACGTTGCACCATATTTTAATAAATTTCCATCTTTTTGAATATTAATAATATCTTCATACTTCATAAAAGCACAATCATCATACAGCGATACAGCAAAAACAAATTTTGGTAGTACAATCAATAAAAATAATAAGCAAAATATTTTACTATTTTTGCTCATACAATAAATTCCTATTTTTTTCATCATAAGTTCCTATTTAATTTTTTACGATAAAATCTTATAATCGATTTTTTATTAAAAAAAACCCCGTAAAAAATACTGGTTTTTTTCGTACAACATAAAAACATGCCATTGAAAAAATTAATTGAGTCCGTAAATTTTAAGACAACATCCCTATCTTTTTACTTTTTGTTTTTTCTGTACAATAAACAAAAAATAAAATAGGGAGGAACGTCTATGATAAAGCATCATTTTTTAAGATCTTTTGCTTTTTTAATTATATCTTTTGTTTTTTATCAAGATGTTAATGCTTATTCAAAACCAGTTTTTCAGGTAGAATCACCCTTCCCTGCACGATCGACACCTCAATCACAACTTTTTTTTGCTGAGGACAAATGGTGGGGTATTTTCCCTCATAAAGACGGTCAAACCCTTTGGGAACGTACAAATAATGGTTGGCAACAAGCAAGCAATATCAATAAGGAGCTTGCAGACCTTAAAGGGATTGCCGATATCGCGACAACATCTCAAACCATTGAAGCTATTTTTCCAAACAACCAAGAATTGACCTACCTTCAATTAACCTACAATAAAAACAACAATCAATATGCTGTTTCCCAAAAAGAAAAAATTGAGATTACCACACCTAGCAATACCTCATTGATTGAAACTGACGTGGCAGGCAATATCTGGATTGCTTATTTATCGGATGGAAAAATATTCACGCGGACAAAATCTGCAGGTAAAAATTGGTCTGATCCTTTTCAAGTAAGTGCCACAACTGAAAAAGCTTTATTCCTTAATGGGATTTCGAAACATAAAGAAAACATTGGGATATTATATTCATCAGAAAATGGTGTTTTTTTTCGACAACATGCTCAAAACAAACCCATCAATATTTGGAACAAAGCCGAATCTGTTCCAGTAGGCGAGAATGATCAACATTGTAATTGCCTACACCTTGTTTCTAACAATGAAGGCATTGTGTATGTTGGCACCAAAAAAATAGTTGAAACTGGTAAAAACTATGAAAAAAATAGAACAAAAGCATTCGCTTATGCTAAAAGACTTACAAATGGCAAATGGGTAAGCGAACCTTATGCAAATTTACCCAAAGAAGGCGACGTAACACGTAATCCTTCTTTATATCTTGTGTCTGACCCCTCTTACCTATTTTTTGGACAATTCACATCCCAAAATTTGACACCACAATATGTTGGTGCAAGCCCCCTCATTCCTGAACCAGCACGTAATGGCGTATCATTATCACGTACGCAAATACCATTTGAAGTCGCGCGAGCCAAAGAAGCCTTTAATCAAAATGCCCCTATGATCCTGTTAAGTTCTGATGAAAAAGGGCAAATCTACGAAACAAATCTTCCCAGCCTTGTTTGCCCCAATACTGAAACAGATTTTTCTGTTGATGTAGGTCGCCCCAAAGATCATGTGGATGATATTGCTTTTTGGATACATCCAACGGAACCCGCCAAAAGCTTTATTGTGGGAAGTAATAAATTACGTCATAGTTTTGATAAAAAGATTGGCCGCGAAGAAACAGGTGGTCTCAATATTTATGATTTAAGAGGCAAAAATCTTAAATTCTTAGAAATTGGATCTCAAAACAACGTTGATATTCGTTATGGTTTCAATCTAGGTGATCGCATTGTTGATATCGTTTCATCTAGCAATCAAATGGATAACACGCTTTCTATCTACGCTGTTGATCAGAAAAACAACAACCTCATTAATGTTGCTGCACGTCCGATTAAAACAGGCATTGAAGTCTATGGTTATTGTCTGGGTTATGATAAAGCGAATGATAAATATTATGCTTTTGTAAATTCGCGCGAAGGTCATGTCGAGCAATATGAATTATTCGCAACCCCAGATCATAAAATTGATGCAAAACTTGTCCGCAAAGCAAAATTTAACACTCAAGTTGAAGGTTGTACTGTTGACGATGAATACGGTCACTTTTACATAGGCGAAGAAAAAGTTGGTATTTGGAAAATGTCACTTGATCCTTTAACCAAAGGTACACGTCTTATTGACAAAGTTGGTGGCGATCATATTTCTCAGCCCGATCTTGAAGGTCTATCAATTTACTATACACAAGACGGCAAAGGCTATTTATTAGCCTCTAGCCAAGGTAGTTCAGAATATGTTGTCTATAATAGAGGCGAAAACAATGACTATGTTAAAACCTTCAAAATCGTTTCCAATGGCAAAATAGATGGTACTGAATTAACGGACGGCATTGATGTCACAAGCGCAAATCTTGGACCACTTTTCCCCGATGGTGCCTTTATTGCTCATGATAGCATTTCCAACAAAACAGGTAATTCAAACTTCAAGTTTGTTTCTTGGCGTTCGATTGCTGAAACAGGTCCCACAAAATTAACCATCGACAATAAGTGGAATCCAAGAAGCCTATTGCCTAAAGAACGTCAAAATTACGTTAGCTATCAAGTGAAATAGAAAATTAAAAATAAAGGCAATCTTAGGATTGCCTTTGCTGAATTAGAAGAAAATATAAATTTTCAATAAAACTCTTATTTTTCAATCACAAGATCATCTGCTTGCGCATCCCCAAAAAAACGCTCAGGCGATATAATTTGAATAAATTTATGCTGTCCCAGCTCAAAAACAACGGGTTCATGTATTCCACCAAAACCTTTACCATACACTACTGCATGTGCCGTCTCTTTTTGGCCATAAATAAAACACAACGTTCCAAAATCATCTGATATTTCAAGATGCGGATTTTTTAATGCTTGCATAAAATGTTTTAAATTCCATTGAAATCCTTGCGTTAAACATAAACATTTGTAACAAGGATCAAAATAACTTGAAATATTAATAACACATCCAGTGATCGTAATTTTATGTTTTAAGGCTTTAAAAAAAACATTAAGGTTTTGTTTTAATTGTAGAAAAAACAACGCTTCCGAATGCGTACAATTTGCTCTCCAAGCACCACCCGCAATACATTTATCTATCTTATCTTCAAGATATATACCTAATTCAAGACCCTTCTTTTCTTCGAACAATTTAATATATTTAGATTCCTTTTTGCTATAAAG
Source organism: Alphaproteobacteria bacterium (assembly GCA_030696155.1). GTDB lineage: Bacteria > Pseudomonadota > Alphaproteobacteria > JAUXUR01 > JAUXUR01 > JAUXUR01. The sequence continues at coordinate 4,279 of JAUYSY010000134.1, read as the reverse complement.
ACTCTCTATCAAATCAAACGCTGTTAAATAAGAATTATCTTTTTGAAAGGTTAAATCACCCTTATCAAAAAAGTGACCACCACTTATAAATCTTTTTCCAAGATTAATATCTTTTTTATAATTTTTTCCATCAAGATTGTACAATATTGTTACAGAACCATCACAAATATTTGGATATTCACTTGCCCTAAACAATCCATGATGAATTTTTTCTTTTAATTCACTTAAGTTTTCATCTGTCATGAAACTTTGAGATTCGTTAAAAAAACCTTCTTGTTTTTGTTCATTATCAAATAAAACGTAATTTGGCGTTGTCCGCAATTCAAATTGCTTTGATATATCCGATGAATTATACAAAACAGCATCGCTATTGCTTTGAATAGAAAAAAACAGAATCGATAATAAAACTAACACTCTCATATTAAACCTCTTTAAATTTTAAAAAACTAAATCATACTACAATGTTTAACAAAAAAAAGTAAACATTAATTTTACAAACAAAAGTAACAACTAACTATTAAATTGTTTTAATTATAAAAAATTAATTACATTTCATAATCTATACCCAATAAATTTAGTAAACCATGTAATATTAGATAAATGATATCTTAATGTTCTTTTTGCATCATAAAAAAGACTTCTATCTCTATCTTCTTTCCCATATATCTCATGCTCCAGCTCAGGAAATACACGCACAAGCTCAGAAGGAAAATCACTGGCCAATTTAATATCAAAATCTGAAGATAATTGAGCCTTATCTGACGAAATATCAAACTCAATCATAGAAATATTTAAAAATGCTTCAAACGTTTGAATCATTTTCATTTCTAAACTCAATATAGAATAACTTAACGAATTTGTGTAACGCGAAGGCATAAATTCAATAATATTTTCATGAAGTAAGTAAAATGAAGCCAATAATGCTCTATTATAATCTTTTCCTGAAGAACCAAATATTTTATCAATGCATATGAATTTATAAAAAATTGACGCTATATTGACAATACAATCAGCCGATTTTTTATAAACCTCTTCAGTACATTTACCACGATCAGCTAAAAGCCCTGCATAATGTGACTGATCGTGAATATAAATCTCAATTGATGCTTTAAACAATCCCCCATGTGCAATAGTTTCTTCATCTGACAATCCGTAAAGAACGCATCCCTTACTTAATGCGTATAAATAAGTTTCAAGCTGAAAAATTGAATTTTTACCCATCATCATCATAGGTCTAAAATATCTACACGTTAATGCCGCTTTACATTTAACATTTAATCTACTCTCAGCCTTTTTCTTTTTTTCTGCAATCCATTCCAAATCATCGTCTGATTCCAAAAAATTGTAGTCGCACTCTAACAGCAAACTATATTCTAATAAATCTTCAATCTGTCTTAAGGAAGCTTTATACACTTCATGGGTAGGATTTAAATCGTATTTAAATTTTTTAGAAAATAATTCTGACGAAAGCAAAGCTGCAGACACCTCACCCATATTATAAATCGTTTCATGTGTTGGGTTTTCGATTTGACGCAATTTTTCAAGCGCGTAAAGCCCCCCTAAAATAATTAGAAAACGGCGCGAATAATCTATTTTAGTTGCATCTTTAGTCTTTATAACTTCTTGAGCTTCTGCGTATATGCCTCCCTTTTTATCAACACATTCGATTGTGTAATTATATATTTGTTCAATTTGATCGTGAAGATTGGTTTCAAGCTGTGCATCGATAAAATTCTTTTGCTCTTCAAAACTCGAACAAAATACATTTAAAGGCATAAAAAAACAGCACAATAAAAAATACATCTTTATTTTAAACATAAAAAACCTAATCTTAAAAAATATAATATCAATTAATATAAATTAAAATTAAAAAAGGTCAATAAGATTGACTAAAAACAATTATATATACCCTGATACTTTGGAAATGCCGAATTTTAGACATGAGATTTGAGGTGATTTTTGATGCTAAAAATTACGACATGTAATTGGTTTACGTTAGAAATTTTTGGTTCAAAAAGCGACCAAAGGTCATCGACCAAAAACGGTAGTTTCAGATTATTTGGGTATATAATCATTAAGTTAGTAAAACTAAATATATTCATTTACATCTGTTTTAATATTACTTTTCCAAATAAGTCTTAATGCATTTAAAATAGCCAATACATCAATAATTTCTTGAATAATTGCGCCCCAAACGGGTGTCAAAAAGCCAAAAGCTGCAAACCCAACACCGATCAAACTCAGCACCATACCACCGATCGCTGTCTGCAAAACAATTTTGCGCAAATCTATACTTAAATGCAATAATTCATCAACTTTAATCAATGTGTTTTCAAGAATAACAGCACCGGCCGCCTCCCCTGTCACGGCACTTTGCTGCCCAAAAGCAAGACCTACTGTTGCCACAGCTAAAGCAGGCGCATCATTGATCCCATCTCCCATAAACAATGTTGGCGCTTTTTTAACTTCGTCTTCAACAATATGTAATTTTTCTTCAGGCGATTGAGACGCAAAAACTTCTGTAATGCCTAATTGCTCTGCTAAATACTTCACTTCAGATTCTCGATCGCCTGACACAAGCATAATTTTATCAAATAGATGCGCTGGTCCCAAATGCTCAATAAAAGCGTGACCATCAGCCCGTGGCTTATCACGCAATTGAAATATGCCTGCAACCTTATCATTGACAAGCAAAATACATTCCAAGCCCAATGTTTGCGCAGGTAAAAATTGGGCTTCATCAGGGAAACGCGCTATCAATTTTTGGCGATTGGTTACCCAAATAAAATCATCCCCAATTTTTCCTTTAAGACCCGATCCAGGTTTTTCTGAAACTTCTTGCGCTTCACGTAAGGCTAACTTTTCATCTTTTGCTTTACGTAAAATAGCGCTCGCTAATGGATGTTTCGAATAACGCTCTAAACTTGCTGCCACCTGAATAATTTTATGGGGCGTAAAATCATTGAAAGCAATAATATTTTGGACCTCTGGCCGCCCATAAGTCAATGTTCCTGTTTTATCAAAAATAGCCGTTCTACATAGTGGCAAATTTTCCAGCACGCCTGGATCTTTAATAATAATACCTTTACGTGCGGCAATTGAAATAGCGCTTATAATGGCAATAGGTATACCTATCAATAATGGACAAGGTGTTGCAATAACAAGCACTGTTAGAAAACGCGTAGGATCACCCGACAAAACCCAGGCGAGAACAGCCACCAACAATGCAATTGGCGCATAAAACGCGCCTATTTTATCGCCTACCCGCCTCATATGCGGTCTTTTTTCTTCAGCGTCCTGCATCACTTTCATAATCGTTGCGTATCTGGAATCTTTAGGCAAACGCTCTGCCTGAATTGTAATAACAGCTTCCCCATTCACAGCACCGGACAACACATTCGATCCTGGCGCCTTCGACACACGATAAGGCTCCCCCGTTAAATATGACTCGTCCATCGATCCGTGGCCATCAATGACGATACCATCCACAGGACAGGTTTCATGCGGAAAAATAACGACTTTATCGCCAATTTTAATATGATTGATAGGATGCTCTTCAATATGTTCATCAATTTTAATATGTGCTATATTCGGCATCCGATTGGATAATGCTTTCAACACATTAGACGCTTTTCGTTTGGCATATTCCTCTAAAAATTCACCACCCAAAAGCATTAACACAATGATTGAGCCCGCAAGATATTCGTGCATCAAAAAGGATGTTATAAGCGCTAAGGCTGCGAGCAAATCGGCGCCAAAATTGCCCTTAAAAAGATCCAATACAATACGAACAAAAAGGATGCCACCAATAATAATAAGCGATAATTTAAGAGGAATATCGAAAAGAGGAAAACCAAATACTTGAATCGATGGTTTTAAAAGATAAAAAACAATTGCAGCACACACAAAAACGATAGCAATAATTTTAATAAAAGGAAGAATTTTTTTCATGGGACCATTCTTATTTATCTTCTGATAAACAAAAGACTAGCACGGATAGAGGACAAAACAAAATTGATAAAAATATTAGGGCCGTTGACATTTCATAAAAAAGTTTTACAACCTGCTGAAAAATAAACAAAACTTCGTCATTGCGAGAGTGCCTGATGTTAATTATTGCTTTAAAACAATATGTTGACTTTGTTTTCCTGAACGCGTTGAAGCGAAGCTTCATACGCAGATTCAGGATTGTATCTTAAAAATCTAGCATGATTGAGTGAAATTAGTCATGATAATGGCAGAAGACTTTGTATTTCAGGACAGACCTAAAAGGTCGGTT
>JAUYSY010000133.1 GCA_030696155.1 Alphaproteobacteria bacterium | reverse complement strand
ATTGCAGCACTTGATGATCCACCACCATAAGAAACGGAAGATCCATGATCCATATCAGAGCGAGAATCCAACAAAGTCAGCTCGCCTTTAAAACGGCTTAATACAATTTCAGTTGTTAATTTTTCAACGCCTGCTTGATCTGTCCATTTACGGCTTTGGATTTGACCTTCAACATAAAGTTTTGAGCCCTTTTTGACATATTTTTCAATAACATCAGCTAGGTTTGGATTAAATACAACAACACGATGCCATTCTGTACGATCTTGACGTTCGCCTGTCGCTTTATCTTTCCATGATTCGGATGTTGCTAAACTAAAATTAACAATTTTTTGACCATCTTGAGAATGGCGAATTTCTGGATCGCGTCCAACATTACCCACTAAAATTACTTTATTAACACTGCCTGCCATTTAATACCTCTATTATCCAATTTCACCAAAGTGTACCGAGCATTCTTACTAAAATCTAGCCCTAAAATAGGTATACTTATTCTTTCAGTCATTCAGTTAGTTTTTTAGAAATAACTGCTCAGATTATGTGGCAAAGTCTAGGAAGGCTGAGAACCGGCACGGAGTGTACTAAAGTACATGAGTACCGGAATGCGCAAGCCTAACGACGAATTTGCCCATAGGGTGAGCAGGCTAGTCTTTCTTTTTGTCTAGCTTTGCTTTATCTGCCTCTTCAGGTGTCTTATCCAACTCCGACTTAAAACTTTTAATGCCGCGCGCTAAATCACCCATGATGCGTGGCAAACGCCCTGCCCCAAAAAGCAACATAACGATCCCGAATATTAATACTAATTGCCAAATTCCGATCGACATTTTAACTCTCTTTCTTTATCCAGCTCATTCATCCAGCTAAAGGCGCTATCAATTTTGTTATAAAATGAAGCGGTCCTGCTAAAATTTTCGAAAACAAATTGATCCCGAGCATTGGCGGAATCATAATTAAACCCAACAAAATTAAAAATCCATAAGGCTCAACACGTGCCAAAGGACGCGCCAAAGGCATAGGCAAAAGTCCAACCAATATACGACCACCATCCAAAGGGGGTATAGGTAATAGATTAAAAATCGCTAATAAGATATTGATTTGTATCGAATTTGCTAGGTTGTGTGCTGCCCATTGCATCGCACTTGCAGGTAAAAAAGTAATCACATGAAATAAAAGCGCTGAAATAACCGCCAATAATATGTTCATGAGCGGTCCCGCAGCCGCCACAAAAATCATGTCCCGTTTAGGAGATTTCAATTTACGAAAATCAACAGGTACAGGCTTTGCATAGCCAAACACAAAAGGCGCCTTTAAAAGCAACAACATCCCTGGTAATAAAATTGTGCCAATAGGATCAATGTGTTTAATGGGATTAAGGCTTAAGCGACCTTCTTTTTTAGCTGTATCATCACCAAACATAAGCGCTACATAACCATGCGCTGCCTCATGAAAGGTAATTGCAATTAAAACAGGAATTGCCCAAATTGAAATATTAAATAAGACTTGACCAAATTCCATTACAAAGACCACATATTCTAAAGGTTTGAGGCATTCTAACCTGTTGTGTACAAAAAAACAACAAGAAGTATGAATTCTCTACACCCATCTTTAAACATATCTATCTATTAATTTTAAATTTGCTTATTGACTTACCCTAAGCTATGATTCGAATACATTCGGTATAACCTTCTATAAGTATGGCTACCAAAATGCTTAATGATCTCATTCAATTATTCTATCAATCAGAAGATTTTTTCTACAGAGCAATCAGCCGTGAATGTTTAGATTTTGAAGATCATGCAAGTTTCTATATAACAGGATTACGTTCTGAATATTTAAACCCATTTACATTACGCAAAAACATACCAACATTTAAAAAAATTTTAACCGAATGTACGAATTTTGCTCAAAACCAAAATATAAAATGGATTGTTACGATTTCACAATATATTATGGATAAAAATTTAGAATCCACATTAAATCAAATGTCTTTTAAATTGGATTCAAAAACAACACCAATGTTTATTGTTTTAAATCACGATGATGATATTTGTCAAAATAATCATTTAATTATAAATATGAATGATAATTTAAATGATTGGATAACACCTTTAAGTGAAGCTTTTGAGTCAAACTTTGAACAAACAGGTTTATATAAACAAGTGCGCTATAAGGCATTGAACAATAAAAATAATTTTTATCATTTTACGCTTTATGACAATAGTTCACCTATTGCATCATTAACTTTATCAATTAATAATATTATCGCGCGTATTGACAACGTATGA
>JAUYSY010000122.1 GCA_030696155.1 Alphaproteobacteria bacterium | reverse complement strand
CCCGATATGGAAAAAAGAATGGATTTACACCATGCAGCTGAAAAAACATTGGTTGATACACATGCAATGATGCCACTTTATAATTTTACACTTCCACAACTTATCAAACCTTATGTAAAAGGCTATAAACCCAATTTAATGGGACTTATTTATGGCAAAGATATTTCGATTGAGAAATAAGTAACACGGAAAATGAGGGTTAGATGCCCTCATTTTATTTCTTAGAAAAAAAATAAGTCAATTCTCAAAAAAACTTTCTATTTCTTTCATTTCATTCATATCCCCATTGCAATGTAAGACAACATCGCAACCAGCTTCTAACGCTTTTTGTGTACGTGTTTTAAAATTACCTTTTAATGCTTTCATCGAAAGATCATCCGTTAATAAAAGACCTTTAAAACCAATTTCTTCGCGGATAATTTTTTGAATTACATCAATCGATTGGGTAGCGGGATTATCTGCATCGATTGTTTCATAAACAATATGGGCACTCATACCCCAAATATCAGGATAAAGTTTAGAAATTTTTTGGAAAGGTAAAAAATCAGTTGATCTAAGGTCATTTAAACTTGCCGAAACAACAGGTAAATCTTCATGACTATCAAAAGTTGCGCGCCCATGCCCTGGTAAATGTTTAATAACAGGTTTAATGCCTGCTTTTAAATAGCCTTCAATATAAGCTTTGCCTAATTCAAAAACAATTTCAGGATCAGTTGAAAAAGCACGATCCCCAATAGCTTTATGCGTATATTCTGTTAAAACATCCAAAAGAGGGGAACAATTTACATTAATACCTAATTCTTTCAGCATAACGCCAATTTTATACGCATTTTCAAATGCTTGTTCGTAAGCAATTATAGGCGTTTCTGCCCATTTTTGCCCAAATTGATATTGGGGTGGAAAATCAGGCCATTCAGCGCCTTTCAAACGCGCAACGCGGCCGCCTTCTTGATCAATTAAAATAGGCAAATCATCGCGCAAGACTGTTTCTTTTAAGTGCTCAATAAGACAGGCAAGTTGAAGTGGATCTTCACAATTTCGCTTAAATAAAATAAAGCCAAAGGGATTACATTCTTTAAAAAAAGCAAATTCGTCTTGCGTTAATTCAGTGCCCAAACATCCAAAAATGACAGGACGAATCGCGTTCATGGCTTCACTATAAAACAAGCTTGCTTTAATTTTTTAAGCATCTCGTTTATTTTTTCAGCTTCAGCTTGAGGCATGCCTGTTGTTTGAATCCGATAAAAAATTCCTTTTGGGCCTAAATCTACATTTTTAGCAATGAGATCACAATTTTTAAAAATGTCAGGATATGCTTTTCTGAGGCGTCCGATTTCTTTTTGCGCTTCTTGCGCCGTTTTAACGGCACCTAATTGTAAGCGAATATTTGCTGAAGTTGTTTGAGTATTTTTGGGCGCTATTTTTACATCAGGAACTATTACAGGTGCAGCTTGTACTATTTCTTTTTTTTCTATAATGACTTCTTTTGGTTCAGCAATTATAGGTTTTTCTTGCGGGATAAGTTCAGCAAGCTTATCGTCAAAACTTTTCTTTTCAGCAATAATAGGTGCTTCAATTTCAGGTTTTTCGTCTGGTATTATTTCAGGCTGTTGTGGCACTTCTTGAATAGGCTGCGTTTTAACAATGCTTTCAATGTTGCGTTCTGCAGCATTTGCTTCTTCCCTTAATTGCTCAAGATTTTGGGATGCATTGTCTTCAACTGGTTCTTCTATAGATTGAGCCAATAAAGGCACTTCAGGTGGTGGAAGCAAATGCTCTACTTTACGCTCTCGATTTTCAGGTGATGTCACCATATCGTATACATGTCTGTTTTGATGAGGTATTTTCATGCCACCTGGTTCGTCAGGCTTCATTTTGATAGGCGCATCGTCGGCTGCAATATGAGGCGCAAATTCATCACTTGCTGTGTCATAACCACGCATGTAGGAATACCAACCCATGGTTATTGCACCACCAAATAAAGCACCACAAATAATAATTAAAAACAACCAACGAAAACGTGATTTGCGTTTTTTAGGCGGTTTTGTTGGTTTTGGAGGCTTAGACGTAGGTGTTCTAAAATTAAGATCAGCAAAAAGAACATTGTCATTAAGATCACGATTTTTAGTCATATATTTAACTCGTCCAATACCTTCATGCCTATTCTTGCAAGATGATGATCGATTGTTATCTTAACGATCGTCAGAATAGCTAAATTTAAATTCGTTTTTGTCATATCACGTTCATCGATAAAGCGCAATCTTGTACCTGTATTTTGCTGCCAAGCTATGTTGAATATGAAGGAAATTTTTTTAAGCGCTTTTTTAATTTCATTATGATTTTCAAGTAATGTCGATTGATCGAGAAATAAATGAATCAATAAAAAACGCATAATGGGCATAAGGTTGGTTAATGTTAAAATTTGATAAGGGGGAATACATCTAATTGAAATTGCTTCTTTAAAAATAGAACAGCAACGTGCATAACAATATTGAATATCAAAATCATCGATTTCACGTGCTGCATAATCTTTAAGTTGAAACATACAAGGTTCATTCAGCATCCTTAATAAAACATCATCTTTTATACGGATGTTTAAAAATCCTTTTTCATCATAGACATAGGATGAGACCCACGATAATAATGATAATTTTTTAAGCTGCTGAGGTGATATATTTGTTAAGTGAATAAAAACATCCCCTAAAGCAGGATCTTTAGGTTGAAAAATTTTTGTGATTTCTTTTTCAAAACAAGATGTTAAGTCATTTTTTAGAATTGCATCGAAAGATTCTTGTATTTGTAATTTCCTAGACATTAATTCAAACTATCCAAATTATGAGGCAAAGTCTAGAAAGCTCGAGAACCGGAACGGAGTGTACCCCTTTGTACATAAGTACCGGAAGTGCAGAGCTGACGACGAATTTGTCCATAATTTGGGTAATTTAAGAGGGGTGGTATAGATTGTAGATGCGCTGATGCTCCTCTATCGCATAACGATCAGTCATCCCTGCAATATAATCAACAACAATACGGGCTGTTTCTGGTTCTTTAGGACCTTTTGTTTTGTGGTACCACTCTGTTGGTAAGCATTTGGGCTGCTCAAGGAAAAGTTTAAATAAATCTTGCAATATTTCTTTACCTTTTACCCAACGTCTTAGAACTTTATAATGATTATACATAGATTCATGCATGAATTTACGAATTTTAACTTCAAAATCTCCAAGATGATTTGAAAAACCAGCAATTGGATGATCTAAATTACGTATATCGTCAATATTACGCACACCGGATTTTGTTAGTCGTTGACGTGTTTCTGTATAGGCATCACGTATTAAAATTTGAGATAATTGACGCACACATTCATAAATAAGACGAGATGTATCAAGATTTGGATATTTATGTTCTTTTTCTTTAAAAATATCACCAATCAATGGTATTTCTTTGATATCAGCAATGCTGAAAAGACCAGCTTTCAAACCATCATCAATATCATGACAATGATAGGCTATATCATCAGCTAAAGCAGCAATCTGTGCTTCGGCACTAGGAAAAGTATGCAATGCTAAATCATAATTTTTATTATATTGTTCGATAGTTTTTGGGATGTTGCCAATAATAGGCCCATTATGTTTAACGACACCCTCTAAAGTTTCCCAACTTAGATTTAAGCCGTCAAATTCAGCATAGCGTTTTTCAAGCATTGTAAGGACGCGAAAAGTTTGGTCATTATGATTGAAGCCGCCAAAAGGTGCATAAACTTCATGAAGAGCCGCTTCGCCAGCATGACCAAAAGGGGAATGGCCTAAATCATGCGCGAGCGCTAATGCTTCTGCTAAATCTTCATTCAGTTTCAAAAGCCGTGCGAGCGTTCGTGCGTTTTGGGCTACTTCCAGTGAATGGGTAAGTCTTGTACGATAATGATCACCCTCATGACTTACAAATACTTGAGTTTTATGTTTTAAACGTCGAAAAGCAACTGAATGAATAATACGTTCACGATCACGTTGATAATGTGATCTTAAAGGACATGGCGTTTCTGGATAATTGCGACCTCGGCTTTGAATCGCATGGATGGCGTAAGGCGCTAAAATTGTATCGTGATCAGATGTAAGAGAAGGAAATTCCATTTTGGCCAATAAAGTCATCTTATCCATCCTTTGATATATTGCCGAATATACAGTATACAGAATTTCTACCAAAAGTTGCAAGAAAGGCCTTTAAATTTATTGTCAATTTCATTAAAGATCTTTTTAGAATGCTTATCAGTATCACAATTAAGCATAATTTTAAAAAGTTAAGAAAAATTAATATAATTATTAAAACACATCATAAGCTAAAAATAATTATATTGACTTTTGGTTGTTTTTTAATTAATTTTTATCAAATTTAAATTAAATAGGATCAACTTATGATTAAAAAGCTTCTTTTTGTTATCATTCTCTGCTTATTTTTCCCTAACGCATTTCTTGCCTTTTCCGTGCTTTATGACGACGAAGCATCAAATGATATTGGTAGTTCTTCACAAAGCCCAGTACTTTTCGATACAAGTGCCTTTGGTTTTGAAAAATTAAAAGAATATATAAAGCTAAAAGCAAAAAACGACAAAAAAGCAAAAATAGAAATTAAAAAAATTGAAGATCAAAATGCCGCAAGACTGAAAAAAGCAATTACGTCACGTTTACAAAAAAACAATGAAGAAGCTGAAAATCTTTTTAAAGATGGTGCTGCAAACGGATGCCCATCTTCTATGTATTGGCTTGGTTTTATAAATGAAGAAAATGAACAAGAAAATCAATCCTTTTCCTGGTACATGCTTTCCTTTTTATACTACATAATACAAAGTGATACTATAGAAGTTGGATTGAATAAATCAGAAAACATTTTAAAAAAACTCAATCAAATCGTAGAAAAAAATAATTTTTGTCAAACAAGAAAATTTTTTTACAATGAATTAAAAAATGAAATATTAGGATTACATCACAAACATTCTTTTTTAATTGATTACGTAAGACATGATTTTGTTCTTATTTTTCAAAATATTTTTTGTAAGAATTTTCCACGCGACCAAAAATTAACAGCTTTTTGGATTAATCTTATTGAGTGGAACACTCAAAAATTGAAAGCTGCTGAAGCGCAAGCACTCAGTCAAAGGATTACACAAATGTGTCTTGATAGAACAGGACGCCTATTTTGGGATTATGAGGCATATCAAGAGGCAACTTATTGCTTTCGACTTTCAAAATCAACTAAAGCACTATCTTATTTAGGGTACCTTATTTTTGAAAAAAAATGCAATTATGACGAAAATAATAAATTAATCAAAAAAAAGAATCGTAACAAAGCAGCTTCTATTCTTTTGTGGAATGCTGAAACACTCGATATGTTGCATTACCTTGCTATAGGTATTTCAAAAAAAGAAATTCTCTTTAATCGTGATGGCCTAAAAATTGCCCCAGAAGAAAGATATCAGATTGCAGCCCAATTATTATGGAAACATCAAAAGGAACCCGACGTTAAAAATGCACTTGGATTATTTATTTTAAATGCTGAAAGTCCAATAGATGCAGAAGGACAAATTATTCCGTCTGACATGCGAAACGAATTTGCAGCAAACCTATTCAGACAGGCCCAAACGCCCAATTCAAAAGCATTATTAGGATCTTTAATACTTAAAAATAAAATAAATAAAGATTTTTTGGGCAATGAATTTGAGGAACATCTTCGATTTGAAATCGCAGCACAGCTTTTCCGAGAAAGCAAAACACCTGAGGCTTTATTCAATCTTGCAGAATTGATTTCTGAAAAACTGATTATGAAAGATTTAGAAAATAAAGATATAGAGCCCGGTCAAGAAAATGAAGAAGCTGCTAATTTATTAAGGATGTCAGCTATTGATAGTGCATATCATAATCTAGCTGTGCTTATTGCAAAAAAATTAATACATAAAGATTTGAACAGAAATTCATTTTTAGAAGAGAATCGTTACGAAGTTGCAGCAGATTTATTTAGAAAGTCTAATTCTTCTAAATCGTTATGTCATATTTCGGATCTTCTTATCAATGACCAAATAAAAACAGATTTAAGGGGAAATCTGATAACATCGCCTGACCAAAAAAATAAAGCACTCATTGAACTTTTCAAACTTTCTGATGAGCCTTATGCTAAATTTAACCTCGCAATATCCATGTTGCTAAACAAAGAAATAACATCAATAGAGACAAAGCGTGAGGCCTATAAACTCATGGAAATTGCAGCACTTCAGGGCGTTGAAAATGCAGATATTTATTGCACAGAACTTCAAAATGAAATTCAACGTCACGAAAATAATTTCCTAAAAGCTAAAAATCATACAAATGAGAATGATATATTAGTGGATGAATCTAGCTCTAGCGATCAAAGCGAGAATGATTCCGAAGAAGTGCCATATAAACATGAAGAGGAGCCACATGAATTTGAAACAGGAGAATCTTCTTTAGCGCCATTATCAATCGATCAACGTCTAAAACTTAAAGCATTCAAAAAAGAGCAAAAAAAGAAAGAACAAAAAAAGACTGCACAAAAATTCAAAAATCTTCTTCGTGGAAAGATAGAACAAAAAGATATGGATTTTATGCTCGCCCATAAACAAAATATTTTAGAAAAATCTTCTAAAATTATTTGGAACAAAAATGCTGAAGAGGATTGGAGAAAGCATTCTCCAGCTTTAAAAAATAAAATATCAGGACTCATTCGTGATATAAAAGAAGGTGGCAATCGTGGAAAACCTGAAGCGTTGAAAAACAATAAGTTATTTTCCAGAAAAATCACACGAAAAGATAGACTTATTTATAAAATCTTAGACAATAGCGATATCGAAATTTTTCAATGCTTAGGACATTATGATGATTGATTAGTTTGAACGACTGAACAACATGGCCATTGTATAGAATGAAACCAACGTCCTTTTTTTCTGGATATCCCCCTCAAAAAATAAAAGTATGGGGAGAAATTTTGATCCAAGAAAAAATACTCAAATACAAGAAAGCCCTTCAATTTTATTTCGCAACAAAATTAAAAGGCTTTTTATTAAAAAAGATCAATGTTCAAACCGGTTAAACGAACTAATTTCTCCAACCACCGCCTTGACCTTTTTGTCTATCGGATGTCAAATCACCTGCACCTCGAAATTTAAGATCCAATTCTGCAAGCTTCATATCATCTCCGAGATTTGAGTTTTCAACAAAAGCGTTTAGTCGCGCTAATGTGCTTGGATTATCTATTTCATCATCAGGGTTTAAGCCAACATAACAATAAGCTTGAACAGGTGAGCGTCCTACACGACCACGTAATTGTGATAATTGTGCCATGCCGAAACATTTAGGATCACAAATAATCATTGTGTTCGCATTTGGCACGTCTATCCCAACTTCAATGACAGTTGTTGCAATAAGAATATCAATTTGTTGTGTTTTAAAATCCTCAAGATTTGATGAAATGTCGTTTTTTGACATTTCGCCATGAACCATAGCAACTTTACGATCAGCATAAAGTTGCTGAATTAAATCCAACGTTCCTTGAATATTACATACTTTAGGCACAATGATGTAAACTTGTCCTTGACGATTGAGTTCGAAATCAAGGATAGGCCTGATTTCATCTTCAACAAAATTCATGAAATTTGAAACAATGGCCAAACGTCCGACAGGCGGTGTTGTAAGGTGTGAAGAACTCATTAAACCCTTATTAACCAATTCTAACGTTCTAGGAATAAGCGTCGCAGACATCCACAAGACATGCGCATTTGTAAAATGCTGACGTAATTTCTCTTTTTGTTTTACGCCTAATTTATGCTCTTCATCAATAATAATATAACCAATATCTTTATATTTTATTGCATCTGAAAAAACTGCATGCGTACCAATAATGATTTGAGCTTTTCCTAATGAAATATCATTGAGCATACCTTTTTGTTTATATCCACTAGGTATGTAAGCGACATTAATACCGGTTCCTTCGAATCGTTCAGAGAACGTTTTATAATGTTGTTCAGCAAGTGTTCTAAGCGGCGCCAGAATGACAACCTGATGACCTGATTTTGCAACTTTATAAGCAGTTCTTATGGCAACTTCAGTTTTACCAAAACCAACTGAACCAACCAATACGCGATTCATCGGTTTGCCTGATATAAATTCTTGGTTTATCTGACTAATAGCATTTTCTTGACAAGATGTAAGTGAAAAAGAAAATTTTGAACAAAAATCATTATATTCTTGCTCTTGCGTTTGAATTAATTTTCCTTGTAAAGAACTTCTATCTAAAAGAACATCTTTTAAATGTGCTTCTAAATTTATATCTAATTTTTTTTCTTTTTTGGTTTTCTGTATTGCTAAGCTAGGTTTTAAAAAGTTCTGTAATACTGGATTTGATAATGTAGTGCTAAAACTATAAGGCTGAATATTTTCCAGCACCATTTGATCAGTGAATAAAATTTTATGAAGAAGATCTTCATCTGATGTTGTTGCTTGAAAGCCAAATGTAACGTTATGAAAATTGTATTGTGGTACAGCTAAAAAGGGTGCTGGTGTATTGAAAAAAAATGTAGATATATTGTTTTGAGGATAATTTGATTGAATTTCCACCTCTTTAATTTGACCAGAGGATAAGAGTTCGTCTAAGCTTTGTGAACTTGGCGATTCTTGCTGTTCATAATCAAGCATAAATTGGGCAAAATTAGCATCATGCTGTTGTGCTTCTAACAAAACACTAGCAGCATCAAGTGAAAATGTAGAACTCTCGTTCTCATAATATTCTGCTGGAATTTGTAAAAAATCATTCGACGCTTTAAGCGAAAGCTCATATTCATCATCATATCCAGCAAACAAAGAGCTTGAAAATAAAATTGAAGTTGATAACGCTAGTGCTATAAGCTTTTTATACATAATAATACTCCATAAATTAAAACAATAAAATTATGGTAGCACAACTTACACATATTTGCAATATAAAAGTAATCATTACTTTAATATTAAATTATTTACATTAATATTAACTATTATTAATTATTTTTTATTAT
>JAUYSY010000117.1 GCA_030696155.1 Alphaproteobacteria bacterium | reverse complement strand
AAATATACTTTTTGTGGGTGCATGCGATACTGATGGTAAGAAGGAAGATTATAGCAATTACTCAAATTTCTTATCACGTGATCATTTTGTTTATACAAAAGGCAATTTTGTAAGAAACAATGAAGAAATTGAGGGCACTTCTTTGGCGACACCCTTTCTTGCAGCATATGCAGCACGACTCAAAAATGAAAACCCTGATTTAATGGTTTTTGATCTTAAAAACATGATTCTTGATAAGGCGATTCTTACTGATCCTAATGATCATACCTTGGGGCTTGGTTATATTTTACCTGAATAAGAGTATAGTCGATAGACATTGGAAGGATACATCGTCATGCCTCACTCATGTATATAAGGATACACTTCGCTCGTTGTTCCTTGTTTACTCCTCAAGTCTATCGACTATAGTCTAACATCGAAAAAATTAAAGATTATTAGTTAGGAATATCAAATACTTATTTATTCTTACGCCAATTAGATACATTTTTATTGTGTTTTTCAAGGCTCTCGGCGAATTCGTGGCCGCCTTTGCCGTTTACAACAAAATAAAGCTCTTTAGTCGATTGGGGATTTAAAACGGCAGCAAGCGTATCTTTGCCAGGATTGCAAATGGGCCCGGGCGGTAATCCTTTGGACATATAGGTGTTGTATGGGCTTGGGAAGGATAAATCTTTGCGTGATAAAGGTCTATCTAATATTGTTTCGCCTTTTGTAATGGCGTAATTAACAGTTGGATCGGCTTGCAACGGAATGCCTAGTTTTAAACGATTTATAAAGACAGCTGCAACACGTGGTCTTTCCTCGGGGAGTCGTGTTTCTTTTTCAACGATAGACGCTAAAATAAGCGCTTCTAAAGGTGTTGAAAAAGGTAGGTCTTGAGCACGTTTGTGCCATAAATTACCCAATGTTTCTTGCATTGATTTGTTCATTCGATTTAAAAGTGATGCGCGTTTATCGCCATATTCATAATAATAGGTTTCAGGCATTAAAACACCTTCAGGTGTATGGTACGGTAAATCACCTTTCAGATTTGTTAATTGGGCGAGTCTTGTCCGAATATCACTGACAGTATCGCCCTCTTTCACCAGAAATTTATGACGAATGGTGGGGCCAAAAGCCAAATGGTCAATGATTTCGTCAAGATTCATATGAGGTTTGAATCCATATTCACCATAACGTAATTTTTTGGCATTGCCTTTTAAAAGCGTGAAAGCTGAAAATAAAAATGAAGAAGAGATAATTTGCTGACGAACAAGTTTTTGACCAATTTCACTTAAGCCATCACCTTGTTCGATGAGAACAACAGATTCATTTCGAAGGGGGCCTTCTTGAGATAAAAAATGAAAGGTAAACCCGATAATAATAAGAATGAAAATAAAAAAATAAGCGAAAATATCAGCTAATGTACGTAATGATTTGCTTAAAAAATGTCGCATAGTTTTCCTTGATTATGGGTTATAGTCAATAGACGTTGGAAGGATACATCGTTACGCCTCACTTATGTATATAGGGATACACTTCGTTCGTTGTTCCTTGTCTACTCCTCAAGTCTATCGGCTATACATAATATTTCTGAAATGTAGAAAATCAATATACATAATTTTTTGTTATTTGTGAATGCACATACCATTAAGGTTATAATTTTTAGAGCTCATTATAATCGTCATCAATGAGTGTTTTGATTAATATTTGGCCTAACCAACTTTCATAATCTTCTGATGTCCAATGTTGTTCAATCACAAGCATGCGATACAAATCGCGCCCTGTAAGAGCCCATAATATATCATGTGCTTTAGACGGATCGAGTTCTTTTTTAAAAGATTTTTCTTTCGTCATTGTTTTAATCGATTCTTCTAGCCTTGTATAGCGACGTTCTTCTCTTTCTTTTTCAAGCTGTTTGAATTCGGGTGCTAAAACGGCGGCACTTTGAAAAATGCGAAGTTGTGCACGCTCGATATCATACATTTGGCGCGCCATTTTGGCAGCGATCATAAGGCGTTTTTTGGGTGATTTTTCTTGTTTAGTTTCTGCGTGTAAAACATGGTGCGCAGGAAAAGCTTCATCCATTAATGCGCCAAGAACGCCTCGTTTGGATTTAAATAAAGCATAAATAGTGGGCATTGACACTTCTGCCGTTTGCGCTAATTTTTCAATTGTTACACATTCAAATCCTTCAGCTTCAAATAGTTTTCTAGCTGAAACAAGAATGCGATTTCGCGTAAGGACCGCTTGGGCTTCTCGTAATTCAGTATTATAACTTCTTTTAGTTTTTATATTATCGTTGGTCATAAAATATGTGTCTCGTGATTGGTTTTTTATAGATAGATCCTAACATATCGACGTGTTTTTAGCTTATGAAATTAGAATTAGGTAACTCAAATTTTTCGTCTTGACATATTAGATATAGCTTACTATAACCAATATGAAGTATGAACAATTTATAAAAGGGTATATACCCACATTATTTCAAAATGTGGGTAGGAAGATAAAGGTGCGACACACGGAGTGTATTTCTTCATACATGAGTATGTCGAATCCTGAAATCTGACGCCCTCCACAATTTGAAAGAAAAAGGGTATCATGATGGCTAAAAGTAATGTGGAGATTGCAAAAGAATATTGCACCTCTATGCGCGAGAAGAATCTTGAAAAGATTGCGATTTATTTGCACCCCGATGTGGAATTTTTGGGACCATTGTCAGAAGTTAAGGGAAAAGAAAAATATTGTGAAATGCTTAAAGGGTTTATGGACTTTTTTAAGAATTATGATGTGCGTGTCATATGCGGGTTAGAAGATCAAGTTATGATGGCTTATGATGTTGAATTTTTTGAGCCAGCCATCACAACGCGTACAGCAGCTTTATTGACTATTCAAGATAATTTGATTCAAAGGATTGAGCTTTTTTTTGATGCTAGGCCTTTTGAAAAGAAATAGAATTAAATTTTTTCGATGCTACCAATAAATTTAAGTTTATTTTAGAGATGATTATTTCTGGACCCTGGATCCGCATTCGAGCCCTTTGGGCTCTCATTGGCCCAGGGAAACAGCTGTGTGTATTTTGAGAGTTAAGTGGCGTCATATTTATGGGTAACGATACGGTGGCGGGACGTAAGAGGTGGAAATACCTGCAGTCTCTATATCTTTCCAAAAACAAGCGACGCATTTGTGCCGCCAAATCCAAAAGAATTGGACATAACGTAATTCAGCTTACGCTCTTTGGCTGTATGCGGGATTAAATCCATGTCACAACCATCCGAAGGATTGTCAAGATTCAGGGTTGGCGGCATGATGTTGTGATTCAGCGCCATAATAGAATAAATGGCTTCAACACCACCTGCAGCACCAAGTAAATGGCCAATGGCAGATTTGGTTGAAGACATGGAAACTTTAGAAACGGCATTGCCTAAAAGACGTTTAACAGCTAAATGCTCAATTTCATCACCTAAAGGTGTAGATGTGCCATGCGCATTAATATAGCCAAGGTCATCGGCTGTAATTTCTGCTCGTTTTAAAGCATTACGCATTGCACGAAAAGCGCCATCGCCGGTAGGAGAGGGGGCCGTAATGTGATACGCATCGCCTGAAAGGCCATAGCCTGCGACTTCTGCATAAATTTTTGCGCCACGTTTTTTAGCGTGCTCATATTCTTCAAGAACAAGGACACCTGCGCCGTCACCCATCACAAAGCCATCACGTGCTTTGTCCCAAGGGCGAGAGGCATGTTGGGGATCATTATTATAACCGGTTGATAAAGCGCGCGCAGCACAAAATCCTGCAATACCAACACGACAAACAGCCGCTTCGGTGCCACCTGCGACCATAACATCAGCATCGCCAAACATAATTAAACGTGCAGCATCGCCGATGGCATGGGCGCCTGTTGAACATGCTGTCACAACCGCATGATTGGGGCCTTTAAAACCGTATTTTATGGAGACGTGGCCAGAGGCCAAATTAATAAGACTCGCGGGAATGAAATAAGGAGGCATTTTACGTGGACCTTTTTCATTGAGAATAAGGCCGCCTTCGGTGAGAACAGTGAGTCCACCAATACCTGATCCAATCATGACGCCTGTTGCTTCACGATCTTCTTCATTTTCGGGTTTCCATCCTGCATCGTCAACCGCTTGGGTTGCAGCAGCAATCGCATAGGAGATAAAATCATCCATTTTACGTTGATCTTTAGGAGAGACCCATTCGTCAGGATTAAATTTACCATCAGCGTAATCCCCTTTAGGGACGCATCCGGCAATTTGAGCATTGAGATCATCAGTTTCAAAATGCGTGATTCTTTCGATAGCGCAATCACCCTTAATGAGGCGTGTCCAATTAATATTGGTACCACATCCTAAAGGGGTGACAAGTCCTAATCCTGTAACAACAACGCGACGCATCATGTCTCTCTTATTTGTTAAACTATCTACCTTATGGGCAAATTCGTCGTCAAGTATCAACTTCCAGTACTCATGTACTTAAGTACATTCCGTGCCGGTT
>JAUYSY010000051.1 GCA_030696155.1 Alphaproteobacteria bacterium | reverse complement strand
ATATTTGCAGATATTGGTGGTGTTGAATATTTAACGAAGCTTGCTTATTCAGCTATTAGTATTACACATGCTGAAGATTATGGCAGAACACTTAATGATTTGCATTTAAGACGTCAGCTTATCCTTATTGGTGATGATGTTTCTTATTCAGCGTCTCGCCCTAATATCGAAGTTACTGCCGTTCAACAAATTGAAGCAACTGAACAAAAGCTTTTTGATTTAGTCACATCTGGCGAATCAGATCGTGGATTTCAACCTTTTTCGAACTCCCTTACTGAAGCTGTTGAAATGGCAGAATTTGCGTTTAAACGCAATCGTCAATTAACAGGACTTGCAACAACCTTTACAGATTTAGATCATTTATTGGGTGGGTTGCATCCTTCTGATCTTATTATTTTAGCAGGTCGTCCTTCTATGGGTAAAACCGCACTTGCCACCAATATTGCTTTTAATGTTGCACGCGCATTGAAAACCGAAACAGAGCCCAATGGCGTTTCAAAAATTGTTGATGGTGGCGTCATCGGGTTCTTTTCACTTGAAATGTCGGCAGCTCAATTGGCGATGCGTATTTTATCTGAAAATGCCAAAATTCCATCGGAAAATATTCGACGTGGGAAAATGGATGCCGAAGAATTTCAACGATTAACACGCTCTGCCCAAGATTTATCAACACTTTCCTTTTTTATTGATGATACGCCCAGTCTTTCCGTCAGTGCTTTGCGTACTAGAGCTAGACGTTTAAAACGTCAAAAAGATCTTTCCTTGATTGTTGTCGATTATTTGCAATTGATGCAATCATCGACCAAGGGTAAAAATGATAATCGTGTAAATGAAATTTCAGAAATAACACGTGGACTTAAAGGTATCGCTAAAGAATTGGGTGTACCTGTAATCGCTTTATCTCAGTTATCACGTGCTGTTGAAAGCCGCGATGACAAACGTCCCCAATTATCGGATCTTCGTGAATCTGGATCGATCGAGCAAGATGCTGACGTTGTGATGTTTGTGTATCGTCAGCAATATTATTTGGAACGCGCTGAACCTGTCCAACGACCTGATGAAGATAATAATAAATTTCAACAACGTTACGCGCAATGGCAGGAAGCCATGGGCAAAGCTGTTGATACGGCCGAAGTTATTATTGCGAAACAACGTCACGGCCCCGTTGGTAAAGTAACATTAAGGTTTGACGGCCAAACAACGAAATTCGATAATTATATTGCGGATCAATATTTACCAGAGAAGCTTCGACATGCAAATGGCTGAAAAACCTAATTCACATGACACGAATACTTTAAATTCATTGTTGCTTGATTTAAAAGAATCAGCCTTTACGTCCTTTGCCATTATTGATCTTGAAAATATCAAAAAAAATTATCAGATTTTGGCTCAAAAGGCACCACACTCAATTATTGCAGCAGCTGTTAAAGCAGATGCCTATGGTTTAGGTGATATTGAAGTGACGGAGATGCTTTATGAAGAGGGTGCCCGTCATTTTTTTGTAGCAACCTATGAAGAAGGTGTCACTCTTAAAAAATATTTCAAAGATTCAAATATTTATGTCCTTTATGGGCCTCAGGAAGGTAATTGCGCTGGTTTTAAAAAACATAACTTGATTCCCGTTCTCAATTCTTTAGATCAAGTACGTTTGTGGATTGATGAAACAACAAAATCACGCAAAGATTATCCTGCTTTTTTACATGTCGATACGGGTATGAATCGTTTGGGATTAACCCAAGAAGAGTTTAAAATTTTTGACACCAAAAAAATTATGTATTCTTTTACTTTACAAGGTATTATGTCTCATTTGGCTTGTGCCGAGGATCCTAAAAATCCTCTCAACCAAATACAATTAGACCGCTTCCTAAACGTTAAAGAAAAAATACCTGAAATAGCGGCATCTTTTGCTAATTCAGCCGGTATTTTTTTAGATCCAAAATATCATTTTGATATGGTTCGTCCAGGCATTGCTTTATATGGTGGCAACCCAACGCCAAATTTACCCAATCCTATGAACAATATTCTTCAACTTTACGCCAAGATCTTACAGATTAAAAAAATAAATAAAGGCGATTCAGTTGGATATAATGCAACTTTTGTAGCGCCCCACGCAATGACGATCGGCATCATCGCTTATGGTTATGCGGATGGTTTGTTAAGATCAGCAAGCAATCGCGGTGAAGTCTATTATAAAGGCCAATATTTAAAAATTTTAGGCCGTGTATCTATGGATTTAATGGCTGTTGATTTGACACCTGTTTTGTCGATGGAACCAGAAATCGACGACCTTGTCGAACTAATAGGTCAGCATCTGTCACTAGACAAAGTGGCGGATTTTATGGGTACAATTCATCATGAAGTTCTTACTTCACTACGTGATAGAATGTACCGTTTTTATATGAAGTGAGTTTTATGTTTTTAACCTCTGTTGGTCGGTCTGCCCTAAGTTTTTTTGAATCTTCCGGCCGTCTTTTTCTTTTCGTCTATGAAACAATTTTAAATTTATTTCGTGCCCCTTTTAATTTTCGTAGTTTTACCCATCAATTAGTTGAGGTTGGCTATTATTCATTACCTGTTGTTGGTCTTACAGCTATTTTTTCAGGTATGGTCTTGGCGCTTCAAACCTATACAGGGTTTTCACGATTTGGTGCTGACACAGGTGTTGCCTCTGTTGTTGTTATATCCATGACACGTGAACTTGGCCCTGTTCTTGCGGGGCTTATGGTTGCAGGACGCGTAGGTGCTTCAATGGCAGCAGAAATCGGTACAATGCGCGTGACCGAACAAATAGATGCGCTTGTCACATTATCAGCCAATCCTTATCGATATCTTGTTGTACCACGGGTTTTAACAGGTGTTTTGATTCTCCCTATACTTGTTCTTATTGCTGATATTATCGGTGTTTTAGGTGGCTATATTGTTGGCGTCTTTAAACTTGGCAATTTGCCCATGGATTATATCGAAGACACCATTCAGTTTGTTGAATTTCATGACGTTTTTTCAGGACTTGTGAAGGCGGCAGTTTTTGGCTTCATTATAACACTTATGGGTTGTTATCATGGATTCCATACCAAAGGTGGCGCACAAGGCGTTGGTAAAGCGACAACAAATGCTGTTGTTTCAGCTTCCATTCTTATTCTTGTATTTAATTACATCATTACGGAGCTTTTTTTCGCACAATGAGTACAAACCTTAAAATTAAAATTCGTGGGCTTTCAAAAAGATTTGGACCCAAATGCGTCTTAAATAATATTGATCTTGATATTCAACAAGGAAAATCATTGGTTATTTTAGGCGGATCAGGCAGCGGTAAATCCGTTTTAATTAAATGCATTTTAGGTATTATTGAAAATGATAAAGGCGACATATATTTAGACGCGGAAAAAATTAATTATGGTGATGCAAAATCCCGTGATCGTATCATTAGTAAGTCAGGTATGTTATTTCAAGGAGGCGCACTTTTTGACTCGCTCAGTATCTGGGAAAATATTGCTTTTGGCCTTTTTCAACGTCAAAAAATATCCAGGGATGATGCACGCCTTCAAGCTTTAGAATGCCTAAAAGAAGTAGGCCTAGGGCCTGAAATAGCAGACCTTTATCCATCAGAATTATCTGGTGGGATGCAAAAACGCGTATCCCTCGCACGTGCTATTGCCACAAAACCCGAAATTATTTTTTTTGATGAGCCAACAACAGGCCTTGATCCAATCATGTCCGATGTTATTAATAATCTTATTATTCAATCAGTTAAACGATTAGGTGCAACTGCTATTACCATTACGCATGATTTAGGCAGCCTATATAAAATCGCTGATAATGTCGCTTTTTTACGCGAAGGAAAAATTGATTGGTATGGACCTTTATCATCTTTACAAACAAGTCCCAACCAACATTTGCAACGTTTTATAAAAGGCCAAAGCATTGATGAAGTTGAGCCAATAAAAGTCGTATCTGCCTAATAGTAAAATATTATAATTTTTAAAAATCTATATGCTTGTGTAATAGAATTCATATTTCTACTCTTGTTTGTGTAAAAATATAATAAAGGGAGCTTCTTATGAGAATTTTATTGTTTTTATTAACAATCTTAAGCACATCTATAGTGAAATGAGTTGAAAATCTTACAAAGTTGCTATAAAACAATGTATTATGAGTTATTCAGTAGATTTGAGAGAAAAAGTGATATCTTACATTGAAGAAGGATGAAAAAAATCTGCAGCAAGTAAATTGTTTAAGATTTCTCGTTCAGCAATAAATGAATGGTTGTTAAGAAAAAAAGTGAGAGGACATTTAAATCCTGATGAATATTATAGACCAGGAAAAATAGATAGCAAAAAGCTTATCAATTACGTAAAAATTCATTCTGACGTACTTCAAAAAGAATGTGCAAAAAAATTTAATGTTACGCAGACAGGAATTAGCAAAGCGTTTAAACGATTAAAAATAACGCGAAAAAAAAGACAAGTCTCTACAAAGAACGAGATGAAGTAGCGCGACAACAATTTTTAGAAGAAATAAAAGATATCCCTATCGAAGATCATATCTATATAGTCGAAAGTGGTGTTGATGAATTTCTTCAAGAAACACATGGCTGGTCAAAAATAGGTGTTCCCATTATTGGTGATGTTTCTGGCAAAAGATATGAAAGAGAAAGTTTTGTTGCGGCAAAAGTTAAAGATAGAGTTATAGCACCCTTTTGTTATAAAGGAACCTGTAATACAAAGCTTTTTAATTTATGGCTTGAAAATCTATTAATACCTTTATTGACTCCTGGAAAAAT
>JAUYSY010000079.1 GCA_030696155.1 Alphaproteobacteria bacterium | reverse complement strand
AATGTGCACACCATAAATAATATTACACTAAATATGCCAGCACCCGTCCCTAGTTTTATGCCTCACATGCCATTTTTATTGCCAAATAGTCAGATACCAAAGCAACAACCAAGTTTACACAATGTAAACATGGATCATGTTAAACAATATTTAGCAAACAATCAGCATATTACTCAAAACAAACAACTAGCTTATCAAGAAAAAATTAACTATTCAGACACTTATATTTTTGACCTTAAAGAAGCAAAAATAATAAATAAAATTTGTAATGAAGTTATTAAACCAATAACAGACGTAAAATCTGCTACATTTAAAATACTTCCATCACTTCAACAAACTGAATTTCTAAGTAAAAAATTCCCATGCACGCAAAAAATAGATGCCTCTGCTTTATTTGGAGAAGGATTTTCAAACATTCACTTGGGTTTAAACGAAAAAGAAAAAATATTTTATAAATTTCATGATATAGTAGGATCAATAAAAGAAAAAAGTTCAAAATTTTATAAAAATGAAACATTAACATTAATAGATATCAAAAGAAGTATTTTAAATTATATTTTAAGTGCATATCTCAGCGAGCCACAAAACCCATGTGATTCTATAGATACCCTTTTGCGCTACGAACAACTTATCAATCAACAATTAAATAATAATGCACAAAATAATCCGCAATATACAAATAACAACAATAACACGACGCAGATCTTGACACAAAAACCTTATATCCACACAAATCTAAAACAAAGCACACCTCCATCACAACCCAAAAAACCTTTGCCTATTACACAAAATACAAATATCTTAAGAAACCTTCAGCAAATATCAATAAAGAACATAGCTTCAAAATCTCCCTTTGTAGAAAATAATAATAATGCTCAAAATTTAAATACACAAAAAGCAACACCCCTATTTGATACAAACAAATTTATAGACTCAATTCTTGAAAACCCAATTCCTATGGATGATTTTTCTGACCTAACATCAGAAACACAAAGTGATTTAGACTTCTTTTATAGCAATGATGCACCAAACTTGCCTCTTGCTGATTCAACAATCACCAATAATAATCATTATGCTATACAGGACGGTACTGTATTGATCTTTGATATCAACGAACGAAAATGTTTAGCTCAAAAAATAGCTTTACCCTCGGCAGATAAAATAAATGCGTTATGCTTTAAAATATGTCCAACAGATTTAGAATTTTTTGAATTGTCAGAATTTTTTTATAATGTACAAAAAGTGGATCTTTCATTCGTTTTAAACACCAATAAATCCAACATTAAATCTATTTTGCAGAGTCTAAAAACTTTTGAGCACTTAAAAGAATTAAAGCTGGAAGGCAATCAATTAACAGATGAAACCATTTTATGGATTGCTAATGAATTACCTCATTTAGAAACACTTACCCTGGACAACAACTTAATAAGTAATAAAGGCGCTGAAGCCATTTCACAATTATATGATTTAAAAGAGCTTTC
>JAUYSY010000042.1 GCA_030696155.1 Alphaproteobacteria bacterium | reverse complement strand
TACAAAACGTGAAGATGTTGAACGTGGTCAAGTTTTAGCAAAACCAGGTACAATTAATCCTCATACAAAATTCACTTGCGAAGCTTATATTCTGAGCAAAGAAGAAGGTGGTCGTCATACGCCATTCTTTACTAATTATCGTCCACAATTCTACTTCCGTACAACGGATGTGACCGGTGTTTGCACATTACCATCTGGTATGGAAATGGTTATGCCTGGTGACAACGTAACACTTGATGTAGAATTAATTTGCCCAATTGCTATGGACGAAGGCTTACGTTTTGCGATTCGCGAAGGTGGACGTACAGTCGGCGCCGGTGTTGTTGCAAAAATAATTGCCTAATAATATCCACTCTGTTTCAAATTGTGGAGGGCGTCAGATTTCGGGATTCAGCATGCTCATGTATAAAAAGATACACTCCGCGTGCTTCACCGCTCATCTTTCTACCCACACTTTGAAACAAAGAGGATATATCTGCCAACAGACTTGAATTGATGCTATGTTCCGCTTTGTATGAATTTTAAGTCTATCAACTATAGTTGGTTAATGTTAAGTTAACTAACTTTTAAAGTGTGTCTAGTTTTGCTGGGCATTCCCCTTAGGAGCGTAGCTCAATTGGTAGAGCACCGGTCTCCAAAACCGGGGGTTGGGGGTTCGAAGCCTCTCGCTCCTGCCAGGATTTAATATTCTGGCAGGATAACTAAAGATCTTATCCTCATTTCAGAAAATAATTTCATAATAATAAATTTTATAGTACAATTCACATGTTTCGTCATTTTTAACTAAGGACAAAATAAATGCGCGTGCTTTTATTATTTTCTTTTTTATTACTTTGCGGACTTCCTATTCATACTTATGCAACCCCTGAATTAATTGCCCCTCAGCCAAAACCAAATGAATCTTGGTTAGAAACATTAAAGACTCAAGTTGAATCCACATCAACAAGTGATGCAGAGGTTGATCAAATCCTTAATTCTCAGATTTCCAATACAAATATAGATATCAAATTCTGGGCAATGTATCTATTGGCAAATAGGCATTTTCTGGGTCTAACAGCGCTTGCACAAAAAGATAAAATTGAAGGACTTAAAGAAGCAGAAAAAATCTATAAATCCCTTGCAGCGCAAGATATTAAACCTAAAGTTAAGTCTCAAGCGATATTTATGTTAGTCGAAATGAATGTGCATGGCCAAGCGGAGCTTAGTCGTACAAATAAAGTTGAGGCTTTTAAAGAAGCTGAAAGATTATTAAAAGTTATTATCAACGAAAAAAATATGACAGAAATGAGCAAAAAAGATGCAACAAAAATGCTCGTTGAATTGCAAAAAAGGTTGATTCAAGACGATAAAACTAAATAATGTTGTTCTTAGATTAAGACTCATATCAAAGTGAATCGCTTATAAAATTATCTTCATATAATATTTTATCTAAATAATATATGAATTTTCGCTAGCATTTTAAGCTTTTTGATGCTAAAAATGAGATTCATATTAGGTTTGTTAAAGGTTAAGAATCCCTAGACGTACCTTAAAATAAAATGACGTTAAGCACGCTTTTGAAAAAGGCAAACCAAATAGATAAGGTAAATGCTATGGCTAAAATTAGTCCCGTTAAGTTTTTTAAACAGGTTAAGCAAGAAGCAATAAAAGTTACCTGGCCGACACGCAAAGAAACTTTAGTAACGACGCTGATGGTTTTAATTTTGGCAACACTTGCTGCAATATTCTTTGTACTTGTTGATCAAGGACTCTCTTTTGCAGTTAAATTTATTCTAAACATATTGTAGGACTAGGTAGTTAAATGGCGCAACGTTGGTATGTTTTGCAAGTTCATTCAGGTTTTGAAAAACGTGTACAACAGGTAATTTTAGAAAAAATCGAAAAAGATTCTTTGCAAGAAAAAATCGCAGAGGTTCTTGTTCCTTCTGAAGAAGTTGTAGAGCTTCGTAAAGGCGTCAAAGTTCAAACAGAACGTCGATTTTTCCCAGGTTATGTCATGATTCGTATGGATATGGATGACGCTGTCTGGCATCTTATTAAAGAAATCCCTAAAGTGGGTGGATTTTTAGGTAGTAAAGGCAAACCAAGTCCTATTTCTGATGCTGAAGCTCAGAACATTTTAAGCAATGCTAAAGAACGCACAGCTAAAGCTCGTAGCAAAATTATCTTCGAAGTGGGTGAACAAGTTAAAGTTGCCGAAGGTCCCTTTGCATCCTTTAATGGTATCGTTGAAGACGTTGATGAAGAACGCACACGTCTTAAAGTAGCGGTCTCTATTTTTGGACGATCAACGCCTGTCGAGCTTGATTACTCACAAGTTGAAAAACTGAAGTAATAGACTTTTCGAAACTCTACTACTATGGTCGATTCATGCGTCGCTTCGGTACTCAGATCCTCATGTATGAAGAATACACGAGGAACCCGTGCCTAATCTTCTATCACTCGCCTCACATTAGCGAGTTTCGAAAAAAGTCTAAGTTTTCTTTTTTCACGTAACATACATAAAATTTTAGATATACCCAAATGATTTGGAAATGCCGATTTTTAGGCATGAGATTTGAGGTGATTTTTGATGCTGAAAATTTCGACAGATAATTGTTTTACCTTAGAAATTTTTGGTTCAAAAAGCAACCAAAGGTCATCGGCTAAAAACAGTAGTTTTAGATTATTTGGGTATGGAGCCAGAAATTAATTTTTCTGGCTCTTTTTTTTAATCATTTATTAACCGTTCCCCTTCCATAATAAATACAAATGGTTTTGTTAGGGAGACAGAAAATGACCAAAATAACTAAAAAAAACTTACTTTCAAGTATCTTATTAGGATCAGTTTTAACTTTTTCATATAATATATCATATGCAGATCAAGAATTGAAAAAAGCAACTGAAGATAAAACAGAAACGCTTTTTCCTGGGACAAACCTATCCCTTCGTGAAACCGTTAAATCTGTTGGAGGACAAGTGAAAGATGCTGTAAAAGATAAAGCATCTGACATTAAGGATAAAGTTAAAGAAAAAGGTCATGAATTAAGTGCAAAAGCAAAAGAAATTGCTACGTCCGTAAAAGAAAATGCACCTTGGGGTGACATTATGAAAAAAATAGCAAAAACAGGATTAAAAGGTCTAGGCGGTTGCGCTAAAGGCACCATTGTTTCTTTACCTGCTGCATTGGCAATGGGTATACCTTCAATGGGCGTTGGAACAGCATTGGATTTGGGTGGTGCTTGTGTAATGGGTGCTGCTAAATCAGCAGGTCCCGCAGCACTTAAGCTTGTGTATGACAGTATAAAAACAACCGCAGATCTTGTTAAAATTGATAATGAGATTAAAGCAAACGAAGCTGACATACGCATACTTCAAGAAACCATAAGTGACGCAAACGAATTTTTGCGTGAAAACCCTGAATTAGATTCAAATACTATAGCCAAAATAAGAGAAGCAATTACAAATACAACAACACTTGTGGGTCAAGTTCAAACATATATTGCAGCACTTAAAACCAATTACGCTGAAGCCCAAAAAGCCTTTAAAGATAAGAAATTATAGTTTTTAGCTAGGCAATTAATTAAAACAGCAACACAACAAATAAGCTCTCAGATCTTTATGGTCTGGGAGTTTTTTTTAATAGACTTCTTTCGAAACTCGCTAATGTGAGGCGAGTGATAGAAGATTCGGCACGGGTTCCCTCGTATATTCTTCACACATGAGGATCTGAGTACCGAAACGACGCATCAATCGACCGCAGTAGTAGAGTTTCGAAAGAAGTCTAATGGCGCGCCCGAGAGGATTCGAACCCCTGGCCTTTGCCTCCGGAGGGCAACGCTCTATCCAGCTGAGCTACGGGCGCAACATCAGAAACATATATTATTTTTTTTTTCACGTCATCTTCTTTCTTGAGATTGCTTAATTTATATTAATAATAGAGGTTTAAAAATGTTGCCAAAAAAAATACTCATTATTGACGATAATCCATTGTGTCAAAAATTGTTTCACGATCTTGTCATATTAACAGGTCACCAAAGCCAATCATGTTCAACCGCAGAAGAAGGGTTAATATATTTAGAGCACAACATCGTTGATCTCCTTTTGCTTGATTTGCAATTACCTTTAATGTCAGGCGGCGAACTTCTTAAAAAAATAACAGAAAACAAAAAGTTAACTGAAATTAAAGTTATAATCGTTTCATCTTTTTCAGAATCATCCCTAAATAATCCCTTAGTAAAAGAATATATTCAAAAGCCGATTTCAGTGCTAGACTTTATGGAGACACTAACAAAAATATTAATGGGTCCTTCACAATGTCAGCACGCATCTTAATTGTTGATGATATTTCAACTAATCTTGCCATTTTAGAATTAAAGCTACAAATGGAGCATTATGAAGTTTTTAAAGCATCCAATGGATTTGACGCCTTAAAGCTTGCTGATAAATTACAACCAGATCTTATTATTTTAGACGTTATGATGCCCGGCATTGATGGCTATGAAACGTGTGAAAAATTAAAAGCTAATCCAAATACAACTTATATCCCTGTTCTAATGTTAACCGCATTAACCGATAAACAAGACCGTATAAAAGGCCTACGTGTGGGGGCAGATGATTTTTTATCAAAGCCTATAAATGACCAGGCTCTTTTATCGCGCACGCGCTCCCTTGTACGCTTAAAGATGACAATGGACCAATGGTATTTACGTGCAAAAATTTCAGATAAAATGAGTGACATTGATCAATTAAGCATAGGTGACTTTAATGCAACCCAGGGACATCTTTATTTGTTTTCAGAAAATAATGCAGAAATCTCAAATTTAAAACAAGCCATGCTCCCTGATAATGTTATTTGGCATGAAATGTACTCAAAAGAAGAAGTAACGTCTCATTTTGTAGAGCATCATGGGGATGTTTTAATTTTAGATCTTAATATAAAAAACATAAACCCAGTGGATTTATGTGCCCAAATCCGTGCTGAAAATAAAATACGCGGTATTCCTATCCTTGTTTTAGCCAATGAAGATCAACATGACATTTTAAATAAGCTTTTTGAGATCGGTATTAATGATTATTTGTTAAGACCTTTAGATGGATATGAAGTTTTTTTACGTATCCGTGGCCAGATTATACGTTGGCGTTATCATCAAAAACTATTAGGCGATCATAGAAATACAATGAGCATCGCCTTTACAGATCAAGAAACGGGGCTTTACAATAAAGAATATGCCCTTGCGCATATGAATGAATTATTAAATCGTATGCAAAAATCACAAAAATTCTTTTCTATACTTTTGATTGATTTAATCAACGACACAGATTCAAACAATAGTATTTTGCAGAAAATTGCTGATCTATTGGTCAATACAGTACGTAGTTTTGATCTTGTGGTGCGCTATGATTCTTCATCATTCTTAGTTATTTTGCCCCAAACAAATATTAATATTGCACAAGATGTAGCCTTGCGTATCGAAGATAGAATTAAAAAAACATTTTCTTCACATATTGCTCCTAAATCTTTTGATGTAATTATAGGCACTGGAATTTTAAGCGCAGAAGATAAAAATCCTGAAGATATCATTAATAGAGCAAAAAATGTACAATATGGTTCAAAACGTAAGGCATTAGGTTAAATTAATTCACGATAATTCTTTCTTGAATTGATTTTTATTTACAATAGGCAAAACAAATAAATTAATATATAAAATGTTTAATGTAGAAACATATTATATATGTTTTAATAAAAATATATAAAAACTAAACAATATTCATATTTACTATTTGTTTTAATTTATATATTTTTATTGTAATTTGAAATTAAATTTGATAAAAATATTTGTTATTTTAAAAAATAGAAGGACCTAAATTTGCTTCGAAGCACGCCTCATGCGCAGATTGAGTGAAACTGTTATATTTAGCTACAACCTACATTTCCTTGGAATAATTTGTTTAGCTTCTTCAGTTAGTTACCTTAATTGATAATACACCAATTAAAAATTTTAAAAAAAGCCTTGAAAAAAAAATTAAATATTATATGATCCCTTTCAAATAAGTGTATTGTTCAATTGGAAAGATAGTATAATGATCAATAATAAAAATTTTATTATAATTTTTGCTTTGTTTTTTAATGTATTTATATCTGATGTTTTTTCTAAAGAATCCTATAAAATAAACAACAAGGGTAAAAAAGAAAGAATAGAATTAAAAGAAATGGACTTAGATTCTTTATTTAAAGAAAGTCTTGAGTCTATTGTTAAATTATTACCAGAAAAATTTACTAAAAATGAAGAAAATTTTTTTAGTACATTAGATAAAAAATACCATTGTTTAGAGCCTTATTTTAAAAATATTCATTTTCGTGAATTACCCATTACCAAAGACGCAATTTTAAAAAGTTTTAAAGATCATAGAATTTTTCTTAAAGAAGAAGATGAAAACAATATAGATGAAATTTTTCTAGAAAAATATAATTTATATTTAAACTATATTGAAATACTTAAAAATTTACTTAATTGTTATCATCAAATAAAATTTTATGATAACTCAGATTGTACAAATGAAGAAGAGCGCAAACGATCGTTATCTCATTATAACTTTATATATTCCGATGATCCTGATGGTGATTTTCTAGATAATTTAAAACAAATAGATGAAAATTTTCCACTTATTCAAATAAAAAACGACCAAAAATATTTCGAAATTTGCTATATTTGCTTTGAAAAAAAATTTATAAAGACTTTACACTGGCTAGCGAAAGAAAAAAAATACATCTTTCAATATGATTTAAGCTCAATAGAATTTTATAATCATATTGACTTTTATGCAATGGAATCTAAAAATACAAGAACACCAGATTTTAACAATTTTTTATACAATATTTTTACTAAAAATAATAAGGATTATGGGCTTTTTCTTAAATTGTTAGGGTGTGACGATCAAAAAAAACATTCAAAATTCCTTTTACACGAAGCTGTGCGTGCTTCAAATGCTGAACTTGTAAAGTCCTTATTACAAGCTGGATGCAACCCGAATCAGAAAGAATTAAACGGTGTTTATCCCATTTTTCAAGCCGTTGCTAACTTGGATGTTGAAACCGTTTCTGCTTTACTTGAACATCCTGTTGATCTAAATGTTCATTTGTTTGATTCTTGTGACAATTTTATTGAAACAACCTTATTAAATCTAACTATCAACTCTTCTTTTTATTTATTAGCTGATCGAAGTTATGAATTTAAAGATTTTTTTAAATATGATGCTACCAATCAAATTCTGACACCTTATATACCTATTTTTGACAAATACAATATAAATGAAAACGAATTATATGCACTTGAATTAAGTGCACTTAAAATCATTAACCTTCTTTTAGATAAAGGAATACGTCTTCAGAGTGGCATTGAACAATTTGCTGCAAAAACATGGGCAAGTTATATGTGGATAAAAGCTACTTTTTATCAAGATAAAAATACGCTTGAATACCTACATGCGATAAGCCTTAAAGATAAATCTTTTGCTTTTGACACATATTATTTTCGTGACTATAAACTTTTAGACAAATGGAAACTATATCCCTTTTCCGATCGATTTTGTTCGCCCTTATTAATCTCTATTTGGCAAAATGATTTAGAAATTACAAAACTATTTCTTAGGCAAAACAATCATTTCAACAGACCTGAAGCACTTCATGTTGCTATCTTAATGGGACATAATGACATTGTTGAAGCTTTATTAGACAATGATTACATTAGAAAACATTGCATTAACAAAGTTCTTCATTGTTATAAAGTTGTTGATGATTTGCATATTGATAGAGCAACACCTTTAATACTGGCTTTATTCAAAAAAAATAAAAAAATTAAAGAATTATTATTGCGAAATGGAGCAAATCCAGATTTACGCATTGATGATATGAATGCTGCAGAATTTGCTGAATTTTTTACGAAGCAGTCAGCTAACAGTGATGAAAAAAAAGAAGAAACTTTGTTTTCGTAAAATTTAAAACATGAATGGTTAAGCAATAATGTTTTTTATTAAAAATTACACTTCCTGTATTTAAGTATAAGACTAATCAAAAGGGGCGTTTCGTCATCGCGATCCCCCGCAGTGGGTGTAGTGATCTCAATTTTCCAAGGAGATTGCCACTGAGCTGGACCCTTCACAATGATGGGGGATAGTATTTCTTTTAAGTCCGCTTCTTTTAGGTGCCGAGAACCTGACAACGGCGGAAACCATATCTTTCCTATAAAATTAATTTCCAAGCTCTCATTAAATAGACTTCTTGCGAAACCCTACTATTGTGGCCGATTGATGCGTCATTTTGGTGCTCAGATCCTCATATATGAAGGATACACTACGGTCTTCTGTGCCGAATCTTCTATCATTCTCCTCACATTAGGGAGTTTCAAAAGAGCTCTATTAAATTTTCTACAAAAAAAAATTAGTGGAGGAGACGATTGTTAATTTAGAGGAGGATAAATGAAAACGACGACAAAGCTGAAAAATTGACGCTTAAAAATAGGCGGGACTTCCCATAGACAGAAACAATAACCTTGGGTTTCCCCGTTTGCTGGTATTGCTCTCTTCTAATGAAAGAAAAGATTGAAAGCAAGAAATCCCGCCTAATTCTAGAATACAATGTATTTACTAAAATGTACAATATTATTTTTGTTTTTATTTAAGTTTTCATATTTTATATTTTATATTTTTTATTTCTTCACAAATCACATGAATCGTAGTACAATTCACTGTTTGTAGACATTTATAAAATACAGTAAGGCAATCTATGTCAGATATTCGTAATTTAGCCATTATCGCACACGTCGATCATGGTAAGACAACTCTTGTGGATGCCCTCTTAAGGCAAAGCGGAACATTTCGTGTAAATCAACAAGTTGCGGAACGCGCAATGGATTCGAACGCCCTTGAAAAAGAGCGTGGTATCACCATTTTGGCCAAATGCACCTCGGTCTTATGGGAAGATCATCGTTTAAATATTGTTGATACACCCGGTCACGCCGATTTTGGTGGTGAAGTTGAACGTGTGTTATCGATGGTTGATGGTGTTTTAGTTCTTGTTGACGCTGCAGAAGGCCCAATGCCCCAAACAAAATTTGTGTTGGCTAAAGCATTAAAATTAGGTCTTAAGCCTCTTGTTGTGATCAATAAAGCCGATCGTCCTGACGCACGTCCTGATGAAGTATATTCTGAAATTTTTGATCTTTTCGTAGCACTTGAAGCCACTGAAGAACAGCTTGATTTTCCATTGCTATATGCATCGGCACGTCAAGGCTGGGCCGTTAGAGATTTAAATGATGCTAAGGTTGATCTTAAAGTTTTGTATGAAACGATCGTAAGCCACATACCTATTGTTAAAGGTGATATGGATGCACCTTTCACGATGCTTGTAACGATTTTAGAAGCTGATCCTTATTTGGGCCGTATCTTAACAGGTCGTGTTCAATCTGGTGTTGCGCGTATGAATATGCCGATTAAGGGTCTTAATAAAGACAATCCACAAATTGAACAAGCACGTTTAACTAAAATTTTAGCTTTCCGTGGATTAGAGCGTTTGCCTGTTGATGAAGCTGTTGTCGGTGATATTATTGCCGTTGCTGGGCTTACGACCACAACCGTTGGCGACACAATTGCTGATGCAACCGTAACAGAACCATTACATGCACAGCCAATCGATCCACCTACACTTGCTATGACATTCACTGTGAATGATTCGCCCTATGCCGGCAAAGAAGGCACGAAGGTGACCTCACGTATGATTCGTGACCGTCTATTCCGTGAATCTGAAGGCAATATTTCGATTTGGGTTAAAGAATCCGAATCCAAAGATTCTTTTGAAGTAGCAGGACGCGGTGAGCTTCAGCTTGGCGTTTTAATTGAAACCATGCGTCGTGAAGGATTTGAATTATCCATTTCACGCCCACGTGTTTTATTCAAAACGGATGAAAAAGGCAATCGTTTAGAGCCTATGGAAGAAGTTCAAGTTGACGTTGACGATGAATATACAGGTGTCGTTGTTGAGAAAATGGGTATTCGTAAAGGCGAAATGACGGATATGCGCCCTTCTGGCGGTGGCAAAACGCGTGTTTCATTTTTAGCGCCTGCACGAGGCTTGATTGGCTATCAAGGCGAATTCATGACGGATACGCGTGGGACTGGTATTATGACACGTCTTTTCCATGGTTATGGCCCTTATAAAGGTTCCATTGAAGGCCGTAGAAATGGTGTGCTTATTTCAAATTCAACAGGAACAGCCGTTGCTTATGCGCTTTGGAATCTTGAGGATAGAGGTTTTCTATTTATCAATCCGGGTGTTGATTTATATGAAGGCATGATTATTGGAGAACATTCGCGTGAAAATGATCTTGAAGTAAATCCGATACGCGGCAAACAATTAACCAATATTCGCACAACATCTAAAGACGAAGCTGTTCGTTTAACACCGCCTAAAATCTTCACACTAGAGCAAGCAATTGCCTATATTGAGGATGATGAATTGGTTGAAGTAACCCCCAAATCAATTCGTATTCGTAAAGCGCTCCTTGATCCTAATGCACGTAAACGTGCAAGTAGATCTAAGGAATAATTGACGATTTTACTCTCTACGTGCTGCAATAAGTTGCAGTACGTAGAAAATAATGAAGCAAACCTTAACTAACAAAAAATAAAAAGATGTCGATTGAAATAGGAAAGAAACGTTTTAAAGAAATCGTTGGATCTCAAAGCGATCTTATTATTGAAAAACTAAGAGCTGCATCACCTGATTTCGCAGATTATGTCCTTAATTTTGCTTATGGAAATTTATATAATCGTGCAGGGCTAAATGATAAATATCGTGAAATTGCAGCTGTTGCGAATTTAATTGGACAAGGTTCAACAGGACTTCCTTTAAAGACGCATTTAAAAGGTATGCTCAATGTTGGCTTTAAAAAAGATGAAATCATCGAACTCATTATCTTTTTAATTGGATATTCTGGTTTTCCACGTTGTGTTGAAGCGCTTTTGACGCTCAATTCTTTAGACCAAGAAAATGAAGTAATTTCCCTTAAAACAGCTTAACTACGTATTAATTTTAAACGCTCAACGTTTTGTTTACTTTTTAATCAAAAAACGATATAAAAGACCATCATAAAGGGAATGTCACATGTCAAATTTTACTGTTGCTGCTTTATATAAATTTGTTTCTTTGCCTGATTATAAGGAAATTCAACCGAGATTGCTTGACCTCTGTCGCAATCAAGGGATAAAAGGAACGTTATTATTAGCTCAAGAAGGCATCAACGGAACAATTGCAGGCACACGTGAAGCAATTGATTCTTTAAATGTTTTTTTTCAATCAGATAGTCGTTTTCATAATCTTGAATATAAAGAATCTCATGCCTCTAAAATGCCCTTTTATCGCTTAAAAGTACGTTTAAAAAAAGAAATTGTTACTTTAGGTGTTCCAGAAGTAGACCCCAATACGAAGGTTGGCACTTATTTAAATCCACAACAATGGAATGAATTACTACAAGATCCCGAAGTTGTTCTGCTGGACACACGCAATGATTATGAATATGAAATTGGTACATTTAAAGGAGCGCTTAACCCCAACACAGCAACTTTTCGTGAATTTCCAGATTATGTAACCCAAAACCTAGACCCAATCAAAAATAAAAAAATTGCTATGTTTTGTACAGGCGGCATACGTTGTGAAAAAGCATCATCCTATATGCTTCTTAAAGGATATGAAGAAGTTTATCACCTTAAAGGCGGCATTCTTAAATATCTTGAGGAAATGCAACCTGAAAATTCTTTGTGGGAAGGCGAATGCTTTGTATTTGACAATCGCACCTCTATTGCACATGGCCTAGAAGAAGGCGTTTCTGAAATGTGTTATGGATGTCGTTGGCCTATTTCGCCTGAGGATAAACAATCCGAACTTTATAAAGAAGGCATTCATTGTCCCAAATGCCATGATAAATTAACTGAAAAATTTAGACGCAGCGCCGAAGAACGTCATCGCCAAGTCGTTCTTGCTAAGTCCCGTGGAAAAAATCATATTGGTAGCAGGTAAAAAACCAATCTATTTTCATTTCGAATTATGATTGTTTTTAATAGGAAAACGTGCAAAACACCAAGAAATTACTACAGTCACACTGACCATTTGCCTTTATTTTTACTTTATGCCAAAATCATTTAACAAATAAAAACTTTTAAATGCCATATGGGGAAAGTAAAAATGAGAACTTTATTAATGAGTGCAGTTCTTGCACTTTTTTCAACACATTCATTCGCACTTGATCAAAATACAGTCAATACCAAAATTGCTTCTATAAAACAAAAAGCAGCTTCCGGTCAAGACGTTAAAGGCGACATAGCAGCACTTACAGAAGAACTTAAAGCGAATGCAAAATCATTGGTTGTTACAAATCAAGTGAACCTTTCTGTAATTGACCATAGTGGAACGGTATCTCTCTTTGTCCCCTTCCCTGCAACAACAAATGTAATTGCCAATAATCCTGAACTTGTAGAGCATGCAAAAGCTGCAATTGCTAAACATCCTGAAGCAAATAAAGCACATGACAATATTGACGGTGCAGTGTCGCTTGGCGGTAGCAGCAAGAAAAAAGACAAAGCTCCAGCAGCAACAGATCCAGCAACTGCTGCAGCGCCAACAAGTAGTAGCGGTGGTGGGTTTTTTGATATGATTAGCGCTGGTATTGGCGCTGCTGTAAACGTTGTAGGTGGTGTTGTAAGTGGTGTTTTGGGCGCAATATAGACATTAATTTAATG
>JAUYSY010000041.1 GCA_030696155.1 Alphaproteobacteria bacterium | reverse complement strand
GATATGGGGCCAAAACAAGGGATTGGCGGTATTGCTGGTGGTATCGGCGGTGGTGTTCTTGGGTCAACAATGGGTAAAGGCAAGGGTAAAATTGCTACAACCATAGCTGGTACGCTTCTTGGTGGACTTCTTGGTAGTTCGATCGGTGCATCTATGGATCAAACTGATAGAATGCTTGCAGAACGTTCGACACAAAATGCGCTTGAAACAGCAAAAACAAATTCACCTGTTAACTGGACAAATCCTGATAATGGTCATTCTGGTACAATCGTTCCAGTTCGTACTTATCAGAATGGTAACCGTTATTGCCGTGAATATCAACATAATGTAAATGTTGGTGGACGTACGCAAAGTGCTTATGGTACTGCTTGTCGTCAGCCCGACGGAAGCTGGCAGATTCAAAGCTAATTTCTATTGATTGAGGAGCAGACATGAAAGATCCTTATAAAACATTAGGACTTTCTACGTCTGCCTCTCAAGACGAGATTAAAAAGACTTTTCGTAAGCTTGCGAAAGAAAACCATCCCGATTTAAATCCGAATAAGCCAGATGTTGAAAAACGCTTTAAAGAAGTTAATGCGGCTTATGAAATATTGTCTGATCCCATAAAACGTAAAAAATTTGATGCAGGTCAAATTGATGCCGAAGGCCATGATGTGCATCCTGGGTTTAAGGGTCATTCAGGATTTGATCCCTTTGCATCTCAACGTGCAGGATCTTCCCAAGGTGGATCGCGTGGTTCTGATAGTTTTTCTTTTGATAATAATTTCGATAGCTCTAATTTTTTCTCTGATCTTTTTGGTTGGAGTAATAAACGAAAACAGGCGCCCCAAAAAGGCGATGATATTCAATATACGTTGAAGCTGCCATTTTTAGAATCTATTAAAGGGGCTAAAAAGCGTGTTTCAATGCCCAATGGGCGTGCACTTAATATAACGATTCAGCCCGGCACAAAAAATGGACAGATTTTAAGACTTAAAGGTCAAGGTGATGCAAGTGCTTTGGGTGGTGTAAGCGGTGATGCTTTAGTTGAAATCGTGGTTGAGGATGATCCGTATTTTTCACGTCTTGGGAATGATATTCATCTTAATCTTCCTATAACGCTTCAAGAAGCTATTCTAGGAGCGGTTGTTACGATTCCAACTATTTCAGGTAATGTTAATTTAAAAATTCCTGCAGGGTCAAATACAGGCAGTAAATTGCGTTTGAAAAACAAAGGCATTGAAGTCGCTGCGAATATTTTTGGTGACCAAATCGTTGAATTGAAAGTTGTTTTGCCTGATCAACCGGACAAGGATTTAAAGGAATTCATTGAAAAATGGGCGCCGAAGAATGTTTATAATGTGCGCGGCGATTTGGCTTAATTTTTTTTAGTTTTTTTTATTGCATTTTTTTAACCGTTAGCTATTTTTTTTGTTCCCGATCGGGAATATTTTCATATTTAATCCTGCATAAAGCTAAAAAAGTTCCCGATCGGTAACTTTTTATTGATTATTGTTCGTTTTGGGTTATAATGATACCGTACGGGAACAAATTCGGATGGCTTTGTGAATAATATTATATTAAAACCTGAAGATCTTGGTCGATTGGTCTATGAAGCACGTAAAGCTCAGCAATTAACGCAAGAAGATTTAGCGGGTATGACGTCGACGGGCCGACGATTTATTGTGGATCTTGAAAAAGGGAAACATACGGCCCAGATTGGTAAAATTTTACTAGTTTTGGGTGCTCTTGGTATTGCCTTGATTGCATCGAGCAAGTGGAAGAGCTGATCAGATGATAGTTGGTAAAAGACAAAATCTATCTGTTTTTCTTCATGATGATTATGTAGGGACTCTTTATTCAGAGGCAGCGATTCTTGGTTTTTGTTACGATGAAAATTATATTAAAAGAATTCTAGGCAAATAGGCTTGGTGTTTTAAGTGTATTTATTTCATTTTCTCGTATTTTCTTTTCATTATGATCCACATAAGAATTGCCCACACATAACCAATCCATATATCCCATAAGTTGTTATATGGAAAACTAATGTTAGG
Source organism: Alphaproteobacteria bacterium (assembly GCA_030696155.1). GTDB lineage: Bacteria > Pseudomonadota > Alphaproteobacteria > JAUXUR01 > JAUXUR01 > JAUXUR01. Next base: position 52,793 of record JAUYSY010000041.1, on the reverse strand, counting down.
ATTTTCAATATATTTTAAGGTAATTGTGAAGAGTATATATAAAACACTAAAGCAGGTGCCAGCTTTTAATACAAAATAACCACTTCCTTTTTCGATTGTTTGTTCTAGATATTTTTTACGTTCTTCTTTGGACATCATTTTTTCAAGTTTCCATAGATACGCAACAAAGGCGATAAAACAACAGGCAAAAAATATATAAGATATTACGATAATCGTCGTATTATTTTCAGCAATTCGGCGTATGTATACAGTTGAAAATAAAGTTAAAATAAGTAGTATCGATGGAATAATTATTTTCTTTTGGTTCATTTTTTTTCTCCTTTGTAATAAAATAAAAGATTTATTTTAGTTTTTCAAAGCGCTTCTTTTCGACTATCCACGCTAAATAAGCTAACGGATATCCTAATATTCCAATCCAAAATAGATGATAGGGGAAATCTATAGAAGGATTCCCGATGTATTTCATAATTATAATCACTGATGGAGATAATATTGTGGCTATTGTTCCGTATTTTGCAATATACAAAAAAACACCTATTTCAATATTTTTCTTTAAGTATTTTTTTTGTTCTTCTTTATAGGACTCCTTGCGTGATTCTATTCTGTTGAGTTTAATCATATACAAAGCATAAGCAAAGTAGAAAATCCAAAGTGCAATTGTAAAACCTAAAAGAAAGGGATGTGTTTTCCAGCTTTCTGCTAAATCCATATCTGCAACACGGTCTGCATATTTTGTTAGAAATATTAATGAAAAAAATAAAATTATTGGAAGGTAATTTCTGTATTTCATTTTTTTCTCCATAACCTACTGGAAAATTATTTCATTTTTTCGTAGCGTTTTTTATCAACTATCCACACTAAATAGGCTAATGGATATCCTATTAATCCAGCCCACAATAGATGGTAGGGAAAATCGATAGAAGGATTACTGATATACCTAGAAAGGATCCCTGCCAATGGATAGAAGATTGTAATACATGTTCCGTATACAGCAAGATAATAGAGCATTCCTTTTTGAACTCTTTTTATTAGATCATTTTTGGATGTTTCTTTACCCTCTTTTGTTTTGCTCATTTTATATACATAAAATCCAGCTAAGATAAGGACAATTAACATTATGACGTTTAAAGTCATGGCAGTATGCGAATTATAAATTCGAATGATGTAAGGGTTTAAGAACGCCATTAAAAGAAAAAGTGTTATAAAGATATATTGTGACAGTCTATACATTTTTTTCTCCTTAAAATCATTAATTTTTTATTTTATCGTAATTCTTTTTTTCAACTATCCACATTAAATATGCAAAAGGATATCCCAAAAGTCCAGGCCAAAGGTAATGATAGGAAAAATTGAAAATAGGATTTTCGATGTAATCTACTAGAACTAGTGCTAATGGAAGTAGAATTGTACCTAATGTTCCGTATAAAATTATATAATGGAGCATTCCTTTTTGAACGCGTTTTATTAGATATTTTTTTTGTGTTTCTTTAAAGGGTTCTGTTTTGCTTATTTTAAAGATGTAAAATTGAAATCCAATAAAGATAATCCAAAAAACACCTAGAAAAATAATGTACATAGGGTGCGTTTGCCATGTAGCAATAGTTCTAACGTAGGTATTTAAGAAGATTAATAACAAGATTAAAGTTAGTTGGGTATAAACTATGAATCTGTACATTTCTTCTCCATATTTAGCGATCACGTCTTAGTCTAAGATGGAGAATATTAAGTAAAGGTTAATGTTTATTCGTCAAACATTTCTAGTAAAACATTAATGATTTTTGTTTGTGTCTTTTTATCTACTTGTCCAAGTTTTTTGACAATACGCACACGATTTATTGTTCTTATTTGATCGAGGGCAATACTTCCTTTTTTATGATCAAACTCTAAATCAATGCGTGTTGGGTAATGTGTGATGGTGCTCGTCATCGGTGCCACAATAATTGTATTTAAGTAATGATTCATTTCATTGGGAGATATGATAACACAAGGGCGTGTTTTTTTTATTTCAGAGCCTAAGGTTGGGTCGAGATTGATAAGCAGAACATCAAATCTATTTAGCTCCATTCCCATTCATCCTTGTCAAAAGAGGATTGAATATTGTCTATATCTAAAAGAGTATCATCTTTTTTCTGTGCCATTTCTTCAAAAGCTTTTGCCCAATTTTCTCTTTTTTTATACGGCGTAAGGATGATGGAATGGTCTTGAACTTGGATATTGACAATATCACCAAAACCGCATTGCTCAATAAGTGTTTTTGGGATTCTGATGCCCTTAGAATGGCCTATTTGTACAATATGAGCTTTCATAATAATCTCCTTCTATAATTACATTGTAGTTACAAATTTTAAAAAAAGCAAATGTATAGTGAAATGACTTGAAAAGACTATAAATTTCTACTTCCCGCGGCAAGTCCCACGGGGTCCATTGTGCAGGAGCTCGACAATGGATTTATCGAGGCTTTTCAATAGGTTTTGTAGACATCGCGGTCAAGCAGCGGGGCGTAGCAGGGGGGCTGGGTAGTTACAATGCATTTTATAAAAAGAGATTATTCAATGACGTTTTCTTTTTATCTCAATTTTTTCTAATTCTGTATCATTTATATAAACAGTATAGATTGTTTTATCTTCAATTGATTCTTTGTCTTGTGGCATAAGTTTAACGTCAGCTTTATTACATATAATAAGAATATTTAGAAAATGAATATTGCGTTTATTTAAGTCGAGATCATATCTGTAAAGATTATCATAAAATTTGCTTTCTGCGTTGAGTAATGGATCATGATTTATTTTTATATAATCCTGATTCAGGTCTTGTGTAGAAAAAATAGGCCAGTTTTGTGCTGAGACAGTGTTTGTGAATGCAATGGTTGCACATAACAATACAATTTTTTTTACAATGGAGGTCATTTTCTAGTCCTTAAGTGTTTTAAAAATATATTTTAAAGCGAATAGAGCGAAATTTCAAATTTTTTAATTTTGTAATATATAACGAATATTTCATAAATGCTTTTTAATAAAACTTTACATTTTTTTGTATGTTTGTTTCTTTAAAGAGGTAAATATTTTTTTATTTACCTCTATGATTATCTTTTAATTACCCCAAAGCATCGTGTGCGGCCATCACGGCTGCGTTCATGATATCTGTAACGCTTGCACCCATGGATACAATTTGTGCTGATTTATCAAGACCAACCAATAAGGGTCCAATGACGCTTGCACGCCCTAATTGATGAAGCAATTTAACTGATATATTGGCGCTGTGAAGGCCTGGCATGATCAAGATATTGGCAGGACCTGACAACCGCGTGAATGGATATAATTTAATGAGTTCATGGTCGAGTGCGACATCAGCTGCCATCTCGCCATCATATTCAAAATCAACATTCCATTTATCCAGAATTGCGATTGCTTTTTTAAGGCGCTCTACTTTTTCAGTTGGTGGATTGCCATAAGTTGAATAGGATAAAAGGGCAACACGCGGTATATGGCCCATTTTACGGGCTTTGGCAGCGCTTTGAATGGCGATCGATGCAATTTGTTCAGCACTTGGTGTATCATTGACTGACGTATCAGCAATGAAAACGGTTTGATCTTTGGATACAACAATGGATAAGCCAAAAACTTGTGCGCCTGGTCGAGGATTTAAAACCATAGACATTGATTGGAAAATTTGTGTGTAGTGGCGCGTGATGCCCGTGACCATCGCATCTGCGTGACCATTAGCAACCATGCAAGCTGATAAAACATTACGATCGTGATTCACAAATCGTTTGCAATCCCGATGTAAATATCCAAAACGTTGCATACGATTATAGAGGAAATCGATATATTGCTCGCGATGTTTATCCACACTTGCGTCATGAATGGTAAGTTCTTCCGGCAAATCGAGCTTTAATTCCAGCACTTTTTTCTTAATGCGTTCGGCATAACCTATTAAAATGGCCTTGCCATAGCCGCCATGGCAATAGCTAATGGCAGCGCGAATCATGCGCTCTTCTTCGCCTTCAGAAAAAATAAGAGTACGTGGCCTTTGGCGGACTTCTTCGAAAATGCGCTGCATATTGGCGAATATTGGATCTGTCCTGCCGCTTAAAGTGCGTCTATATTCAGTGATATCAATAGGTTTTCGCGCAACACCTGTCTCCATCGCAGCTTTTGCAACAGCCAAGGGCACTTCAACAATAAGTCTAGGGTCAAAAGGAACTGGAATGATGTAATCTGGGCCGTATTGAAGCAATCGGCCTGAATAAGCACTCCCTACTTCTTCTGGCGCCCCATAACGGGCTAATTTCGCAAGTGCATGCGCTGCAGCAATCTTCATTTCGTCGTTAATTGTGGATGCTCTGACATCGAGTGCGCCACGGAAAATATAGGGAAAACCTAATACGTTATTAATTTGGTTAACGTAATCGGATCGACCGGTTGCAATGATAGCGTCACCGCGAATTTTTTTAACTTCTTCTGGTGAAATTTCGGGATCAGGATTGGCCATGGCAAAAATAATAGGTTTTCCGGCCATAGAGGCGACCATATCAGGTGTTACAGCGCCTTTAACGGAGAGCCCTAAAAAAACATCGGCGCCTTCCATTGCTTCGGCTAAAGTTCTTTTGTTGGTTTCAACGGCATGGGCTTCTTTCCATTGATTCATGCCCTCTTTACGGCCTTTATAAATCGTGCCCTTTGTATCGCATAAAATGATGTTTTTAGAGGGTACGCCTAATTTTTTAAGAAGCTCCGTACAAGCAATACCCGCAGATCCTGCACCATTGACAACAATTTTTGTTTTTTCAAGCGTTCTGCCTGTAATATCAAGTGCGTTTATGAAACCAGCGGCGGCAATAATAGCGGTACCATGCTGATCATCGTGAAAAACGGGGATATCGAGTTTTTCTTGCAGCGCTTTTTCGATTAAAAAGCATTCAGGCGCCTTGATATCTTCAAGATTAATACCGCCAAAACTTTTGCCTAAAAAGCGAATGGAATTTACAAATTCATCCACATTTTCAGTATCGACTTCAAGATCAATCGCATCAATATCGGCAAATCTTTTAAAAAGAACCGCTTTACCTTCCATGACAGGTTTTGAGGCGAGTGCCCCTAAATTGCCAAGACCCAATACTGCCGTCCCGTTCGAAATAACAGCGACAAGGTTACCTTTGATCGTGTAATCATAGGCTTTCGAGGGGTCTTCGTGAATTTTCAAGCAAGGAATAGCAACGCCTGGCGAATAAGCCAGTGATAAATCGCGTTGTGTTGTTAATGGTTTTGATGCCATAATTTCAATTTTGCCTGGACGCCCATTTGAGTGCAAATCCAAGACTTCTTGTTCCGTAATATGTATTCGTTTTTGATCCATGATCTCAATATTTCAGTGACACAATGACTATCAGCCAGTATAAGTGTTATTAGAGCAACTTTCAAACATTGCTTTTATAAAAATGTTACTGATCATCTTATGGACAAATTCGTCGTCAGCTTTGCGCTCTAGGCTTTGTCACATAACCTGACCAGTTGTTATTGAAGTAATTAGTGAATCAGAGTAAAATGTCAGATATTAATCAAAACGAAGCCCAAAATTCAGGTCATTCAACGCCGTTAATGACACAATATTTTGAAATAAAAGAAAAATATGAAGGCTATCTTTTATTTTTTAGGCTGGGTGATTTTTATGAACTTTTTTTTGATGATGCAATTATTGCAGCCAATGAATTAAATATCGCACTCACTAAAAGAGGGAAACATCAGGAAGTCGAAATTCCGATGTGCGGCGTGCCTGTCCATGCGCATGAAGCTTATTTACAAAAGCTTATAAAGGCCGGTCATAAGGTTGCTATTTGTGAACAAATGGAAGATCCCGCTGAAGCCAAAAAGCGTGGGGCTAAATCAATCGTAAGGCGAGACGTTGTGCGTCTTATAACGCCAGGTACGTTGGTTGAAGAAGATCTGCTCAATGCGCGTGATCATAATTATTTGTTGTCATTCGTGGAATATAAAGGACGGGTAGGGCTTTCGTGGGTAGATATATCCTCTGGTAATTTATCGACGACGAATATTCCTTTTGATCAGGCCGAAAATTATTTGATGCGCCTTGACCCTAAAGAAATGCTGGTCTCTGAAAAACAAATTCAAAATCCAGATCTGTTCGAATTTTTACGTGTGTTTAAGCCGATATTAAGTCCGCAACCGCCTAGACGTTTTGATCAATCTTATGCCGAAAAACGTCTTTTATCTTTTTATCAAGTGCAAGCAATTGATAGTTTTGGACAATTTTCAAATTTAGAGATCATCGCATTAGGATCCTTAATTGATTATCTCGATTTAACGCAAAAAGGGAATTTGCCTAGGCTTTCAAAACCACGTCAGATAAAACCAGAGACTTATCTTGATATTGATCCCTCTACACGTCTTAATTTAGAATTATTGAAATCGCTGAATGGGACGAAAAAAGGATCGCTATTAGAAACGCTTGACGAAACCCAAACGTCTCAAGGTGCACGATTATTGGCAGGTTTCATAAGCAATCCTTTGCGAACACCCGCACATATTAATGCACGTCTTGATTGCGTTTCCTATTTTGTGGCAGAAACCGCTACCCGCATTTCTTTACGTGAAAAACTCAATAATATTGCAGATTTTGAGCGTTCATTATCGCGTATTGTGTTGAATCGCTTTAAACCGCGAGATCTAGGTGCATTGAAAGATGCACTCCACCACGCAATGCATATTAGGGATGTATTGGCAACATTAGAAAAGCCAGATTTACTTCAAAAAATTAATCAAAATTTATCCAATCACGATATTCTTTTAGCTTTATTGGATACGACACTTGCACATGAATTGCCAATTCATTTAAAAGACGGAGGGCTTATTCAAAAAGGGTATGATGCAAGTCTTGACGAATGTCGTCTAATTCGTGATGAAAGCGCCAGATTAATCGCCAATCTTCAAGCGGAGTATATTAAACAAACAAACGTTAATACGTTAAAGATAAAACATAATAATATTCTTGGTTATTTTGTTGAAGTGACAGCCTTACAAAGTGATAAACTAGCGAACGCACAATTTTTTCACCGCCAATCATTGGCGAATGTTGTGCGATTTTCAACCAAAGAATTATCTGAACTTGAAGTTAAAATTAGTAAAGCGGGCGAGCAAGCCTTAGGGATTGAATTTGAAATCATTCAAATGCTTGTGGGTAAAATACAAGAAGAGGCTGATATTATCGCGAATACATCACAATCAATCGCCTTGTTAGACGTATTGCTTAATTTTGCGCATTTGGCCCAAAGCCGTCATTGGGTAAAGCCAATCATTGACGATTCTCGAATGCTCGATATCAAAAAAGGGCGCCACCCAATCGTTGAAAAAGCGTTGATCGCGCAAAAAGCAGATCCTTTTGTACCCAATGATTGTGTGTTAAATCAAGATGAGTATATTTGGCTGATCACTGGCCCCAATATGGCGGGTAAAAGTACGTTTTTACGTCAAAATGCGTTGATTGTTATTTTGGCGCAAATGGGTTGTTTTGTACCGGCGAGTTTTGCACATATTGGTATTGTGGATCGTTTGTCGTCTAGAATTGGTGCGTCCGATGATTTAGCACGTGGTAGGTCAACTTTTATGGTGGAGATGGTCGAAACGGCTGCAATCTTGAATCAAGCAACACCTAATTCCTTGGTTATTTTGGATGAAGTAGGACGGGGGACGTCGACCTTTGATGGTCTATCGATTGCTTGGTCGAGTCTTGAATATTTGCATAATATAAATAAATGCCGCACGCTTTTTGCAACACATTATCATGAATTGACGCAATTATCCGAAACATTGCCAGCTTTGGGCTGTTATACGGTGAACGTTAAAGATTGGGAAGATACGATCATCTTTTTGCATGAAGTGATTAAGGGAAGTGCTGATAGATCTTATGGGATTCATGTGGCACAATTAGCAGGTTTGCCAAAACAAGCGATTGATCGCGCGCAGCAGATTTTAGGACTTCTTGAAGGTAAAGAAAAATTGAAGGAAGGTGATCATATGATTGATTTGCCCTTATTTAAAGAAAAATTATCGTTGGCCAAAGAAAATGTGATTCCAGAACAATCAGTTGTTAATACAATTTTAAGCAATATTGTGTTAGATGAGTTAACACCTATTAAAGCATTTGATATTTTGGTGAATTTGGTGGGTAAGGTAAAAGAGGTGGCTTGAATTGTTTTAAAAGTTTAAAATTTAAGTATTTTTTACGTCTATTATTTTTTGCTCATTATGATAAGTTTTAGCATCTGAAATGTATTTTGATACAGTATAAATTGTGTTAGTAGCATTTGAAATGTCAGCAGCCCCTAGTGTTTTTAAAAAGCAGATATTACATCTTAGCCACCAGATAAAAAAGGTAATCTCAATGAACTTTAAAAAGAATTTAATTTTTATTTTGGCTTTATTAAACGTCAATATAAATACACATGTAAATGCATCTCCAGTAAATGAGACTGCAATAAAAAATAATGTTACCATGAATTCTGGTTCTATTTTGCAAATTCCTGATGGCTTTCAAATGCAGAAATTAGATCAAGAAAATAAGAGTGTAAAACTTGAATCTCTTGAAAAAGATATGAAGATTTTTTTGATTGAATCAAAAGAAAATGATCTAAAACAGGCCATTGAAGATGCTTGGAAATCTGTGGCGCCCTTTTTGACAAGGAAATTTGATCTTAAGACAATTGATTCAACAGGACTAATTCATGTGCATGGTGTTTTAGCGACGAATTTCAAATACAAGATTATAAATCTCATAATGAAACCTTCATTCAAGCAATTGTTGAAAGGAAAATCGATGCGATTTGGACATTTTTATTATTAGGACCTAAAGAAGAATTAATAGTTTTAGACGTAGTATTGAAGGCCGCCATAAGGCCGATTATCTTAAAGACCATCCTCCTATACTCGAAGCGGATTTTTCTAAAAAACCTTTTAAATCAATTAAAGAAAATACTGACCAATTAGATCAATCTATAATTCAAGCCATGAAAAAACTGGATGTGCCCGGAATGTCCATCGCAATTGTTGAAAATGGAGAGATTGTTTTCGAAAAAGGGTATGGCGTTAAAAAATGCGGTGAACAAGATCATATAAATGAACACACTTTAATGAAGATTGGCTCTATTTCAAAATCCATGACGACTTTGTTAATGGCGAAATTAGTCGAAGAAGGAAAATTTAAGTGGCGCACAAAAGTTCAAGAAATATATCCAGATTTTCAGGTATATAAGAAGGTCTTATCAAAAACGCTTATGATAGAAGAACTAGTAGGCGCCAGCACCGGGATGCCTGTGAATGATTTTCCGTTGATTTTTAATAATAAAAAAAGGGATGTATTTAAGCAGGTTTCGACACTAAAATCTAGAAGACCAAAGCTACCATATCAATATAACAATCAAATGGTAAGTGCGGCGGGTTATATATCTGCTCATGCAGTTTATCCAAAAAAACCAATGGATCAAGCTTTCTGTGGTCTAATGTCTGAAAAAGTTTTTGCGCCTATGGGGATGACACAAACGACTTTTGAACCTAAGGAAAATTTTGCCTTACCCCATTCCAAAACAATAGATGGAAAGGTTCAATTTTTAACTTTGCAAGATGATGAATTCACAGATTTTCAAAAACCTGCGGGAGGGATATGGTCAAGTGCCCATGATATGGCTCTTTATTTGATAACAGAATTACAAAATGGGATTAATCCGCTCGGAAAACGTATATTTGATGAGGATAATTTAATATATAGAAGAATACCTAAAGATTTCAGCATTAATCCTATTCATTATGGATTAGGGTGGGATATTTCAAAACACAAGGGGATTAATACTATTGGCCATAATGGAGGAACGTTTGGTTTCAAATCATCATTAAAATTTTATCCAGAAAAAAATTGTGGTTTTGTTATTCTAACTAATGGTGCTAATGGTGCTAGCGGAAGACTTTTGAATGATTTGACTCCTGATGCTAGCGGAGGATTTTTAAATGATTTGATCAGTGAGAAGCTTTTTGAATTGTGGTTTGATACGAATGAAAAATCATCTGAACAGCTCGAACATATAGTTCAAGCTAGTAACAAAAAAGAAGGTGAATTTAAGGAAAAATTGTCTGAGCCTAAGGCAGAATGGATGAAGCCTTTTTTAGGAAAGCATCAAAATGACGAATTAGGCATCTTTGAAATTAAACAAGATCAAAAAAAATATATTTTAGATACGGGTCATTGCAAAACAACATTAATGATGTATGAAGGAATGATGCATGTAGGACAAAATGGGCGAAAGTCACTTGCTTTTATTACGCCGCCTTTTATTGGTTTTTCTTTGATTCCTATGGAGGGAGGTTCTTTTAAAATGTTTGAATATGGGGAGTGGACACATTTTTCTGGTTCGTGTGAATGGCAAAACGATTATGTGTTTAAGAAATTACATTAAGGTAAACACATCATGATATCATTAGCTACTTTTCAAAACTCTCTTTTTGATCATAAAATCAAACATCCTTTATTTCTTGTTTTAATATCTGGTTGTCTTAATAAAGCTGCCTCTTTTTAAAGAAAAATTATCGTTGGCGAAAGAAAATGTGATCCCTGAGCAATCGGTGGTTGATACCATTTTAAGCAATATCGTCTTAGACGAATTAACGCCTATTAAAGCATTTGATATTTTGGTGAATTTGGTGGGTAAGGTAAAAGAGTAATCTAATTAATAACTTCTTCTTTTGTCATAAGGGGAATTTTCCACTCGCCTGTCTCTCCAGTGAATAAACCAGGACGTTTAGGAGGATTTCCATCATCTTTACGTATTGTTGGTTCGTAATGCGTGCATGCGCTTAGGCTTAAACATAATATGAAAAAATACAAAAATCGCATTTTTATTCCTAAGGATTATTGGCGATAATCGATATTAAGGGGATTTGAATTTTTATGGAAGCAAAAACACAAGGGCTATTGTATTTTTATTTTTTTGTGAATTTGGTGCGCAATACACAATTTAAATACGCTGAAAAATAAAATTGAGTTGCAGCTCAAAATTAAAAAATACCATAAATAAAAAATATTGAATTATAGTTTGTTAAATCTAAATCTAATTAAAAAATTACATGCATATTAAATAAAAAACAAATAAAAGAATATCAAAAATTTCAGTTAATTTTTTGACCTTTAAATCACATTGACTAGGTGACTTTTTAAATTTTGGTCTCAATAGCTTGATTTTGTCAGCAAGCATGGCTAGGATGAAGTTAACCGAAACAAGTTTACAAGGACCGATGAATAAAAAGCTTTTAAAAACATCTGCTTTTTTTGCAGTGACATTCCTTCTCGCTGCCTGTTCAACAAGACAGCAAGAGGATCCTACACGCAAAAATGCACAATTTTGTGGTTCTTACACGCCTGTACCTGATACGGCTAAACGCGACTATACCCAAAGGGATCCGCGTTATAAAGTTGGTAAACCGTATAAAATAAAGGGTAGATGGTATTATCCTTGCGAAGATTTCGAATATGAAGAAGTTGGCAAGGCCTCATGGTATGGACCAGGTTTTCATGGCAAAAAATCAGCCAATGGTGAACGTTACAATATGCATTCAATGACAGCTGCGCATCGAACATTGCCTTTGCCAAGTCTCGTTGAAGTGACCAATCTTTCAAATAATCGTAAAGTTGTTTTAAAAGTTAATGATCGTGGACCTTATGCTAAGGACCGTATTATTGATGTATCTCATGCGGGTGCGAAACAGCTTGGTTTTATAGGTCATGGGACGGCCCAAGTGCGTGTTCGAATTTTAAAAGAAGAAAGCATGCGTTTTGCAGGTCTTTCAACTAAAAATGCACCAAAGTCAGTAGGTCCTCGCAATAACAACAATATCAAAAATCAACGTAATAATTCAAACAATGGGTTGGATGAGCGTATTGATAATACATTCCCATGGCAACAACCAGTTCAATTAGCTGAATTGTCTGAAAAAGGGGATGATGCCCAAATTCAGCGTGATTTAGGGTATGTGCCTATTCCTCAAAAAGGAGGAAAAATTCAATCGAGTGTGCATAAACCTCAAATGCCAGCATTAGCGCCTGTTGCACCTAAAATTGCACTAACAGCGCCTATTCAGCTAGCTTCTTTGAAAAAAGAACAATTTACGCCTGTTGATCATGCGGGTACGCATATTACCTCGACAAAACCTTTTTATGTCCAGGCGGGTGCTTTTTCGAATTATGAGAATGCGCAAAAATTTAGCCAAAAGCTAAACGATCAGAAGACAGCTAAGTTTCCACCTGCTTTTATCATATCTGCTCATATTCAGGGTAAAAACATTTATAGGGTACGAGTAGGTCCTGCAAAAACTTCTCTTGAAGCAAACCAACTTCTTGGTAAAATGGTCCATCAAGGTTATAGTGATGCCAAGATTGTTTCAGAAGGATAGTTTTCTATGTATAAAAGTTCGTATGTAAGCGCTTTTAAGCCCTTGTTTTTTGTGCTCGTTGCGTTTTTTGCATTGGACCTTTTTGCTATAGATGTGCCGCCTACTGGTGACATTGAAACACGCGCCAAACAAGTTTTATTGATCGATAAAGAAACAGGCACTGTTCTTTTTGAACGAAATCCAGATGAATTGATGGCGCCATCTTCTATGAGTAAGCTCATGCTTGCTTATATGGTTTTTGACCGACTTAAAAATGGCAAAAACAAAATGACTGATGAATTTACAGTCAGTAAAGAAGCATGGAAGATGAGGGGCTCTCGTATGTTCCTCAAAGCTGATTCAAAAGTAACGTTGGATCAATTGATTCATGGTCTCGTTGTTCAATCAGGGAATGATGCAGCGATTGCTTTGGCCGAAGGCTTGTATGGTAGTGAGCAAAATGCTGTTGATAAATTCAATCAAAAATCAAAAGAATTGGGTCTTAAACATAGTCATTTTGCGAATGTGACAGGTTTGCCGAATCCTGAACATGTGATGACGGCGCGTGATCTTTCGATTTTAGCTAATCGCATTATGGATGATTTTCCAGAATATTATCCTCTTTTTTCGATCAAAGAATATAATTACAATAATATTACGCAACCCAATCTAAATCCATTGTTGAAGCTTGACCAACCTGCAGATGGTCTTAAAACAGGTCATACGGATAAGGGTGGTTATGGGTTGGTTGCATCAATTGAACGTGGTGGTCGCCGACTTGTGCTTGTGATCAACGGTCTTAAAACCATGTGGAATCGTGAGCAAGATTCAAAACATATTGTGGAATGGGCTTTTAGCAAATATAAAAACTATCGACTTTTCCAACCATTCGATGTTGTCGATGTGGCAGATATTTGGTTGGGGGATAAACCCTCTGTCCAGCTTATCATTAAAGATAAAGTCGTTGTGAATATGTTGAAAAAATCTAAGCAACAATTAAAGGTTGAGCTTATCTATGATGCGCCACTTGTGGCACCTTTTAATAAAGATACGCCTGTTGGTCAAGTAAAAGTAACAGCGCCAGGTGCGCCTGTTAAAGCCTATCATATTTATCCCGCAGAAGATTCTTCTAAATTAAAAGGATTTTCGCGCGTTAAAGCTGCTTTCAATTATCTTCTTTTTGGTGCGGATAAAAGACAATTTCCAACGACAACTGAAGTAACAGATAAAAAAGATAATAAAGAAAATATCAAAAATAATGTCAGTGAAACAAAGAAATTTCCTGAAGATATGACACCAAAAGCATAAATGGGCCATCAAAAAATAGACAAAAAAGGTTTGTTTATCACCTTTGAAGGTGGCGAAGGCGCTGGCAAATCAACGCAAATTGTAAAATTACGTGAAGCTTTAGAAAATCTTGGTTTTGATGTTGTTCAAACACGAGAGCCTGGTGGTTGTCCTGAAGCCGAACAAATTCGTGACCTTATTCTTGGAAGCGCGCAACATCATTTCGATCCTTTAAGCGAAACATTGCTTCTTTATGCTGCGCGATATGAACATGTTAAAAAGAAAATTCAACCAGCGCTTGATGCGGGTAAAATTGTTTTATGTGATCGTTTTGCTGATTCAACTTTGGTCTATCAAGGGTATGCGGGTGGATTGTCTTTATCCTTGTTGGAGAAACTTTATACCTTGGTTATAGGCGATCTTAAGCCTGATCTAACCTTTGTTTTAGATCTGCCTATTGAGGTAAGTGCTGAGCGTACGCAAAGTAGAGGTCTTCCTCAAGATCGTTTTGAAAGTAAAGATATTGATTTTCATAGACGTTTGCGTAAAGGTTTTTTAGAACTTGCGCAACAACATCCTGAAAGAATGGTTGTCATTGATGCATCACGCACAATAGAAGAAATTTTTCAACAAATATTAAAACTATTTCTAACCAAATTATCATAAAAAATATATAATTTTATTGACAAATACATCAATATTTGATAAAAAAAATTCAATATTTAAGAATCAAACACATAATTAAAAAAATAAAATTTTCTTTTAGTTAAGGATAAAATATATGAAAAAATACATTGCCTTTCTCATAAGCTTATTTATTTCTGAAATTAACGCAAATCCAATAGAAGAAGAAATATTAAAGCATTTTGAAAAAAACTATATTTATGCAAATGCTGGAGTAAAAAAGAAAGTTAACATCATTTCAAAAAAACTTATTTCATATAATTTTGATAGTATAAAATTAAACAAACTGTTAAAATTAACAAAAGAAATAAGAGGATGTGATAACGTAGAAAAAGCAACACCATTCTTAGAAGCTATTGATCGTACGTTCTTACTATTTAAAAATGATATATCTCTTTTTAATTCTGATAAATTTATCATTATTTCTCTATTTTTTTCTACCATAAATCCAAAATATTTTGAATCTTTAGAACATTTGCTTGAAATAATAAATTTTTTGAACATAAATTTGATTTTCGATGATAATTGTAAAAACAAAACAAAAAAAATAGAAAAACACCTCAATAATCAGTTAATAATAACATTCATATTAAAAAATAAAGAATTTTTAAAAATTTTATTAAACCGTGAAATTAATTTTGTTAATTTCCTTAACCTGCTCGATTCTCTATCAACAAAAACCGATCAAGAAATAAGCAATATCCAAAATTATGTTAACGCTATAATAGAAAATGGCACACCAAGCTATAATGAAAACAACAGAAAACAAGCATCTGAAGATTTTTTTGATGCAATTTTTTGTAACGATGAAACCTATATAAAAGCTCTCCCTTACCTAAAAGAAATCTTTAACTTATTTCCAGAAACAACGATTGATTTTCGCTACTTTATCGGAAGTTATTTATTAAAAAACGTTAATAATAATATATGTGATATTCTTGATGTTTTATTTACAATTATCAACAAAAATTGGGATCCTACTTCTTTTGTTGCTTTTTTAAATACAATTATTATGTATGAATCATATCAAAACATTTTGGATATTATACATCAAACATCATGCATTTGTTCAAATTTTAAAAACTTTTCAAAAAATGTGGTTCAATATTATGTAAAATATTTTTCTGAAAACCAGCATCATTTTTTAGATTTTTTTAA
Organism: Alphaproteobacteria bacterium; assembly: GCA_030696155.1. Lineage (GTDB taxonomy): Bacteria > Pseudomonadota > Alphaproteobacteria > JAUXUR01 > JAUXUR01 > JAUXUR01. The sequence continues at coordinate 37,236 of JAUYSY010000041.1, read as the reverse complement.
TGAACTTAATAATGATGAAAATATAAACGCCATTTCAGGTGAGCTTTTTTTAAAAAAAATTGTAACTTTCGAATTATCGAAAAAACAAAAAAATGACTCTGTTGAAGAAAATAATCATTCAAAAAACATCATTATTTCTGCAACAAATACTCAACTAGAAGAAAAAAAAGAGAAATATTCTCAATTGTTAAATCCAAAAAAATCTCCAACTTATGAGGAATTAAGACAAAAACGCTTAGAACGTTTTAATAAAAAAAATAATAAAACACTTTAAAGCACAAAATTATTGTGATAGTGTTACGATTTTAAAAAGTAATTAATCTTTTTAACAACAAGAGGTCGAAATGAAAAAAATATTTATTTTAATTGTTTGTTTTTGTCAAACAAATTCTATCTACGCTATGCAAAGAAATATAAGCAATCGTACAGCAAATAGTACAACACATACTGTTGAAGACAATTCAATTGAGCAGCATAAAAAATTATTGCAAAACGCAAAAAAAAGAAAATTTATTTTAATAAAACAAAATAATAATAACAACAATAACGCAGATTTCAATGATAGCAACAACGACAATGAAGGCGACTTTACCACATTAATTCATCGTCCTCAAAAAACAGAAAAGGTGATCAAAAATAACGATGCATTTAGTAAACTTGTAAGAAAAGAAAACAGAAAATTAAAAAAAGCAAATAAAATAATCTATCAGTATAACCCAAATTATCCTTTTTTTTCACCTTGTGAGCAGGATGATTTTTCTGAATCCATAATTCAATCTACTTTTTTTATACCTGGTCAGGCTAATGATGAACTTATAAATCAGAAAAACAATCCCATTTCTGATGAGGATGAGAGTGGCTCTAGCTCAGAAGGAGAAGTAGATGACTATGATTTTGAAGAATTGCAAAGCTTACTACATCAATTAGAATTAGATGCAGATTGTGATAATGTGGCATTGGAATCACCGCTCATTAGAGAAGAAGATAATAGAGCTGAAGTTCTTCAGGAAGTATTAAACAATCTACCAGATCTACCGGATGATATAATGGATATCGTACATGATGTGATGAGGTCTTATAATGGAGAGACCACTGAACAAAATTAAGTTTTTAAAAATCTAAAGTTCTAAAAAAGGTCTTTTAAAAAAGAGTTCATTAAAAGATTTTAATCATTTTTTAGAATTAATTATTCACCAGGACCTACGACCCGTAAAAAATCACGGGTCGTAGGAACAGGGATTTTTGATACAAAATAACAAAAAATATTACAAGTGCGCTTTCAGGCGTTAAAGCTGCTTTCAATTATCTTCTTTTTGGTGCGGATAAAAGACAATTTCCAACGCCAACTGAAGTAACAGATAAAAATGTTAATAAAGAGAATATCAAAAATAATGTCAGTGAAACAAAGAAATTTCCTGAAGATATGACACCAAAAGCATAAATGGGCCATCAAAAAATAGACAAAAAAGGTTTATTCATCACCTTTGAAGGTGGTGAAGGTGCTGGTAAATCAACACAAATTACAAAATTGCGCGTTCCCTTTGAACAAAAAGGGTATGAGGTTATACGGACGCGTGAACCTGGCGGTTGTCCTGAAGCCGAACAAATTCGTGATCTTATTCTTCAAAGTGAGCAGCATCATTTCGATCCTTTAAGTGAAACATTGCTTTTGTATGCTGCGCGTTATGAGCATGTTAAAAAGAAAATTCAACCAGCGCTTAATGCGGGTAAAATTGTTCTGTGTGATCGTTTTGCTGATTCAACCTTGGTCTATCAAGGTTATGCAGGTGGATTGTCTTTATCCTTGTTGGAGAAACTTTATACGCTGATTATAGGCGATCTTAAGCCTGATCTAACCTTTGTTTTGGATCTGTCTGACCATTGAGGTAAGTACTGAGCGTACGCAACGCAGAGGCCTTCCTCAAGATCGTTTTGAAAGTAAAGATATTGATTTTCATGCGCGTTTGCGCAAAGGGTTTTTGGATCTTGTGCAACTATATCCTGAAAGAATGATTGTTATTGATGCATCTGGCACGATAGATGATGTTTTTCAGCAGATTTTGAACACGCTAAAGGAAAGACGAGGCATTATTTAATAATGCCTTATTTTTTAGTTTAATGTTTAAATAATAGTGATTTTTTCTATTTTGTGAACCCATTCAGGTAAATTTTCTTTATCGATGTTTGTGTCTTCTATGCTCTCTAAATTAAGTTTTTTTATTAGAGGAAGATGTTCAATATTAGGAAAGACTGCATTAATTTTTTTGAATACATTTTCTTTGTATCCGCTTTCATCGCAATAAAAATCACAATTTATTTTTTTGATCCATGGAAAATACAAAAGAAATTTATTAAAATTTTCAGGATGAAGAAATGTAGCGTTTGTATTTTTTATAGAAAAATACTCAAAATTCTTTATAAATTCGATATCTTTTTCTTTGAATTTTTGCTGTAAATATTCAGTATGTTCATCATCAAACTCAAAGTCTTCTGACGGATCAATGATATCATTCTTATTAAGGTCAATATATCCAGATATTAATCCTGCATCACGCCCAAAATGATACAATAATTTTACATTAAAACTTTCTGAAACCGCTAGAATGATGTGCCTTCTTCTTGTTATTTCATCGATTGTACCGTTTTTAAATTCAGTATTTATGTCTTCAATTTTTATCTTTAATGATTTTTCTTTATCCTGCTTTTCAATATCACTTAATAAATAATACGAATTTTCATAAATATCGTGAAAATCCCACCCAGTATCTTCTTCATTTCCTGTTTCTTCGTCAGAGCCATCTATACGAAGCATATTAGTGAAAATCATATTATTGTCAATATAATCAATAAGTTCCCCAACGGTAACTCTATTGCTGTTAACTGTATTTTCTTCTTCATTTTTGTTAGTTGCAGAATATTCGCATTCGACTAGATTATTATTATTTTCTTCAAGACATATTTTTTTTGATGGATGGTTGTTTTCTTCGGGGAAGGGTCTTTTGCCAAGATTGTCATCATCTCCAGCAGCATATATTGCATAATTAAAAGATGTTAGAAAAGCTAATAAGCATATTTTTAGTTTCATTTTAATTTCCTATAAAATAACATTATTGAAACAAAAGCTACATCATTGTTTACCTATTGTAAAGAAAACTTTTTTTTACATCTTTAATCAGGTTGATTTATTTTAATAAAATTGTATTTTATTTCTAATAAATTAACTTACATAGGTGCCGAAAATTTGTAGCGGCACCTGATGATAAAATGCTAACCAGTTTTATCAAGTGTTTCAAAAAAAATTAAAAGCTACTCAATGCGTTAAATTTTTAATGTGAACCCCATCGTAAAAGATAAACCGGGCGCTGTTGAATCATAGACTTCTAAATATTTTTTATTGAACATGTTTTCAATTTTGCCATTTAATTTTAAATATTCTTTTATGTTATAATTTATAGCACTATCTAGAACAAAATTGCCTTTGATGTGCTCTGGTCCTGATATATATTTGGATTGGTAACGAGGATAAATACACAATGTAATTTTTTCTAGAGGTTTTAATTCAACACTTGTGCGTACAACATTTCTAGGCGTTAAGGGTTTTAATCCTTTGTAGGTTTGACGATTTTGCACATGTTGATAATACAATGATATTTTGAGTGGATCAAATAATTGTGCCTCGAAACCTAATTCAATGCCTTTTGTTTTATAGTTTTTTTCTGTGTTGTATTTGTAAGTTTTGAAATCAAATGCAAGCGGATGAACGATTTTATTTAAAAAAACATTTGCTTCTGTTTTTAGTTTTTGATCCCAAAAATGTGAAGTAATGCCTGCATCAATGGCTCTGTTTTCTTCAATGGACAAATCAGAATTTCCATAACATTTATCATAAAGTTCATAGAAACTAGGTCGTTTAAAACCGCGCGCAAAGGAAGCGTTTATAAAAAGATTTTTTTCAATAAGTTCTATTTGATGTGCCAAGGAATAGCTTGCTTTTCCTTTTAAATGTTCATAATAACGAATACCCGCATTGGATTGAAGCCAATAGATAGGTTTTAGGTTAAGTTGTGTATAAATACCATTTTGGTGTTTATTTTTTTTGAAATCTTTATTAATATTGGCTTTATCTATAACTTTGTCGCCACCAATGTCTAGGATGTAACTTTCTGCTAATGTAAAAATGGATTGATACTCAAAACTTGTCTTTTTACCCCACGTAGAATAGGGATTTTTTTTATAAGAATGATAATGTCTTTCATGAACAGCATGATTTATAGCAATTTTTTGAATCCATTGTTGGTCTTTTAAAAAGGAGAATTCAGCCTCGCTTCTGTTTAAAAAAAGCTTATGCCTTAAATGATCATGAAACCACCCTTTTCGATTATCTATATTTTGATTTTCATGTTGATATAGAGTTGAAAATCCACATTGAAAACGGTCGCTTGGTTTTATAGTTGATGCAATAGTTGCGTTATTATTTTTATAATCTTTACGTGTTTTTTCTTTAAACTGGTCTTGTAATTTCTCATGCCCTTTTGTGACGAGTTTTGTGCCACCCACTAAAAAATCAAAAGAAGTATCTGCATAAGAAGTTGTTAAATGTTGATGTGCTAAACCATGTGATCCAAAATTTTCACGTGTTTTTACGTGCCATCCCATTTTAGGTTTCGCTTTTTCAAGAATAATTCCACCACTTAAAATAGGGTCGGGGCTTTTTAGAAAATGAGGTCCTTTAACGATCTGAATTTTTTCAATATCATCGAGTAAAAATCCATCAATCCATGAAGCGTTATCGAGTGCACTGGGATCATTAAGATTGATGCCATTATAAAAAATGCTACCATAACGATGCTTTAAGCCGCGTATTTCGATATAAGTTGGCGCACCTATGCCACCAGCTTGTTTAATGGCAAATTGAGCATCGGATTTTAGTAAAGAAGAAAGATCATTTTTGTTCGTTTCTTCAATTTTTTCATGATTAATTTCTTGAAAGTTTTTACCTTTAAGTTCTTTTTTTGAAGCAATAGTTGCTGTTACAGGAAATGTGCCCAAAGGTGTTATGATTTCAGCTGAAAGATTGGGGATAATGGATAATAAGGATATAAATAATAGTATAGGTTTACGCATTGTGGCGTCCTTTCATTTTCATTGTGATTGCTCACGTCTGAAAACGAAGGATTCATACCCTTTTTCTTTTAAATTGTGGAGGGCGTCAGATTTCGGGATTCGCCATGCTCATGTATGAAGAATACACTCCGCTTGTCTCACCGCTCATCTTTCTACCCACAATTTAAAATAATTTGGGTATACTTAGTTTGTTTTAAACCAAGTATCATTCGCCTTTCTAATCATCTCGCTTAGAAATCAATCGGACGCTCGAATGGCAGGTCTCCTGGCTATGCGTCATCATTTTATACGCCTTCCCGTTTTCACAGTGGCTAATAGTTCAATTTAAATCTACGTGAGATTACGTGATCTTAAAAAAAACTATTGTATGAAACTCGACATTTACAGTTGCGAGAGCAGCTAAGGTTAAAATCCCTTATTCCCTATTCACCCCTAAAGGGGAACCGTTCTGTGATGATTTGTAATCGAATTTGTTTTCAATTTCAAGATACATTTTTTTGTATTTTTACATCGCCTTTATGGTATTCAAAGTTATTAAAATTCTTTAATTTGTGCTATGAGATTATTATAGGCGCTCTGATCAATATATTGAGAATCTGAATGAGCATTTTTTAAGCTATATTGTTCATTTAATAAGTTTATAATTTCTTTGATTAGAAATATTTTTACTTCTTCAGATTTTTCGTTAAAACAAGATGAGTATTTGCAAACAAATTCTTTGTAAGTTTCTAACAATTCTGACTTATTAAAAATAGGATTGTTAAAAATCAAGCATGGAATTATTAATGTTTGGGAAAGACAATTAGAAATTTTTTTTATTGAGACAGGATTGACTATAGCGTTTGCCATATCATCATAATCAATTAAAGTTATACCTTTTTCATCATCATAATAGATGTTTCCTTGTTGAAGGTCATCGTGCCAGCCTTTTGTTGTCAGTTCTTCAAAACTTAGGATTGGGTCAATAGCAAAATCGTATTGTAAAGATCCAATTGCTTCTGCAAATTTGGATATAATTAATTTTAATTTTTCAAAAGGAGTGTTTTTTTCAAAGTAGTCTTGAAAATAAAAATCCAATGATTTTCCAGGTGCCTTATTAAAAATAGTGAAAAAAACTTCTTTATCAAATTGATTTTTATATTTGCCATTTAAAACTGCAAGTGCTAAATAAGGTAATTTTAGATTTGGTTTGGCTTGAGTCCCTAATTTTTTTAAAGCAGAATCAGCAATTTGCTCTAATTTTTTAATAGAATATTTTCCGCTATTGTTCGAGTCGTTATATACTTTAATAAAATAACTATTAAAAGGTTCCAAGTTTATTTGAAAAAGTGCTTTTGAAAATGATGCTTCCTCTTGATCAAATTCAATTTGTTGAATATGTCCTTGGGCTAATTTTCCACTTATATTAAAAAAAGATAATGGAATTAATTCTGATCTAAAAAGCCAATATTCAAGTGCATCAGGTGTTAAATCACCTTTTTCTGTAAGTTTTGCTTCAAAATTTAGAATTGTTTGACTTGTATAGAATTTTTTATAAAAATCTTTTTGATTGTCAGCAATATCTAATAGCCGAGTTTCAAATGAAGCATCATTATTAATGAAATTAATTTTTGTTATTTCTGCATAAGATAACGCATTTAATAAGAATATTAATGAAAAAAAGATAGATATTTTATGAAACATGTAATTTTTATCCTTTGATAAAATGAAATTGATCTTTTAATTAGATGGCAAATCAAGCACTTGACTTAATCGGTTGAATAACAATCTTTTGTAAGCTTCATCATAAAAACCAATACCTGTAAAAAGCTTATCAAGCTGATCTGGGTTTTCAACCCAATAGCTAATTTTTTCTTTTAAAAAGCTTGGGCAATGCGTGATTTTCTTCCAGAAAAAATCAATATTTTCATCATCTATTTCGAGCCATATATTATTTTTATAATGAACAAAACGAAATGGTTTTCCAGGATTGTTTTTTTCAAAATTCTTTATGTTTTTAATGAAATAATCCGGAAGTTGATTCGGAAATTGAGATAGGAATTTTTCTAAAATAGGGGATTGATATTCTTGAATATCATCAAAAAGAAAATTTGGCTGCCAAGTATTGTCATCTTCAATATAACCGCGTGGGGTAAAAGGCGCTTTACCTACTTGCACATAAAGTTTTTTATGAATTTCACCATTATCAATCGCATGAAAATTATAGTCTTCATTGTTTTTAGTGATAAATAAATTATGTCGGGAGCAATCATATTGTCCTAAAGTGAAATAAAAAATTTTCAATGCGTTTGCTTTATCGAAATTTTGATTGTTTATTTGTGTGTAATTTTTTAAAAAAGATACAAAATTTTCATCATTGTTGAATTTCAGTGATTTATCGATATATTCTTTTATACAGCCTGTCTTGGATGCTGAATCAATAGTTAATGTGCGGATACAAGTTCTTGGTACAAAATCAAGATCTAATGCTGAAGATAATTTATAAGACATTAATTCAGCTTCATTTTGTTTTGAGTTTTCGTCTTTGTCATCATCATAGGTTTTGAAAACAGCTTTGAAACCATCATCAAATTCTAAATAATAAACATCACTCGTGTAGGAAGCATTAATACCCAATGTTTTTAAATGTTCATGCATTTGTATTATTTTTGTAGGATTTTCATTTTGTAATTTTTCAAGAATAGGATCAGCGAAAAGATTAAAAGATGCAAATATAAAGAAAAATAATATAAAAGTTTTATTTAATAATTTCATAAAAATTTCTCCAATGCAATATTTAATTAATAATTTATTTTTAGATCCTACTAAATTATATTATTCGTGTAAAGAAAAAACGTAACTGCTCAGAAGGGTGTGCGAATTTTGAACTCTCACCTCCTACGTCCCGCGACTTGATCTCGGGATCCAGAAAGTAAATAAAGAAGATGTCATTGCCCAGTTTATACAATCTTAACTTTAGGGAAGATCATCTGGATCCCGCGAACAAGTCGCGGGCATATCATTACCCATAAGTACGTATGCAACCTCTGAAATTAAAAAATGGCTGAATTAATGTGCAACCAATTGAACTAAAAGGAAAAACAAGGATCCTCGTCATTGCGAACCCCCGTAAGGGGTGTGGCAATCTAGTTCTAAAATCAACATTTACACCTTTTGTAGGGTAATTTTCTGGATTGCCGCGCGGCTTTGCCACTCGCAATGACGGAAACCTTAGGGTTCTTTTTTGCGTATAATATGAATAATACGCCTAAAAAGAAAACATTGTTTCAAAAATTATATTAAATATCAATAGATTATCATACTTATGGGTAATGATATGGTCGCGGGACGTAGGAAAGGAGTGGGGTTTATACTTATGGGTAATGATATGGCCGCGGGACGTAGGAGGAGTGAGTAATTGTTATGATTATCAATAGGTTAATATGCATATGGGTAATGATATGGCTGTAATGTAGTTGTGCTGCCCCTTGCTAAAAGAAAATAAGGCTTCTATAATTTTGATATTTCAAAAATAGGGTCAGGATCTTCATATGGAAACGCTTCAAAAAAATCAGGGTCTTGGGATTATTCTTGTTCTTCTATCAGGGCTTTTTTATGGTACGAATCCGACTTTAGGAAAACTGCATTTTCAAGAAGGTGGTGATACGCTTTCATTTTTGATTGTTCGTTTTTTTGTCGCAACGATTATTTTGTTAGGTGTGTATTTTTGGCGACGTCCAACAACAAAACCAACAATGAAACAAGTGATAATGGCTTTTATTTTAGGTCTGATCATTTTTGTTATTTCATTTCTTTATGTTGCTGCAGTCAAATTTATTCCTGCAGGTCTTGTAACGCTTTTGTTATTCACTTTTCCTTTTTGGATTGTTCTTTTAGCCTATATAACGAAAGAAGAAACTATTGATAAAGTAAAAATTGGGTGTTTAATTGCTGCTTTTTTAGGGCTTGTGCTCACTATCGGCACAGAATTTACAGGCCTTGCTTGGGAAGGTATTTTATTAGGATTATGTGCAGGTATTGGTATTGCGCTAAATGTTTTTTATGGCAATCGTCTTACAAAAAATATGGACAATCAAACGTTTACTCTTTTAATGATGATTTCATGCGCCCTTGTTTGTTTTCCTATCATGTTGGTTGATACGCCAACTTTCCCGCATAGTTTTTTGGGATGGGGTAATGTATTTTTAGCAGCTATTTTGTTTTCTGGAGGGCTCTTTTGTTTTTTTGCGGGGATGACTTATTTAGGTCCTATAAAAGCATCTTTATACAATAATATCGAACCTGTTTTTAGTATTGTTTTAGCATTTTTGATTTTGAATGAAAAAATGGCCTTTTATCAATATATAGGCGCTGGACTTGTGATTGTTTCTATTTTTGCGATACAAATTATTAAACCGAAAGTACAGCATGAGGGTTGAAGAGTGGAAAAGCGCTGCCGTTAGACAGCGCCTTTTGAAGGTTAAAGAGCTTTTTGAAAACTATCCCTTTTGATTATCCGTTGAACATAAGCAGCAAGTTTTGGCCATTTTTGAGCATCAAGCTTTACGTTTGATTTTTCAAGGCTCACAAAATGCGTCACAATAGCAATGTCAGCAATTGAAAATAGATTGCCAGCAATAAATTGTTTGTCGCCTACTTCTTTTTCGAGATAATCAAATAAAGGTGGTAATTCTTCACTAATTGCTTTTTGAACAACACTTTCATCTGTTTGTTGTTTAAAAACAAGTGGTTTTACAACACGTTCAATGAAAATTTTGGTATGAATAACATTTGCTAATGTTTCATCACCGTATTTTTCAAACCATTTCGCGCGTGCACGTTCCCTTGGATCACTAGGAAGAAGCTTAATAGCAGGATATTGCGCTTCTAAATAATCGCCAATAACACCAGAATCAGCAATTGACCAATCTTTTTCACTATAAGCAGGGATTTTGCCCAAAGGACTTGCTTTCGTAAAATCATCAGGGATTTCACTGTTTGTTGCTTTGAGACCAATCAAAGGCAATACTTCGCTTTGTTTAAAGGGAAGTTTTTTTTCATTAAGCATTACTTTTACTTTGCGAACATAGGGTGAAACACTAACACCATATACAACACGTTCATCGCTTTGAATGGTGTGTGTTTGTGTTTTGGTGTTTTTCTCGATGGCTGCTGTTACGTTAACACTATAGGTTTGTGTCACTAGTAAAAAAGCGCCTAAAGTTAAAAGTTTTCTAAACATTTTTTTCTCCGTTTATGTTTAAGTTATTATAAATATTTTTTAAACTAATCCCAAGTAGATTGTTTAAAGTATTAAATTGATGTTCATCTAATTGAAAAACACATCGTATTTCAGTGAAAATAGGTGCAATTTGTGTTTCTAAAAGGTGTTGGCCTTTGGGCGTAATCCTAACCGAAACACGTCTTTCATCTTTAATATCACGTATGCGTGTTACAAAATCTTTTGCCTCTAATCTTTTTAAAAGAGGTGTCAAGGTTCCTGTATCAAGATAGGTTCTTGTGCAAAGTTGATCTACAAATTGCTCCTGCTTTTCACCTAAAACCAAAAGGACAATAAGTTGAGGATATGTTAGATCAATTTTTTTCAATAAAGGTCCATAAACCCGATTGATTAATCGATCTAAGGCATAGATTGAAAAACAGGTCATGCTTTCAATTTTTGTCATCCTTTTTCTCCTTTTTGTCTCAATATAATACTTATAACAGATAAATATATTTTACGCAATATAATTTTGTAAAATATTATTTGACGCAATATATTATGGTTTTGGACGGTTTGAAAATTTATTATTACGTTGATTTTTATATATAGTGAAATGACTCGAAAACACTACAATCCTCCTACTTCCCGCGGCTTGACCGCGGGATCCATTATGCAGGAGGCAGTGAATGGATTTATCGAGACTTTTCCATGGGGTTTATGGACCCCGCGGTCAAGCCGCGGGGCGTAGGAGGGGGTGGGAGATGCTCTTCAACTTGTAGCATTTTTAAGTTATTTGACTATACATCAGCACTTTTGCTTTGAACTGACGACGAATTTGTCCATTAGGCTTCTTCGAAACGCGTTGATGTGAGCCGTGTGATAGAAGATTCGGCACAGAAGACCCGCAATGTATCTTTATAACATCACGGATCTGAGTACCGAAGCGACGCATCAATCGACAGCAGTAGTAGAGTTTCTGTATTTATTTCGTACCGTATAAACGATCACCTGCATCACCAAGTCCTGGCACAATATAAGCATTTTTATCTAACTGACGATCAATACTTGCTGTAAAAAGCTTTACTTCTGGATGTTTCGTACAGAAGTTTTTAACACCTTCAGGCGCACTCACAAGTGATACAAGACGCATATCTTTTTCAGCAATGCCACGTTTTTTAAGCAAATCAATCGCATAAGAGGAAGAATTACCTGTTGCAAGCATTGGATCAACAACAATTATAAGACGACCTTTTGGATCTGGAATTTTTGCAAAATATTCCTTGGGTTGCTTTGTCACTTCATCACGATAAAGACCAATATGCCCTACACGCGCTGAAGGAATAAGCTCTAACAAAGCATCCGTCATCCCTAATCCTGCACGTAAAATAGGTACAATCATCACTTTTTTACCTGCAATGAAAGGCGCATTCATTTTTTCTAAAGGCGTTTCTATTTCTTTATATTCGATGGGTAAATCACGTGTTGCTTCGTAGCTCATTAATAATGCTATTTCATTTAAAAGCCTACGAAATTCATTGGTTGATGCATCTTTTTTGCGCATTAAACTTAATTTATGCTGCACCAAAGGATGCGATACATGATAAAGATTTGGAAATTGTTTTTGTAAATCCACGATTCTTTGCTCTTTTTCTTTTGCGATCGCTAGAACATTTTCAGCTAAGAGTGGATAAGATATCAACCCCATTAAAAGAATAATTAAAACTTTAGCTTTTTTCAATGTATAAACTCCTTTTGGACACAAGAACGAATAAAATGACAACAATCGTAAAAAGAACGATTGCATTTAATTGATGCAAAATAGCTAAAGTTAAAGGTACCACTAAAAGTAACGTTAAAATACCGAGCGCTACTTGTAACAAAGCTACAAAGATTAACAAATGACATAACATCTTTAAAGACTTTGGTAAAATTAAATTTAGGCTTTTTACCCAAAAAAAGACGACAAAACAAAAAGTTAAAATCGCCAAAAACCGATGATTAAATTGTACTGCAGCCATATTTCTAAACAAATTAACGTAAAAAGGAGATTGCACTGCATAATCATGCGGAATCCACTGACCTTCCATTAATGGAAAAGTATTATACACAAGACCTGCGTCAAGACCTGCAACCAATGCACCAGACAAAATAGTAAGTCCAATTAACATCAACATGATATGCGTTTTTATTCGAAGTTTTTTTGCACTTACTTTATCGATAACAATGTCAGGTTTTAAAATTTTAATGGCGATAACAATCATATAACCGTAAATGATCAAAGCCAAGCCAAGATGAAGCATAAGCCTTATAGGGCTAACATAAGGATCATCCACAAGCCCTGATTTAACCATGTACCAGCCCATATATCCTTGAAGTCCGCCAAGAATAAACATAATAAGCAAATGCGGCATAAGGGATTTCGTGATTTTTTTACGCATCAAGAAATATAAAAAAGGCAAAAGAAAAACAATGCCAATCACACGCCCTAAAACCCGATGAATATATTCCCACCAAAAAATACTTTTAAACTCATCTAAATTCATCAAAGGATGTAATTTAATAAATTCTGGCGAGGTTTGATATTTTGCAAATAAAGATTCCCAATCAGACAAGGTTAAAGGTGGCAAAATACCCGCAATAGGTTTCCACTCAACAATCGATAAACCTGAATCAGTCAATCGCGTGATACCACCGATCACGATCATCATCAAAACCAGAAAAGCTGAAAAAATAAGCCATAAAGCTATTGATTTGTTTGATTTTAGTTCTTGACTCAACATTTCATTCCTCATGTTAAAAGACCACGCACACGATTAGAAATCCAAGGTAACCCACCCAAAAGAAGGTCAAGATTTCGTTTTTCCGAAGGTTTTTGTCCAAAGGGTAAATCAATCAATTTAACTTTCAATGCATTTAGATCTTTTAAATCTTCTTCGCTTAAAATCCCAATTAAACCTTCTTTTTTAGCACGCTCTGCACGAATATATTGTTCTCGTCGTGGGACAATACGTGGATAAATTAAAGATGGTTTGTCAAATGATAGAATTTCACAAAAACTATTATATCCACCCATCGAAATAATACCTTTTGCTTTATGAAGCAAACATTCTATATGAGAGGAAAAAAATAAAACTTCAACTTTCTTAAGTTTTTTTGCACGTTCCAAAAAGTGTTTTTTAGCATCTTTGACCATAAAGGGTCCTAGGATTAACGCAATGGGCAAAAGTTTTTCGTCACCATGCTCGTAAGTTGACATAAGCGCTTCAATCAATTCATCGCCATCACCGCCACCGCCAACCATGCCTAAAAGAAAATCTTTGTCATGATCAATTTTCTTAAGACCTTTTTGCGTTGAAAATGATGCACTATTGCCAATTCTATTTAAAAATCCTGTAAATACTATTTTCCTTTCAACTTCTTTTGAAATCGGTAAACCTTGTAGGGGAGAACCCATTGATTCAACCCCGTAAACCCAAATTTCATTATAAAATCTATCCAATTGAGGATAAATATTTTTACGTTGCCATTCAATATTCAACGAAATGATATCATCTAAAACATCACGTAACCCCAAGACCACTTTAATATTTTTTTCTTTTGCTTTCGTTAATGCTTGCACAAGCTCTCCCCTTAATCCCAAGGGTTCCTTATCCACAATTATTAAATCAGGTTCAAATGTATCAATCGTTTGCGCAATAAGTGCGCCACGAAGCTTAATAAGTTCTTGAATATCAATATTTAAATGATGGCTTTCATAATCGCCATTATGTAATTTTGTAATGCCAGGGACACGCATGAAATCGACACCATGTTTCCATTCAAATTGTCCTACGATTGGCGAACCTGACACAATAAGGACCGAACATTCAGGCATGAAATCTATCAAAGCATGCGCAATTGTTTGCGAACGCCTTAAATGCCCTAAACCATAACTATCATGGCTATAAAGAAGAATTTTTTTACGCAATCCCATTATCCAAAACTCGTCGCATCATTATACTTTTCCACTAGTTAGGACGAAATGAGTCAGAAGTCTAGAACTTTTTTTTATCTTCATAATAAGTTACCCTGCTAAGAGGAAGGAATGTCACTTGCAACAAACACTTTTTAAATTCATTACCATTGAAACCAAACGCCAGCAAATTTTTTTGATCTGCTTGACATTATTATCATTCCCGCTTCTTTATGCTCTTTTAAATATCCCTAAAATTATTATTAATGATGCGCTTGGTGGAAAGCATTTCCCCAAAGAATATAGTGGATTTCATCTTGATCAAATAAATTACCTTTTTATATTAAGTATTATTTTTTTTATACTTGTTTTATTAAATGGTACACTCAAATTTTTTATGAATTATTCACAAGGTAAAACAACAGAATTCGCAAGCTATGTATTACGCGAACAAATATTTCACGATATTATCAAATTTAGATTGTCCCATTTTCAACGTTATTCTTCGTCTGAACTTATCCACATTATGGCAACTGAAGTTGAACCCATTGGCAACTTTGTTGGTGAATCCATTGCTCTTCCCTTTCGTCAAGGTGGTACATTGCTTACCTTACTTTTATTCGTCTTTATTCAAGACATTTATATGGGGCTTGCCGCCATTTCACTTTATCCCCTTCAAGTATATTTGGTACCCATTTTTCAGCGTAAAATGAATATTCTCACGCGTAAAAGATCGCATGCTCAACATCAGTTCGGCGAAAAAATTCAAGAAGCATCTGAAGGTATTATTGATATTAAATCTTATGCATTACAAAACCGGTTCACCCAGATTTATGACAATGAAGCCAAAAATCTATTTGAAATTAAAAGCAATTTTTTTAAAGAAAAATATTTACTTAAATTTTTTAATAACATTATTGGTAACATTGTGCCTTTTTTATTTTATGCGATCGGCGGTTATTTTGTTATTAAAGGCCATTTAAGCTTAGGGGCACTTGTTTCCATTTTAGCAGCACATAAAGATCTTCAAGAGCCCTGGATTGAGCTTTTAGATTATTATCAACGTTTAGACGATACAAAAATACGTTACGAAAATTTAAAGAGAAAACTTAATGTACCACCTGAAAGCCAAATTCCTACTCAACCCAGCATACAAAACGAACCTACTGATTTATCAAAAACAGTTTTGGTAGGAAAAAATCTTTATTTTTCAATCATGAAAGGCAATCCAATTGTTGAGGCCGCAAGCTTCACCTTAAAGCCATTTGAAAAGACAGCTATTGTATCATCATCAGGTGAAGGAAAAGGTGTTTTTACGCAACTTCTAGCAGGTCTTCATTATCCAGATGCTGGTGAATTATATATTTCAAACCATACATTCTTAAGCGAACCAGAAAAATTATTAGGCAATGAAATTCACTTTGTTGATCGTGAAGCATATATTTTTTCAGGGAGTATCAAAGAAAATCTTCTTTTACCCTATGCTGCCGCGCACGAACATCGCGAACCATCTAAAGAAAAAATTATCGAAATCATTCAAAAATTAAATCTTCAAAAAGATTTTGAATATATAGGACTCACTAAATTATTTTCTAATTTAACTGATTCTACTAAAAATGAGATTATTCAGTTACGTCAAACATTCAAAAAATACATCATTGAACAATATGGAGATACAATGATTGATTTTTATGAAAATAAAAAATTCAATCAAAATCTATCTCTATTTGAAAACCTTACTTTTGGACTCGCTATACACACATATTCTATCGAAGAAGTTGAAAAATATGTTAAAAAACTACTTCGGCAAGTTGGGTTGCTAGATATTTTTCTTAAGATTGGTTATGACATCGCGCAAACCATGTTTGACATGTTTGCTGACCTTTCGCCAAACCATCCTTTTTTAGAAGAGTTTAGTTTAATTAAAGCGCCAGAGCTTAAAGATTATAAAAAAATCATCGAAAATTACCCCAATATAATTCTTGAAGATCAAAGTAAATTGCTTAGTTTATGTTTTAGATTTACGCCTGCGCGTCACCGCGTTACAAATATATCCGAATCCATTCAAGAAAAAATTGTACTTTTTCGAGAAGAATTCAAAGCCTTTTTTAATGAAGAGCATCCAGATGAGTTTCTTTATTACGATGAAAAGGAATATAATCCTCTTTTGCCCATTTGGAATAACATCATATTTGGTAAAATGATTTACGGGCTCGCTGCAGGACAATCAAAAATAGATATTATTATCCAAAATATACTTGAAAAATCAACCTTAAAATCTTGTTTGCTTGAACTTGCTCTTGATTACAACGTTGGCTTGGGAGGACGCAATATTTCACGCACACAACGTCAACTTATTGGCATTGCACGCGCTTTTTTAAGTCCAGCACAACTTATAGTTCTTGATAAAGCAACAATCGTATTAGATGTTGCACATCAACGCATAATTCTAGATTATGTTTTAAGTAAGGATTTTAAAAAAGGCGTTATTTGGTCTGTTCATGAATCTCAAATGGCGAAACGCTTTGATACTGTTTTGCTCTTTAAAGATGGACGTGTTTTAGAGCAAGGAAATTTTAAAGAATTATTAGAATTTGATGGTGCGTTTAAAAAGCTTTACGACCAAGAGCAAAACTTAGGAGTCATCCATGTTGCTTGAAGATGATGTTAATCTATTGAAAACAATACCCTTGTTTTCAAAAATAGAACCTAATAAATTAAAACTTATTGCCTTCACAGGTGAAAGGCTTATCTTTAAAAAAGGTGATGTTATCTTTAACAAGGGCGAAGAAGGTCAAACCATCATGATCATTTTAGAAGGCGAGGCAAATGTTTTACTGCCAACACAAAAACATGTTGAACCTATCGCTATTGTCAAAAAAGGTGAAATCATTGGAGAGATTGCAACCCTTTGTAATATTCCACGCACCATGACGCTCATCGCTCGAACGGATTCTATCTTTTTGTCCCTTACAAAAGAACTTTTTTTAAAACTTATTCGTGAAATACCTGATCTTGCCGTCCAAATCATTCATGATTTAGCAAAACGTTTAGCCAATACAATCGAACAATTTGAAGCAAAAATAGCCCTGCATGGTGATAACAATGTCTCTTAATCTTAGAACCCTTGATGATATTGACCTTCAAAACAAAAAGGTTTTTTTGCGCGTCGATTTTAATATTCCCATTAACAATGGTGTTGTTGGCGATTGCACGCGTATAGAAGCATCCCTCCCCACGATACGTGAAATTCGACAAAAAGGCGGTAGAATTGCACTTTTTTCGCATTTAGGTAGACCCAATGGGTGCGTTAATCCTAAATACTCCTTGAAGCCTCTTATAAAGGTTTTGGAAGAATATTTTCCAAATACACCTATCGTTTTTAAAGAGGGTGATTATATTCAAAATCCAGAAAATTTTTGGCAAAACACTGATGAAAATACGATTATACTGGCTGAAAATATTCGATTTTATGAAGATGAAGAAAAAAATGATATAGGCTTTGCCAAAAAATTAGCCCAACTTGCAGATATCATGGTCAATGACGCTTTTGCTACCTGCCACAGATCCCATGCCTCCATCGTTGCCATCACACAATTTTTACCTTCTTTTGCAGGACGCCTTTTAGAATCAGAACTAACATCCCTTTATCATTTCTATATACAAGGTAAACAACCTTTTATGGCAATGATCGGGGGCGCTAAAATCTCTAGCAAAATTGAAGTTCTCAAAAAAATTATCCCTAAAATTCAAATCCTAGGCATTGGTGGTGGTATGGCCAACACTTTTCTTTTAGCGCAAGGATATTTCATCGGCAAATCTTTAGCTGAATCCGGACAAATCTCGATCGCCAAAGACATTCTTCAGCAATGTCAAAAATTAAATAAAAAAGTTATTTTGCCTATCGATGTTGTTGTTGCTGAAGAATTATCACCCAATACAAAGGTGACAATCAAAAACATTGATGAACTCTCTGAAAATGACTGCATTTTTGATATAGGGCCTAAAACAATCGCATTGCTTAAAAATGCATTAAATGAATCTAAAACATTATTGTGGAACGGCCCCTTAGGTGCATTTGAAACAAAACCATTCGATCAAGGCACGCATCAATTCGCACAATATGCGACCCTTCTTACCAAAGAAAAAAAAATCACCTCAATTACTGGTGGTGGCGATTCAGTCGCTGCATTAGCCTCTTTAGGGCTTGAAAAAGATTTTTCATATGTTTCAACAGGCGGTGGCGCTTTTCTTGAATGGATTGAAGGTCGTATCATGCCTGGACTTGAGGTGTTGTTTAAAAACAACCCTGCAAGTTGCGCAATATTATTTTAAGTAAATCAATGAGTACAATTACTCCCCCACCTCCTATTCCTCAATCCCAGGTGATTGCAACACATTCACCTCAACAACCTGTTCAAACGTCACCTCAGATACGAGAGGCCGTAAAATCTACCCACACAAATGAAAAAACAAATCCTGACAAAAAACAAAAAAAACCAATCCAAAAAGAATCATCAGATAAACCAGAACACATATTAGATTTAGAGATATAAATGGACAAGTTACACACTCAAAAAACAGAACTTTTTGAAAGCCTTCTTCCATTCATCGCCCAAAAAGGATGGCATATAGACGCCATCAATCAATGGGCATTTGAAAACACCCATGATAAAGCTTTGCTTCAATTACATTTTCCGGAAGGTATTTCAGATTTAATAAACTTCTTAAATGAAAAACTTAATC
Source organism: Alphaproteobacteria bacterium (assembly GCA_030696155.1). Classification (GTDB taxonomy): domain Bacteria; phylum Pseudomonadota; class Alphaproteobacteria; order JAUXUR01; family JAUXUR01; genus JAUXUR01. Next base: position 18,211 of record JAUYSY010000041.1, on the reverse strand, counting down.
ACGATTTGATCAACGCCTTAGAAAAAACAGATCTTTCGCAAATGAAGATACCTGTAAAAATAAAAACGGCCTTAATGAAAAGGTTTGAACTCATGTATCCTTATAAGGATATATTATATCAAGGGCAACAATATTTTAAAAATCCGCTTCATTTGTCACAAGCACTCAAAAATATATACAAAACAGTAGATGTTATTTGGTTTGCAATCGGTGATCAAACAAGTGATTTTAATTTTTATACCAAAAGACTTACTCTTTCAGCAATTTATTCAAGCAGCTTTTGCTATTGGCTTAAAGATGAAAGCCAAGACATAATCAATACAAATATGTTTATAGATCGCCGACTTGAAAGCCTTAAAATTATACCAAATATTAAAAAACGTATAAAAACGCTATTCAGCTCGTATTCTTTTCGGTAGGATTAAGGGTGTATAATGAGAACTCGAAAATACGACAAGAATCACGTCAGTGCGAGTTTCCAACCACATAAAAGGGGCGGACGTGAAAGGAATGACACCTACCATCCGTCATTGCGAGGGGCCCAAATTTAAAAGGGGCCCCGCGGCAATCTCCTTGAAAAATTGAGATCGCCACACCCCCTAATGGGGGTTCGCGATGACGATGTTGGAAGAGCGGGGGGCTGGCAATCTATAACATTCACAATGAAACGCATAAAAAAAGAAGTAAACATGTTAAAAAAAATACCTTTTTTTACTTTTATAATGATCTCCTTGGTCAGTACGCATTCTTTTGCACTTGATGTCCTTGAAAAAGAATTACTCAAAAAAAATCAACGCCCCTCAGAAAACAAAACATCGGAAATGAACGATACAAAAAAACAACCAGAACAAAATAATAAGGAACAATCAAATCCAAACAAAATCAAAGTATCACCAATGCCAAATCACTTCTTTACCGATCAAGCGGCAGCTGACCTTTATCGTGAAAGTCTTAACCCTACAAACGAAGAAGGATTATTAAATTATTTTGATAATGCCGAAGGACTTTCAGCCAAATCTTTTAAAAGCCCAAAAAATAAAGAATATTTACCACCAAGCTCAGACGATATGAGAGGCTTTAAAGTCTATAAAAAATCAAAAGATAAAGAAGATATTCAGATATCTGATAAAGAAAAGCCACAAGCTCAAAAAATGTTTAAAACACTGCATCAATCCACAACAAGTAATAATTGCGCTTCATTTCAAGATCTAAATGAACGTCAAAAATGCTTAAGATTATCAGATCCTTTTGTTAAAAAATAATCACTCAAATTGATTATTTTTTTTTCTGTTTTGACAAACAACCCGATTGCATCCTGATTGACGTGCTACGAAAAGAGCAGATTTTACTCTTTCTAAAAACAAATGAAGTGAACCTTCATTATTATAATCAGCGAGACCTACTGAAACAGTTATCTTACCAAGATCTTCACCTGTGGCTTTATTAATAATATTATTTTGCGCTAACAAAATACGCATACGTTCAGCCTTATCTTTCGCTGATTTTAAATCTTCTTTAGGGAGAATGATTGCAAATTCATCATCAGCTGCACGTGCAATAAAACATTCTTCTCCAAATATTTTCATAAGTATGCGTGCTAAAAATCTTAAAACAAGATCCCCATTTTTAAGACCGTGACTTTTATTAAAAGCATTAAAATTGTCAATATCTACAAATAAAACACATAAAGCAGAATTAGAACTACGCGCTATATCACAAAAATTTATCAATTTTTTTTGAAATAACTTATAATTTCCTAAACCCGTTAAAGAATCCGTTGCACCTTTTACATAAGAATCTTCTAATTCTTTTTTTAACCCCAAAATGTCTTGGTTTGTTTTTTCAGCTATTTCTATAAATTTTTTGTTTTGATCATAGACATCTTTGTTTTTTTTGACTAAATCTGAAATGATGTCTTTAAGCTCCGTTATCGTAGAAATAGTTTCAATTTTTTTACTTGTATATTCAAGTGCATTATCCAACGCAGAACTCGATTTAAGAACGGCACTGACCTGATCCCCAATCGATCCAATTGAATCAGTAATTTTACCTGAAATATCGAGAACATTTTCATGCTCTTTTTGAAAGGTAAAAAATTCTACATACAATTCTTCACAGGTTTTATCATCAAGTGTTTTTTCACTTTTTTCATACTGATCAATTTTTGTCTGTAAATCTTTATATCTACCACCAAAAAATTCATACCATATGGCAAAGTTATTAGGGTGACACTTCAAGGAATGTAATTTTATTTTACTGAACGCTTTTTTTGCTTTTATTTCAGATTCTTCAAGGCTTTCGGGATACATATTAATTCCTATCATTTTTTTATTTTGACAAGAATACAACTATAGGTTGCATTAAGGTATTACTATTCATGCTATCATATTAATGAGAAAAGGAAATAATTATAATGTTTTTTTTATAACTATAAAAAGAATTAAGATAAACCTAGTGATAATAGCATTTTTTATTCTGATGTTAAACGACTCAACCCTAGATGTTCATACCCTAAACTTGATAACATACGACCGCGTGGTGTCCGTTGAATGAGTCCTTTTTGCATCAGATAAGGTTCAATTACTTCTTCAAGCATATCCCGTTGTTCGGATAAAAACGCCGCCAAGGTTTCAACACCCACAGGACCACCTGCATAATTTTCAGCCAAACATTTTAAATAGCGACGATCCAAGGCATCAAGACCTGTTTTATCAACCTCCAACCGCAATAACACTTCATCAGCTATTTGTGCTGTAATAGGCGATTTTTTAAGAACGGATGCAAAGTCACGCACACGTCTTAAAAGGCGTCCAGCAATCCGCGGCGTGCCGCGTGATCGTTTTGCGATTTCATATCCACCATCATCAGTAATCTTCACATCCAACAATTTTGCATTACGCGATACAATCAATGCCAATTCATCATGCGTATAATAACTTAATAACAAGGGAATACCGAAACGTTCTCGAAGTGGCATCGTAATAAGACCAGATCGTGTTGTAGCACCTATCAACGTAAAAGGCGCCAAATCAATTTGGATGGTTCTAGCGGATGGTCCTTCACCTATAATAAGATCTAAACGCTGATCTTCCATTGCAGGGTATAAAACTTCTTCAATTTGGGGCGTCAAACGATGTATTTCATCAATAAACAATACGTCATTAGGTTGTAAATTCGTTAAAATAGCAGCAAGATCGCCAGTTTTTGTAATAATAGGTGCGGACGTTGCTTTAAAACCCACACCCATTTCACGCGCTACAATTTGAGCGAGTGTCGTTTTACCCAAACCAGGCGGACCATAAAGCAACACATGATCCAAAGATTGTTTGCGTTCACGTGCTGCTTGCACAAAAACACGTAAATTATCGCGCAATTTATCTTGACCGATAAATTCTTCTAATGTTTGAGGACGTAAAGATTTTTCAACATGATCTTCATCCATAAAACGCGCGCCAATAACACGATTATCATCAAGGGAATCGTCTAAATTTTGGGCTAAATTAGTTGAGCTCATTTTTGACTTAATTCCTTAAGTGCTGCTTTAATAAGTAAATCTAAACTTAAATCGGGTTGTTTTTGTAATTGTTGGTGCACAATCGTAAATGCATCCTGGCGCCCATAGCCTAAATTGATAAGCGCCGAAATTGCATCATGGGTATGTGCATTACTACCCGTCATAGAAACCACAACATCCTCGCCACCAACAGCTTTTGATGAAATACCTGCAAAACCTAGATAAGAGCGGGCTTTTTCACGAAGTTCCGTCACAATACGCACAGCCAATTTAGGACCCACGCCATCAGCTTTAGAAAGCATTTTTTTATCTTCGCTCGCAATAGCATTAATCAATTGATTTAAAGGCAAAGCTGACAAAATAGCTAATGCAACACGCCCGCCTACACCTTGCACGGTAAAAAGATGCCTAAACCATAAACGTTCATCACTCGACACAAATCCAAAAAGATGAATATATTCTTCACGCACATGCGTTTCAATTAAAAGTGTGGCTTCCTGTCCCACAGATGGTAATGATCTTAAGGTTTGCGTGGAGGCAAAAACTAAGTAACCAACACCCGATACATCTAAAATAACAGAATCAGCACTGGATGAATCGTGGATGCCGCGTAGTTTACCAATCATTATACCCTCCTCTTTCAATCTGTGGAGGGCGTCAGATTTCGGGATTCGACATGCTCATGTATGAAGAAATACACTCCGCGTGCCTTACCGCTCATCTTCCTACTCACATATTGAAACTGTTCGGGTATGCTTAGCTTGTTTTTCATAACGCTTTGCTCCATTGGCGTAAAGTTGACTGATGATGCGCATGACAAATGGCGACCGCTAAAGCGTCTGCTGCATCTGCTTTTTTAAAATTAACACCTGGTAAAATCATCTTCACCATCATTTGAACTTGTGTTTTATCAGCATGACCTTTACCAACAACAGCTTTTTTAACTTGATTAGCCGTATATTCTGCAACCTTTAAACCAAAATGCGCAGGGGCCAACATAACAACGCCACGTGCCAATCCTAATTTAAGCGTCGATGCCGCATTTGTATTAGCAAATGTTTCTTCAATGGCAGCCTCTTCTGGTTTAAATTCCGTAATAACGATCGATAATTCTCGAAATAAAAAAGCCAAACGTTCAGGCAAAGGCAGATCAACAGGGACAGCAATAACACCATTAGCAACAGCGCGTAATGCATAGCCTTGCACGGTTATGATGCCCCAACCTGTAAAACGTAAGCCGGGGTCTAGCCCTAAAATAAGCCTAGAAGCCATTTAATTGTCCCTTTTATGGCCAAATTGGCAAATCAGATTCGACGCGCACGTTGTTTCCCTGGACCAATGAGAGTCCAAAGGACTCGAATGCGGATCCAGGGTCCAGAAATGATTATGATCGAAGATCATACACAATGAGTCATGACCTTCGGTCATGTGTTTTTGTCTGGATCCTGGATCTGGATTCGAAGCTTTGCTTCTCATCTGTCCAGGAAAGCAACAGGAGAATGGTCGTTTCGAAAGAGCTTTATTAGTCATTTGCTAAGTTTTTCAATTAACTCTGCCGGCATATCATAATTTGCGAAAACGTCTTGAACGTCATCATTATCTTCTAAAACATCAATCAACTTAATCAATGTTTCTGCTTGTTTCTCGTTAACAGGCGATAAAGTTTTAGGACGCCATGTAAGGCTCATCGTTGAGGATTCACCAAATGTTTTTTCTAAATTTTCACGTACTTGATTTAAATCATCAGGTGCACAAGTGATTTCGTATATATCGTCATTGAGCTCAAGATCATCAGCACCAGCTTCAACACTCGCCTCAAACACCTTTTCATAATCACCTATTTGCACGGGATATGTAATCAATCCTAACCTATCAAACATAAAACTAACACTATTAGTTTCACCTAAAGCACCTGCGTATTTAGAAAAAGCGGCACGCACTTCGGATGCTGCTCTGTTACGATTATCTGTCAGTACTTCAACGATGACAGCAACACCCGCTGGTCCATAGCCCTCATAACGAATTTCTTCATATGTTGCAGAATCATCACCGCCGATTGCTTTTTTTATCGCACGATCGATCGTATCTTTGGGCATATTGGCTATTCTTGCTGCCGATATTGCAGCCCTCAATCTTGGATTTGCTTGCGGATCAGGGAGCCCGGTTTTGGCTGAAACAGTGATCTCGCGAATAAGTTTTGTAAAAACTTTAGCACGTTTTTTGTCCTGAGCACCTTTACGATGCATAATATTTTTAAACTGTGAATGTCCTGCCATAATGTCCCACTATTTGCATTCTGGATGAAAAAAACTATTTCTTCTTTTATAGCGCGTACTATAATGATAAGAAAGGGTCTAAAAGGAAAAAACTTATGAATGCTGCATCACCACATTACGGCAATTATCGTTTTGATAAGATTTTTCCATTAATTGTTGATGATAGCGCACATATTCGTAAGCTTTTAAAAGACGTCCTCTTTTGTTTTGGGTGCACACGCGTCATCGAAGCAAGTGATGGTAGTGAAGCATTAGCGACACTTAAGCAAAGTCGCGTCGATGTTATTTTCACCAATTGGGTTATGTCGCCAATGGATGGAATTGAATTTCTAAAACAAATGCGCAATCCAGATAACAGCCCAGATCCATACGTTCCCATCATCATGATTTCAGCACATTCAACACTCGATCATATTAAAAGATCACGTGATGCGGGCGCGAATGCCTTTTTAACAAAACCCTTCACACCGGCATCTTTGGCAAGAATCTTAGCTACAATCATTGAAGCGCCTCGTCCTTTCATCAAAACAAAAACATATTTTGGACCAGATAGGCGCGTTAAAGACTTTCCACAACAAAGTGAAGATAGAAGAGTGGCTGCAGCTTAATTTAGATTAGGAAAAACTAAATGGATCAACAAAATAAAAAACCTGGTAAAAATGACTATACAATTGTTATTCCTCCAAATAGTTTAAAAGCAAAAATTGGAAATGGCGGCGTTTCAAAAATGTCTCTTGAAATGGCAAATTCTCTAGTCGAAAAATACGAGAATATATTCATTTCTAAAGCAAATATTGTTATCCAAAACCTCCAAAAAGCGTGCAATGAAATTGCAGAAAATCCAACAGAACCAATATCTAAAGCACTAAGAACAATTATTGAAAATATATCACATGAACTTAAAGGCGAAGGCGCTACTTTTGGTCATCCTCTCATAAGCGATATTGCAAAAAACTTAAACGTCTATCTTGAAATCCATAAAGCTTTACCCCTCAACCCGATTGTTCTTAAAGCACATATCGATGCACTTCACGTTATTATAAAACACGGCATTAAATCAAAAGATAACGCAATCGCGAATGAATTGTGCACGAGCCTTGAAAATATTGTTCAAAAATCACTAGAACAAATAATTTAAAAATTTTTCTTCGAATTACGTTGACCCTTTATTTTGTTTCGGGCAACGTAATGTAAATACAAAAAATATTGGGAAGAAAAATGGTCCATTCTCTACGTTTCTTTTTTATAATCATTTTGCTCGGAAATATCTCACCTAATCTTTATGCGGGTTCAATTGAACCAAAAAGGTATTTCACACCCATTCCTTTCCCACATGAAATAATCAAAACGCAACAAATTCAAGAAAAAGCCAAGCCTGAAAAATTATTGGTTAGATCTGGGACTGAAGTTGCATCTGTTTCTTTAAGTGGCCATGTTAATCGTGCAATGACTTATGCTGATAATGGTATAAAACAACGTTTACTTCATGTTGATAATGAGAACAGTTCTAGCCGTATAAAGGTTTATAGTCGTGCAAAAGTATCAGACAGTTTTACAATCGGTGCGAATTTTTCATTTGAAATGCAATCAAACGATAGTTCCGAAACTGATATTTCAAGCGATACCGGTGCCGTATCTTTTCGTCAACGTGAAACTGAAGCAGTTTTTATAAGCAAAGATTTTGGCACTTTTTCAATTGGTCATGGTCATACGCGATCTGATACAACTTCAGAAAACGATTTATCTAAAACAGATGTCGTAGCACTTGGTTGTTCAGCAGATGCAATGAGTGGTGGACTTAGTTTTAGAAAAAAATATATTAAAGGAGAGGCAAATAAAGGGCCTATTGTTAGTGATGTTTACAATCCTATGGATGGGCTTTCAAGGCGCGATCGTTTTCGATGGGATTCCCCAGATGTATATGGTTTCAGCATTGGCGGTAGTCATGTCATGCAAAACTCATATGATGTAGGTTTAAATTACAATGGCAAAGTTTACGACACTGAAATTCAAGGTTCAATTGCACATGCTAAAAATCGTAAAAAATATAAACAAACCAATGGATCTGTCTCTATCCTTTTTCCTTCTGGCTTTAATATAGGAGGAGGGTCAGGCTTCCGAGAAATAACAATCCATCGTCATCACCACTACAATAATAATATTCATCGGCGTCATTATCATCGCCATCATCCACATTTTTATCATGGAAAAATTGGGTATATAATGAAACCATTTGCAATCGGGGACACTGCCATATCAGTTGATCGCGGTATTGCAAGACACATTCAAAAAAATCGAGATCTTTGTTTTTTAACAGGTGCTTTTCTTGTGCAAAATATTGATAGTGCTGCGACTGAAATTTATTTGGGCGTTAGGCACCATAAATTAAAACGCTTTGAAACTAAATTCCACAGCATTTTTGCAGGATTTCTGGGGGCTAAAGTTAGATTTTAACAATGTAATAATATTTTCGCTTTAAGTTACAAAGCGTTATTCGTCACCCATGTGGGAAGAGACTCAATAGACTTCTTTTGAAACTCGCTAATCTGAGGCGCGTGATAGAATATTCGGCACGGAAGACCGTTCTGTATTCTTCATACATGAGGATCTGAGTGCCGAAACGACGCATCAATCGACCACACTAGTAGAGTTTCGAAAGATGGATCAATTTGTCGTCAGTTCGAAGCAAAGGTGCTGATGTACTGTAGTATATTTCGCACCGGTTCTCGATCTTTCTAGATTTCATCTCATAATGTAAGTATTTTGTTTCTCTGGGACTTGTTAGAACAAAGTTTCAAGGCAATTTTCTCTCCGTCGTCATTGCGAGGGGCCCCGTGGCAATGCACACTTTAATCAGACGATAAAAAGCATGGATTGCCACAAACACCTCGTGCAAGCACTTAGGTATTTTCGTGAGGGACGGGCTTTCTATATTCGTTTCAACATATTGCTTTCTAACAATTAATCAAGCTGAGGCAAAGGTTCTTGGTTGGCTAGATAATCAAGATATTCTTGTTCTGATAATGACTTTACCCATTCGAGATGTCTGCGCATTTCTTTTTTTTGTAACTCGCATCTAAAGTCGATTATTTGCATTTGACGTTCATTTTTCGTTTTTATGATTGTATTTGCATATTGACTAAACCATGTATTTTCTGCATTTTGTTCTGCTCCCATGAGTGTTTGTAAACATTCAAACATTGTGTTGATATTTTGTGAACATTCTAGTTCTGCAGCTTCACTTTGTCTTAATTGTTCTTGATAATCAAGATCATCTTCACCAAAAGCATTTACGTTGCCATTTAATAAAGTTAAGGTGCTAATTAAAAAAGCTAACTTCTTCATTTATATTATCTTTCTATGATGTTTTGTGTATTTAATTTGTTTAGGTTTAAGTATTTATCATTTTTATTTAAATGTAGCAAGTTCTTTTTTTCTATTAAAGCCCATTCCATGAAAAGCTTTTATCCCTATCTATACCCATCCTTATCCACAGACTTGTTAAGTGTTTTTGGGGATAAGTTTAAAAATGTAGTCGATAGATATTGGAAGGATACATCGTCACGCCTCACTCATGTATATAAGGATACACCCTTGTCTGCTTCTCAAGTCTATCGACTATAGCTTATTGCCACGGAAAAATTGTTTAGCAGGTAAAGGATAATATTGTAATTAAAATTTCTGACATAAAAACAAGTTGAAGTATAATTTTAATGATTTTTTAACAATTTTTCTTTAAAATTAAATTATAAACATGATCTTTTTAGATCTTTTAGTGAGGGATTACATCATGCGTATCATTCTTTTTTCATCTTTCATCGCTTTATCTTTAGGTCAGGTTGCTTATGCCGAAGATGCGAAACCAGAGGTAAAAATCCAGGTAGTGGTTCCAAAAGTGGAAGCTGTAAATCCTGACGTGGACAAAGTTAATAAAATAAAGGAGGAAATGCGTTCAAAAGTAACACAAAAAATAGATAAATATAAAATGAAATTGGATAATTATCTTAAGGCACGTGGCCAAGATGATGCTTCAGAAGGTATTCCTGGTGAATATGAAAAGTTAGTGGGCGATATAAAAAAACGTATAAGTCAGCTTGAAACATATAAACAAAAATTGTTGGGCAAGATAAATCAAAAATATGATTTTACAAAAGACGAAACAGTTAAAAAAGTTGATGGCAAGTTAAAGGTTATTAAGAAAAATGCTTTTGAAGGATTACCTTATAACCAGATTAAATAAAAGATTAAATGGGGTGTAAAACAAACAAAGGAGAATAAAATGAAAAAAGTAATGAGTTTTTTAAGTTTAGGGTTTGTTCTTATGAGTGTTCATAGCTATGCTTTGATTCCAGAAGAATTTAAAAGTTCTGCAAATGTAATAGATCTTAGTCCCTTGACAAATTCTTGTCCCAAATATAAGGAAAATCTAGCTTCATATAATAAAATAGGTGCTGGCTTACATGAAAAATTTGGTTCTCAGGACAAATTTCCTATGAAAGAAACATTAAATTATCTCGGGTTGCATACTTCTTTGGTACGTTTAAGAGATGGTAAAGAATGTACGGCAAATAGAGGAGAATTTATGCAACTTTCTGCAGCATTAAATAGGTCAATAGCAGGTAAATAGATTGTTTAATTAGCAATGTAGGCATGATTTATATTGTATGCGGTTGGTAAAAGAGCTTAAAATTTTGCTGACCGCATGTAGTCGATAGACATTGAAAGGATACATCGTCACCCCTCACTCATGTATAAAGATACACTTCGTTCGTTGTTCCTTGTCTGCTTCTCAAGTCTATTGACTATAGTGAAAATTTTATCGAGATCATCAATATTAAATTCCATATACCTGTCCTATATCAATTCATCGCATTGAATTTACAGATATATCATCTTTGGTGACCCAATCCTAACACATAAAAAAAACTATTTCTAGTCTTGTAATGGGGGTATTTTTCATATTACATACTACATATAGTATAAGAGAGAATATGGAGCATCTCATGAAATTCGCGCGTCGTTTCACACAATCTGGCACCTTGCCCTACGATAATATCCAATTTCATGAGACGAGTAGCGAAATCAAAAATCCAGATGGGTCTATTGTTTTTCAGATTCAAAACATTGAAGTGCCGCAAGAATGGTCGCAAGTTGCAACAGACGTATTAGCGCAAAAATATTTCAGAAAAGCAGGTGTCCCTAAATTTTTAAAACCTGTTGAAGAGAACGCTGTGCCTTCTTGGCTTTGGCGTCAAGTAGCTGACGAGGCGAAACTTTCTAAATGCCCTGAAAAAGAACGTTATACGTTTGAATCAAGCGCAAAACAAGTGTTCCATCGTTTGGCTGGTGCTTGGACATATTGGGGTTGGAAGGGTAATTATTTTACCTCGGAAGATGATGCACGTGCTTTTTATGATGAACTTTGCTATATGCTTGCGAAACAAATGTGTGCGCCGAATTCACCGCAATGGTTTAATACAGGCCTTCATTGGGCTTATGGTATTGATGGTCCTGCACAAGGTCATTCTTATATTGATCCTGAAACTGAAAAACTCATTTTTTCAAGCTCCTCTTATGCCCGTCCGCAGCCCCATGCTTGTTTTATTTTAAGCGTTAAAGATGATCTCGTAAATAATGGCGGGATTATGGATTTATGGACGAAAGAAGCCCGTTTATTTAAATATGGATCTGGGACTGGATCGAATTTTTCGGATATTCGTGGCGCTGGTGAAAAATTATCAGGCGGTGGTGTTTCTTCAGGCCTTATGAGCTTTTTGAAAATTGGTGACCGTGCAGCAGGTGCTATTAAATCGGGTGGGACGACAAGACGTGCCGCTAAAATGGTGATCGTTAATATTGATCATCCTGATGTTGAAGATTTTATTAATTGGAAAGTGATTGAAGAGCAAAAAGTTTTGGCGCTCGTTGCAGGATCAAAATTAGCGCATAAGCATTTGAATGATATTATGGATGCGTGCCATCATTATGTGTCAGATATCAATAAAGAAGATGCGTTTGATCTTAAAATCAATAAACCTTTACGTGCTGCTATCCGCGAAGCACGTAAGTCTTTGATTTCAGAAAACTATATTCAACGCGTTATCCAATTTGCGAAACAAGGCTATAAGCATATCGATTTTAAATCCTATGATACAGATTGGGATTCTGAAGCGTATCGTACTGTTTCTGGCCAAAATTCTAACAATACGGTCCGTTTGACCAATGAATTTTTAGAAAAAGTCTTGAAAGATGAAGATTGGAATTTGATACGCCGTAAAGATGGTAAAGTCTTTAAAACGGTAAAAGCACGCGATTTATGGGAATCTATTGCCTATGCCGCATGGTCCTGTGCTGATCCAGGATTGCAATTCGATACAACCATTAATGATTGGCATACATGCCCAGAGGGTGGCCGTATTAATGCATCAAATCCATGTTCTGAATATATGTTCTTGGATAATACAGCCTGTAATCTAGCATCTTTAAATTTGATGCGTTTTTATGATGATAAAGCTAAACCAGAAGAAGCGTTTGACGTTGATTCTTTTATACATGCCACACGTATTTGGACGCTTGTGCTTGAAATATCAGTTTATATGGCACAATTTCCAAGTACAGAGCTTGCTGAACTTTCCTATAAATACAGAACATTAGGACTTGGTTTTGCCAATTTAGGTGGTTTTTTAATGGTGTCTGGTCATTCTTATGACAGCCCAGAAGGCCGTGCGTTAGGCGGTGCTATCTCGGCCTTAATGACAGGTGTTTCTTATTTAGCTTCTTCTGAAATTGCGAAAGAAATTGGTGCGTTTCAAGAATATAGCAAAAATGCACCGCATATGATGCGTGTGATGCGTAATCATCAGAAGGCTGTCTATGGTAAAAAGACTGGCTATGAACAAATGGCGATTGCGCCTGTTCCTTTAGATGCGGCTTCTTGTCCATCGAAACCACTTGTAAAAGCAGCGCAAAAAGTGTGGGATGATGTGGTCGCAAGTGGAACGCAATATGGTTTCCGTAATGCGCAAGCAACAGTGATTGCACCGACGGGGACGATTGGTCTTGTCATGGATTGCGATACAACGGGGATTGAGCCTGATTACGCACTTGTTAAATTTAAAAAATTAGCAGGTGGTGGGTACTTTAAGATCATTAATCAATTGGTGCCAAAAGCCCTTAAAAATTTGGGCTATAAAGAAAATCAAATTGATGAAATGATTTCATATGCTGTTGGGCATGGGACGCTTAAAAATGCGCCTCATATTAATCATGTCAGTTTGAAGGCCAAAGGGTTTACAGATGCGATACTTCAATCACTTGAGGAATCAGCGAAATCTGCTTTTGATATTAAGTTTATGTTTAATAAATGGAGCTTAGGCGAAGATTTCTGTAAGAATATTCTTCATATAACAGATACCCAATTACAAGATATAAGTTTTGATCTTTTAGCGCATTTAGGATTTTCACGTATTGAGATTCAGGAAGCGAATATTTTTTGTTGTGGGACGATGACGCTTGAAGGCGCGCCTCATTTAAAAGACAAGCATTTATCTGTTTTTGATTGTGCGAATCCTTGTGGTTCTATAGGTAAACGTTTCTTGTCTGTTGAAAGTCATATCCGTATGATGGCGGCTGCTCAACCATTTATTTCGGGCTCTATTTCCAAAACAATTAATATGCAGAATTCGGCAAGTGTTGAAGAATGTAAAGAAGCCTATTTATTGTCCTGGCGACAAGGTTTGAAATGTAATGCATTATATCGTGATGGATCGAAACTATCGCAACCTTTAAGTTCTTCTTTAGTGGGCGATATAGATGATGATATTGATGCGGAAGAGGTAAAACCTCAAAGTGCTAAAATTATTCAAATGGCTGAAAGAATTATTGAACGCGTTATGGATCGTCGCAAACTGCCACAACGTCGAAAAGGCTATACGCAAAAAGCAACGATTGGTGGCCATAAAGTCTATTTACGCACAGGTGAATATGATGATGGCACTTTAGGCGAAATCTTTATCGATATGCATAAAGAAGGCGCAGCTTTTAGAAGCTTGATGAATGCTTTTGCGATGTCGATTTCAATGGGTCTTCAATATGGCGTGCCTTTAGAAGAATTCGTTGATGCGTTCACTTTTGTACGTTTCGAACCATCAGGCATGGTGCAGGGCAATGATACGATCAAAATGGCAACCTCTGTTATTGATTACATATTCAGAGAACTCGCTATTTCGTATTTAGGCCGCAATGATTTGGCACATGCTGAAGCATCCGATTTATTACCCGATAGCGTTGGTCGTGGTAGCCATGAAGGAACGACACACCATATGGCAAGTGCTGCAACCATGGAAGCTGTTCACCTTGCAGCAAGTAAGGGTTTTGTGCGTAATCGTTTATCGGTTTTGTCAGGTGGATCTCAAGCTTTTATGGTTGAGCCAGAACATGTTGAAGGTAAAGTGTATACAGTAGGCGTCAGCCAAGAAACACATCATGTCGTTCAAAACGATGCTTATGAGCAAGGTCGTCAAGCCCGCTTAAAAGGTTATGCAGGTGATGCTTGTGGTGATTGCGGTAATTTCACGCTTGTGCGTAATGGTACGTGTCTTAAATGTGTGACATGTGGTCATACAAGCGGTTGCAGTTGATTTATAACTATCCAGATTATGGACAAATTCGTCGTCAGGTTCGCGTTTCGGGTACTCATGTACAAAGAAGTACACTCCGTTCCGGCTCTTAGCCTTTCTAGACTTTGCCTCATAATTTGGATAGTTAAACAACTGTAATTCACCCAAATATTTTCAAAATTATTCGGGTAATATTTTTTCCTCGACAACTTGCCCTGGGTATCTGAAAGGATATCTAGGGTTTTTTTTAAAGATGTTGAAGTTTTTAAATTCATTTAGAAAATAAAAATTATTTTTTTTTAAAATATGTTTGCGTAGATATATTTTTTTATTACAATTCTATCAAAATATTATTAATAATTTATTAAAATTATTTACTTTTTACATTTTATTTAAGTGTAGTCTGTTATAATTACATTAGGTAATATAATTAATTGATGGAGGGATAAATGAAAACCACCGGATTAATATTTTCTATAATATACACGGTTATAATGCTTGCGCCATTACAAACTTATGCTGTTGGTGACAAATTGGCGATGAATGCAACACTTGAAAGTAGAAAGGTAGAGAGGGAAGCTACGCATCATGAAAGTATAAAACCGAATGTGCAGATCCCTAATGAAAATAGAATATTAAATGAGCCTATGAATAAACCAATCGTGAGAGAACCTTTGAAAAGAAATAAAAATAAAAACATAAAGAAAAACACAGGAGCATTAGACAATAGTGAATTAACCTCAAAATAAAAAAGGGAGCCTAAGCTCCCTTTTGAATCAACGAGTACTAGAGGAAGCTCAATGAGCGCCTTCAGTAATAATTGTAACGGCACGACGATTTTGTGACCAAGCTTCTTCGTTTGAAGCTGGATTTTCTGGCTTATCTTTACCAAAGCTCAACGTTTGGATTCTGCTCGCTGGAATGCCTAGGCTGATAAGGTAGTGTTTGGAAGCATGTGCACGACGTTCGCCAAGGGCTAAGTTGTACTCACGTGTTCCGCGTTCATCGCAGTGACCTTCAATAATAACTTTGACATCAGCATATTGCTTAAGCCAACCAGCTTGACGCTCTAAAGTTTCGCGTGCTGCAGGTGTTAAATCTTGATGGTTGTATCCAAAAAATACGCGATCGCCGACGTTAACGCGGAAATCTTCAATACTTCCTGGTTGAACATTATGTCCATCTTCGACATAAGGTTCGTATTGTGGTTGATCAACATTGGCTTGTTGAACGGGTGCTTTTTTATCAGCACAAGCTGCTACCATTATTACTAGTGAAAGCAGACATAAATGTTTTAGGCGCATGAGGAGCTCCCCATCAGAAACTGTTACAAACAAAATTAATATACTTAAGATACTAACACATATTAAAAAGCGTTTTCAAACACGTAAGTATCTTTCATGAATGCATCATACTCTGTCTTGATCATCTAATCAAGGGTGACCAGGAAGGATCAGATGCATCTGTTGTAGTTCTGAGCCACTGTTCGTGTTCACCCGAAACGTGGATTGTGTAAAGGTTAACCTGTGCTTTTCCTTGTCTATCCCTACGACTTTGGCGATAATAGGTCAGTAATCTTCCATTAGGCGCCCATTCTGGCCCTTCAACCATATAATCACCTTTTGTTAAAATTCTTTCGTTACTTCCGTCTGGACGCATGACACCAATGTGGTATTGACCGTTGAAAACCTTTGTAAATGCTATTAAATCTCCTAAAGGGGACCAAACAGGTGTTGCGTATTTAACACCGTCAAAACTAATTCGCTTTTGATCGCTGCCATCAGCATTCATGACATAAAGTTGTTGCGATCCACCACGGTCAGAATTGAATACAACTTTTGATCCATCTGGCGATAAAGAAGGGGAGGTGTTAATGGCTGCATTTGCTGTTAATCTTTTGTTTTGACGTGTTTTTAGATCCATAATGTATATATCAGAGTCTCCATTGTTTTCGGCATAGCTCATAATGAGTTTATTGCCATCTAATGAATAACGTGGGGCGAAAGTCATGTTGGCAAAGGAGCCGAGTGGACGTTCTTGGCGTGTTTTTAAATCCATGACATAAATACGTGCTTGATTGTTACGATAGGCCATGTAAGTGATTTCAGGGCGCGTTGGGCAAAAACGAGGACTAACGACCATGCCTGTTTCAGCTTTAGTTAAAAATTCTTGATTGAAACCATCTTGATCCATAAGTGCGAGTCGTTTTTGACGGTTTTTAGGGTGACCAGATTCAGCAACATAAGCAATACGGGTGTTGAAAAAGCCAGAGATGCCGATGATACGTTCATAAATGCGATCTGATATTGTATGGGCAACTTTTCTGAGTTCAGCAAGTGTAAAGACTTTTTCGAAGCGATCTGTTTCACGATCTAAATAGACATCAAACAATTGATACGAAATTCTGTATTGACCACCAACATCAGGGGTCACATGACCAGTTACTAAAGCTTTGGCATTGATTAAACGCCAATCTGAAAAACGGGGAGCTGTTTTAAGAGATTCTGGTGTTTGAATGAAAGCACGTGGATCAAGTAAACGAAAAATGCCTGATCTATGTAAATCAGCTTTAATAATTTCGGTGATTTCTTGAGCATGTTGATCGCCAAACATTGAAGGGATAGCGATTGGAAATGCTTCAATTTTGCCGCGCGTGATGTGCACTTCGAATTCTTCGGCGCAAGTTGGCTGTATAATCAATAAATTGATAAAGAGTAAAAAAACAAGATTGTATTTAAAGTAACGCATAAAACCTCCAGGGTAAAATAAGAACGTCGTTTCAATAGGATGCTAGATATATCTAGATAGATTTAGTGATGCATTATCACTTAATCTAGATTGTCAATCATAGTGTAATGAACTTAAAGTTTTTTAAAAGCTTAAAAGTGCAATAGGGTGTTTATTTTTAATCTTTACGAGACTTCTTTATAAACTCGTTAATGTGGAGTGGGGCTGTACTTTGTTTTTTTCATAATAAAATTATATAATTTTTAAATTAAACTTCATTGATTTTATAAAAAGAATTTATTAAATAACTATTAATAATAATTATGTTGTATTAATAGTTATTTTATTGTAAAATTATTTCTATATATTATATATTTTAAATTTTATTACATCGGAGATTTTTATGAAGAAAGTATTATCATATTTATTTGTTTTTGTATCTTTTTTTACGGCAATGTCTTTACATGCTAATGATACGGAGGATAATAAAAACACAGGCAAAAGAACTTATGATGAATTTGAAAACAAAAATGAAGTTGTTAATAAACAAAAAAATCCTAAAAAAAAGAAAAAATTAAATATAAAAGAAACATATACGGAAGAAACTGTAAGGAAAGAACAAAATTTTGATTATCCTAATAAACTTACATGGGCAAAAATGGTGTCTGTTCTTCAAGAAAAAATAACAAATATATGGGGAGATTATATTAAAAAAGAACTTAATGAAAATGAGAGAGTAATTTTTCTAAATGCATTTAAGAAATTATATAATAAAAACTTAACGCTTACAAAAAATGGTTCTATTTTAATATCTTTAGCAAAATACATGAAAGAGGTTTATTTATCTGAAATTGATAATGATATGTCTTTAATAGATGTTTTAGGTAAAATTTTTAATTATTCAGATGAAATTTCTCAAGCAGCAGCACATTATATTAATTGTATTGTAAGTTCTAAAAAGAAGATTACAAAAGAAAAAATTCAATATATTAAAAATACAATTAATGATTTGATAAAAAAAAGAAAAAATTTTGAACTAATTTTTGATGTTTTTGTTTTTATTTTAAAATTTAATA